>JBJEYC010000211.1:0-2188 GCA_051886435.1 Lachnospiraceae bacterium
TTGTGCGGACAATTCCCGCTGCCGCAACGGCGGCAGAGAGATCCGGATTCGATTTATCCTTGCTCTCCGAACAGAAGACGCCGTAGATCCAGCCGTCCTCGTGCTGGGTCAGGCGCATGTCGTAGACATTGGTCTCCTCCGGGCAGGTATCCGGCAGAAGAATCGGGTGATCCCAAAAGCGAAAGCCGGAGATGCCGTTGTCGCTCTCGGCAACACCGAAGAAGGACTTCCGGTCGTTTCCCTCGATGCGGGCAACGAGATAGAACTTTCCGTTCAGATAGATCGCCCCGGAGTTCAGCACCGCGTTGATGCCAAGGCGCTCCTCAAAGTAGGGGTTTGTCTTCGGGTTCAGGTCGTAGCGCCAGGTGAGCGGCACATGGTCCCTCGTCAGAACCGGGTTCTCATACCGGTCCAGCACGCCGTTGTAAAATCCTGTCTTGTAATTGGGTCTTCTCAGCAGCTTTTCCTGCTTCTCTTTTTCGATGTAATAGCGCTCACAGAGCATGCCAGTTCTCCTTCTCGTTTGTTGTTATAGCGGCAGTCCCGCGTGCCTGCGGATCACCAGAAGGCACATTCTTCCGTTGTGATAGGGGCACTTCCAGGGCTCCACAATGGGGCTGTGGGCGGGAACCCCTTCCGCATCGGTGTACCAGAACCACTCGGAACCGGGCCGGCGGTCGATCACGTACGACTTGATGAACGCCCACTCGGCCGCAGCGGCCTCCGCATAGTCCTCCCGCTCCGGGTGCCTTGCGAAGGCGCCCAGAAAACCGTTGATGGCTTCTGCCTGCACCCACCAGACCCGGTCCTGCTTGAGCACGCCGTTCTCCCGCTCCACCGGGATCGAGTGCCCGTCAAAGCCGAGGCGGTAGACCTGCTCCACCAGGATATCGGTCATGGGATGGATCTCTTCCGAGACCTTCGGATCTCCCAGAACGTCCGCTGCGCGATCGAGAAGCCAGGCTGCCTCGATGTCATGGCCGTAGGAGTAAAGATCAATCAGCGAGTGATAGTCCCTGTCAAAGAACACGCCGAGGCGCTTTTTCTCCGGCAGGTAAATCTTCTTTTCCACAATCGCAAGGGCTTCCCGCAAAACGTTCTGCACCTTCTCCACCCGGTCAGGATTCTTTCCCACGAGCTTGAGCACCCGCAGGTACTCGGTGTAAGCCTCGACCACGTGCAGAATCGTGTTCATGGTGCGCTCTGCGAGGACCCCGTTCTCCGAGAGCTTCTCATTGGAAGCGGGGACGAAGTTTTCGTCGAAGGCCTCCAGATATCCGTCCGCATCCCGCATCCTGGTCTCGATGAGGTCAAACAGCTCCCCGGCAAGGTCCAGGGCCTTCCGATCTCCGGACGCCTCACAGTAGGTGGAGAGGGCATAGATCGCAAAGGCCTGGTTGTAAGTATGCTTGGTGGTGTCCAGCGGCTCCCCGTCATAGGAGACCGACCAGTAGATTCCGCCACGCGCCGCGTCCATGCAGTGATCCCGCAAAAAGGCATAGGCATGACGCGCCTGCAAAAGCAGGGTCGGATCCTGGAGCGTCTCATACGCATAGGAGAAGAACCAGAGGATCCGGCTGTTAAGGATGCAGCCCTTCTCGGCCCTGCGGTTGAGCTTCAGATCGTAGTCCAGATAGCCGTAATATCCACCGAACTCCGGATCCCGGAGGTTCTCCCAAAATGGGATGATGTGGCCTGTCAGCTCCTGCCGGATCTCATCGGCCAGAACATTTTGTAATTCAAGTGCCGTGCTCATGATTTGTTATCCTTTCACCGCACCGGCTGCAATGCCGCTGTAGATCTGCTTCTGGCAGAGCAGGAACACCACGAGAGCCGGAAGGAGCGAGATGATGACACCCGCGCAGATCATGTTGTACTGGTTGCCCAGAGGTCCGGTAAAGGTGTACAGGGAGGTGGCGACGGTGCACAGCTTCGTCTTGTCCTGGAGATAGAGCTGTGCGCAGTAGTACTCGTTGTACACGTTGGTGCCCTTGAGAATGACGCAGGTCACAATGGCGGGCTTTAAGAGCGGGAGCAGGATCTGGTAGAAGATCGTGAAGTACCCGGCGCCGTCGAGGATGGCCGACTCGTCCAGGGAGACCGGCAGATTCTCGAAGTACTGAATGAAGATGTAGATCGAGATGACGTCGGTGCCCATCATCATGATGATGTAGCCGTAGAGGTTGTT
>JBJEYC010000212.1:0-2184 GCA_051886435.1 Lachnospiraceae bacterium
GCGTCCCGCACGATGGCCTCAGGCGTCTCCTCCGGGCTGGTACAGAGCCGGTACCCCACGCTGACGGAAAGTTCATAGGGGAGGTTCTGCCGCTTTGCCTCCTCCGGGACCCCGTCCCGGATCTGCTGCGCAAAGTCAGCGGGAGATCCGATCTTTCTCTGGGCGCCGATCATCATGAACTCATCCCCGCCCCAGCGGCAGACATACACCGAATACTGTCCTGCGATGCGCGCCAGGCCTTTCGCCGTGGTCTGCAGGGCACGGTCTCCCTCCATGTGCCCGTAGCGGTCGTTGATCGTCTTGAAGCGGTTGACGTCGATCATGCAGACGACAAGCCCGTTGTCAGCGCCAACGCTCTGCATCATGTTTTCGAGCCGCTGGTCGGCGCTGCGGCGGTTGTTGAGTCCAGTCAGCGCGTCCTGATAGATCTGGGCATTCTGCATGCTGACATAGAGGAGAAGGAGTGCGGAGAAGACACAGGGGGACATGATGGCCGTGTTGGGAACAATACTATCGAACACACCGGCAAAAAACGGGAAGAGTACAAACGTGGTCATGGTGTAGTATTCCCGCCGCTTGGACTTGGAGTGGTCGCGGTGCGCCTTCCTTCCCGCATGGATAGTGATACCAAGCAGGTAGAACATGTCGATGATACTGACGAGCATGTAAGCCGGGCCGTGGTACTCCGCGGTCTCGTCCGAGTAGTACACGAACCCCGTAAAGACGTTGGTGACAAGAAGTGTCGTGACCAGGAGGATCGGCGCCGCTGTCAGCGCAATAAACCAGCCGCGGCGCAGTAAATTCTGCCGCATGCGCACCTCGGCGAACAGGAACCAGAGATAGCTGAGCAGGGCCATGCTGAACAGGCTGATCCCGTTGCAGACCGACCGCACCTGCCAGGGAATGGGCAGCAGTTTCCGGACCGCCAGTTCCCAGAACTCATCACAGCCAAGATAAAAGAGAAACACGCCCAGCATCATCCGGAGCAGATGCATCTCCAGTGCACTGCCCACGTCCTGACTGAGGTTGAAGAGGATAATCAGCGTAAAGCCGAAGCACCCGGCATTGATGATCAGGTAGTTGACGGTATCCGATAACATGGCGCACCTCCTGTTGGAACCCGAGGGAACACTTCGGGGCGTCTGCGTTGCAATCGTTTTCAGATACAGGATACCACCGGATTTGGGGCATATTCCAGTACAGCTTTACCCAGGAATGACAATAGAGTGACAATAAAAGAAGAGAGAAAATCCTCCCCAGGCAGTTGCCCGGAGAGGATCATTTCACACTGCAGGATGTTTGGAGGCACCCGTCACTGCTTCCGGTTTTTCGCGTGCACCGCGGACCGGCGAAGCAGCAGGAAGCCGATGATGAACAGGATGCCCAGCGCGGCAACAGAGATGTTGATGCTGCCCGTAATGCTGACGGTGATGCCGATCAGCATGGTGCCCACAAAGGAGGCACCCTTGCCGCAGATGTCATAGAGGCCGAAGTACTCGCCCGAGCTGTCCGCCGGAATAATCGATGCGTAGTAGGAGCGGGACAGCGCCTGGATCGCTCCCTGAAACATGCCCACCACGAAGGCCATGATGCCGAACTGCCAGAGCGTGTGCATAAACAGGGCGAGAATCGCCACACAGAAGTAGCCGAAGATACATACGCTGATCAGGGAGATCGTGCTGTACTTCTCCGAGAGCTTTCCGAACAGTGTCGCAAAAGCAAAAGCGACCACCTGGGTCAGAAGGAGCACCACCAACAGTCCCGTGGTATCCAGTCCCAGGGAGGTGCCGATGGCAACCGCCTCATCGATGATGGTATAGACACCGTCAATATAGAAGAAGAACGCGAGCAGGAAACAGAAGACGTGCTTCTCCTCCCGGTACATTCTGGTGAGGGTCCTGCCAAGACGGGAGAAGCTCTCCTTCAGGGCAGCGGACTCCCGCTCCACGAAGTGAGTCTGGCGGTAGTTCTTCAGAAGGGGAATCGTCACGGCAAGCCACCAGACTCCGGCAATCAGGAAGGCGAGAAAGATCGAGAGCTTCATCGGCATCTTTCCCATGGTGCCAAGAAGATACACGGCCAGGGCACCGATAAAGGGGATGCAGGATCCCAGATATCCGTAGGCGTAACCGCCGGAGGAGAGGGCATCCATGCGCTCCGGGGTGGCCACATCGATCAGCATGG
>JBJEYC010000213.1:0-2182 GCA_051886435.1 Lachnospiraceae bacterium
GCGTTTTTCTGGTTTGTTCCGCTGATGATTCTCATGGTTCTGATGTCACTGATCCTGGGCCGCAGTGTTGTCAAGCGCAATGAGAGATCCATCCTGACTTCCATGGAAAGCGGCAGCCGCCAGAGTGCGGCGGAGCTCAACCACTGCATGGAGCGGTCACTCGAAGCGTCCTACAGCAGGACGGTGCGGGAAGCGTACGCGGAATACCTTTCAAGCTATAATCATGCAGACCTGTATACAGCGATGAACCGATTTCTGACACAGAACTACAAGTTTGAAAACGGGATTCTGCTTGCCTGCGTTGTATTCGAAGAACTTCCTGAGCGCCCCTACATCACAAGCCGTGAATCAGCAGTCGGCGAAAACATATCCGTTACAGACTTCAAGACGAATGATCTTCCCATCTGCAGAGCGGCAGCACAAAACCTCGGAACTGCCATGAAACTGGTAACCTGCGGCGGGAACACCTACCTCGTCCGCAATCTCCTTGATTCTGATTATTCTCCCTATGCGACGATAATCCTCGGCCTGGACTGTAAAACGGTCTTCGGGCCGCTGACAAATGTCTGGCAGGAGAACGCCGAGGCGGTGCTGTGCGGGCAGGACCTCATCTATGCCGAAGAGATTGACGATGCGGACCAGAAAAATCTCAGCGGCGCTGCAGGTGCCGATACCAGCGCACAGGTCTTTATCTGGCATTGCAGAGGACGGCACTACGTGATCAGCCGGCAGAGCATTGACGGAATCGATCTCACCATGGCGGTCAGATATAATACATCCGTATTTTACGGCGAGATCACGAACACGGTACTCCTTGTCATTGTTATCGGCGTCATGGGCGTCATTCTCGCACTGATGCTGATGCGTTTTCTGAAGCTGCGTGTCACGATGCCGGTCAGTCGTCTTGAAGAGGCTTCCAAAAAAATCGCAGACGGGCAGTTTGGCACACATGTCGAGACCAACGTAAAAAACGGCGAAATCAACGACCTTGCAGTCCATTTCAACGAGATGTCGGATCACCTCAAGCTCCAGAACCGGAAGATCTATGTCGAGGAGATCGCCCTGCGCGATGCCAACCTCGCGGCGCTGCAGTCTCAGATCAATCCCCATTTCCTGAATAATACCCTTGAGATCATCAACTGGCAGTCCCGCATCGCGGGTGACGAAAAGGCAAGTCTCATGATTGAGGCACTGTCCACCATGCTCAATGCCACGATGAATCGGGATCACAGAAGTGAGGTGGCGCTTCGCGAGGAGCTCGAATATGCCAACGCGTACCGGCTCATCATCGAGTCCCGCTTCGGTGAACGTCTTACCTGCAGGGAAGAAATTGATCAGCGTCTTTTGGATGTCATGGTGCCAAGGCTTGTCATTCAGCCCATCATGGAGAACGCCGTAGAACACGGAACAGGGCAGGATGGTACCTGTTCCATCCGCCTGGTGATCCGGGGAGAAAAGAATGACCTGACCATCGAGGTCTGGAACCTCGGGGTTCCCTCAGCGCGTGACTGGGAGAGAATTCATCAGCTTCTGGATGTGCCGGATGAGACAGGGGACTTCCACTCCGTGGAGATCGGCATCCGAAACGTACACCGAAGAGTCAGATTGATGTACGAGGAGGGCTCGGGAATGTCTTTCCATGAAAAAGACGGCTGGACCATCTCCAGAATCCGGATTGTCCGCAAAGAGGAGGAACCAGATCATGAATAGGAAGATGACAGCAGTGCTGGCCGGAATCAGCATCTTCCTCTGTGGCTGCGCGGAAACGACTGCCGGGTCTGTCGGAGCTACACGCAGCGCAGATGAGGAAATCACACTCAATGTTGTCACCACGTACGGCGGACAGGATGGCAACGCAAACCTGTTTCAGGAAGCAGTACACTCCTTTGAGGAAAAGACCGGCATCACGGTGCAGGATGACTCCGAGACGGCGGATGAGGTGTACAAGAACCGTATTCTCACGGACTTTCGCACCGGGCAGGAACCGGATGTACTCTTTTTCTTTACCGGAACAGACGCTGACGAATTCATCCGGGCAGGACGCGTCATGCCAATTTCCAGAATCCAGGAGGACTACCCCGAATACGCTGCCAACTACGAGATGTCCCGCGTGCCGGCAAGCCCTGCCGATGGCGTGCAGTATGCCCTGCCGGTGAATGGCTACTGGGAGGCGCTTTTCTGC
>JBJEYC010000214.1:0-2178 GCA_051886435.1 Lachnospiraceae bacterium
GTTTCTGCAGCCTGGTCTGTCTGTTTGTCTCCACAGGCAGTGATCGCAGCGGCAAGTAACCCCGCTGCGATCACCCTGTAAACTCTTCTACTCTTCAATTCCCGCTCTCTTTCCTCAGGCATCCTGGAGTCTCTTCACCATCGCATAGAGTGCCTTGGCGCTGTTAAAATTCGCCGGCACAATCTCCGATGCGGGGATCGAGATGTCATAGGCATCGTTCAGCTCGCTGATGATCTGAAGAATATCAAACGAGTTGAGAATTCCGTCGTCGATCAGTGTGGTGCAGTTTGCAAAGTCCACATCGTCTTTCACATCTGACAAAATCTGAATCAGTTCATCCATGATTGCTTCCTTCCGTTTCCAATTTCTATTCTCTGCTTGATCCGATTACATCCTGTCCATCCTGCCGCAGACCGTATTGATGGGACTGGTCTTCTTTGCATCCCTCGCAAGGAGCCAGCTCCCGTCCTGCTGCACCAGGACAATTTTGGGCAGATTCCTGCTCAAGAACAGGTACATCGCCTCCGTAACAGAATAAGCGCCGATGTTCTCAAAAGCAAGCACATCCCCAAGACAAAGCTCTGCCATCCTGACCGAGCGCACCAGATCATCGTTCGTCGTGCAGAGGCTCCCACACAGGGTGTACTCGTGGCTCTCATCATCCTGTAGGCGGTGATAAGATATCTCGGCAGGGCTCTGATCCGGATCTCCGTTTCCCTGATAGTGCCGAATCACCGGCAGCTTCATCCCCATCAGCTGGCCCAGATAGTTGACATGATGAATTCCGCCATCCGCGATGCAGTAGTGCTTGTCGCCTGCTGTCTTCAGATCCATGACCCGGGTCAGATAGAATCCGCACTCTGTGGTCAAAAAACGACCCGCCTCCACCGTGAGTTCTGCGAACTCCGCCACGTACTGCAGCGCGGGAGCCAGTTCTCTGGCAGGAGCCAGGGTATCCGAAAAGTCATCTCCCGCAAACAGAGGGACCGGAAGTCCCGGGCCGTATTCCAGTTTCTGCAGGACAAAGCCGTGCTGCTCTCTCACCTCCTGGAACAGGTCCTCCAGCATCCGAAGCTCATCCTTCTGCTGATGCAGATCCCGATTCTTCCGCTGTGTGCCCACAAAGTAGTGAATGCCCACAATGTCGATGCCGGGGTACTCCTGTCTGTGGTCAATGACCGACAGCAGGTTCTCCTTCGACATGCCAAACTGCGATCCGTGATTTAACCGAAGCAGCACTGGGATGATTTTGCCCGCCCGCAGGGCCTCGGCATTCAGGATCTTTACGTGGCGAAGGGACTCTGCAGTACAGCACCCAACCGCGTCCCCGACGGCCTGCCGCACATCCCCGGGTTCCTTGTTGACACCGGAATATACCACCTTCTCCATCGGGACAGACAGACTCTCACAGATCTCCAGCTCTCCCGGGCTGCATACCTCCAGCCGGTCTGCCGCCTCTGCCGCTGCAGGGATCAGGAACGGATTTGCCTTTACCGAGTAACACAGGAAAATGTGCTCCCCCAGAATATTGCGGACTTCCCGGATCCGCCTTTGAAATGCACCTGCATCAAACACGTATGTCGGTGTCCCGTACTTCTGCAGGATTCCGATCAGCGTATGATCTTCCATCTTCACTTTCCCTTCATTTACTTTCCGCCATGATACTGATCCATCAGAGCATGCCGGTCAATCTTGCCGTTCTTGTTGAGCGGCATCCTGTCAATCTGAATGGTCCGGTTCGGCACCATAAAGTCCGGCAGTCTGGTGCGCAGGTCTTTTTCCAGTTCCTTTTTGTCCCGATCTCCCGTGTAGAATAGGACCAGTTTTTTCTTCTCGCTGTCATAGATGCAACAGGCCCTGGTGACCCCGTCGCAGGCCATCGCATCGGTCTCAATCTCACCGAGCTCGATCCGGTGTCCCAAATGCTTGATCTGAAAGTCCTTCCGGGACACATAGATGAGATTCCCCTGTGCATCATACTTACCCAGATCCCCGGTCCGATAGATCCGCTCCGGCCAGGCCTTATTCAGGGGATTCTGCACAAAGACGGCCTCCGTCTTTTCCCGTTCCCGGTAATATCCGGCTGCAACGCAGGTGCCGCCGACACAGATCTCCCCGACCGTTCCCTCACCGGTCACTTCCTGATCCTGTTCATCCAGAAGGAATACCTTTTCATTC
>JBJEYC010000215.1:0-2178 GCA_051886435.1 Lachnospiraceae bacterium
GATCTCTCCGCCCCAGACCGTGCCGTCGGTCCCGTACCCGGTGCCGTCAAATGAGACGCCATATACGGTTTCATCCAGCGCATCGTTTTCTGCCAGGCATGAGAGCACGTGGGCGTAGTGGTGCTGGACCGGGACAAGAGGAAGGCCAAGCTGCCTTGCATAGGCGCTCGTCTGGTAGCCTGGGTGCAGGTCGCAGGCAGCGGCCTCAGGCTTTGCCTCCAGAAGGTGTGACAGGTCTGCCACTGACTCCGAGAGCGCCTGCACCGAGCGGATATCTCCCATATCCCCCACGTAGGGGGAGGGATACAGAAGACTCCCCTTGGCGATGCAGAAGGTGTTCTTGAGTTCGCCCCCGACGGCAAGGACGCACCCCGAAAAGGGATGTCCCACCACAAAGGGAAGCGGCGCATACCCCCGTGATCTTCGGATCATGTAAGGACTGTGCTCAAAGAAGGTCATCACCGAGTCGTCACAGCGAAGGCGGATCTCCCGATTGTGGGACAGAATGAGATCGCACAGGTTCGAGAGCTCTGAAAGTGCCGTCTTATCGTCCCGGCAGATTGGGGCACCGGAAGCGTTGGCGCTTGTCATGACCAGGGCATCCGGAATCTCGATCCCGTCATCATAGCGAAACAAGAGGAGTTGAAGCGGCGCATAGGGAAGCATCACCCCCACCGTGTCCTGTCCCGGGGCGATGGAAGGGGCAAGACGGGTGCCGGACTTTTGTTTGGGAAGCAGAACGATCGGCTTCTGGTGGCCGGAAAGAACCGTTTCCTCTTCGCGCCCGACCATGCACTCCCTTCGGACTGCGTCGAGGTCCCGCATCATGACTGCAAAGGGCTTCTGCGGGCGGTGCTTCCGGACTCGCAGAAGGGAAACTGTCTTCTCGTTCGACGCGTCGCAGCAGAGGTGAAAGCCCCCAATCCCCTTGACGGCGACAATTCCGCCCTCCCGAATGCACCGCCTTGCGGCCGTGATGGCGGCGTGATCCGTCTCGCTTGTGGGAAGGTCCTCCACCCGGACGGGCAGGGAATATGCCTCCCCGGGATGCAGCAGGTAGACTCTCGGCCCGCAGTCGTTGCAGCAGACGGGCTGAGCATCGTAGCGGCGGGTGCTCGGGTGGGTGTACTCATAGCGGCAGGCGGGGCACATCGGGAAGGCGCGCATACTGGTCCGCTCCCGGTCGTAGGGCATGCCCTCGAGGATCGTGACCCTGGGCCCGCAGGAGGTGCAGTTGATAAAAGGATGGAGGTACCTGCGGTTGTTCCTGTCAAAGAGTTCCCGCTCGCAGGCAGGGCAGATCGCGATATCCGGGGAGACAAAGATCTCCCCGGAAATTTGGGAGCTCTCCCGGATCACAAAGGGTCCCATGGGGGCGGGCTCCGCAAGGGGGGCTTCATCAAATTTCAGAACCACGGCCCGCTCCGGGGGCGAAGTCAGGATGCGTTCCTTCAAGAGGTCCAGAGACTGCGCTGAACCGAAGGCCCGGATCTCCACAAAGGGTCCCCGGTTGCATACGCTCCCGGACAGGGAGAGCGCGTCCGCGGCGCGCTTGACAAAGGGACGAAAGCCCACCCCCTGCACGATGCCGTAGACCCGGTAGAGCCGGCCGCAGATCTTTTGTTTTGGCGTTTCCCGTTCCAAGCAGTTTCCCTCGATATGAAAACTTCCCCGGGACCTTCCCGGGGAAGCATCGCTTGCATTGCTGTTACAGACTTTCTGATTTCCTCAGTCCTTGACAAGGCCGAGCTTTTTCGCAAATTCGGTGTGGTCGAAGGTCGCGAAGTAGTCCTCCACGGTCTCAGCCCTTCGAATCTCCTGAACGCTCCCGTCCTCCTTCAAAAGGAGTTCCGCGCACCAGAGCCTTCCGTTGTAGTTGTAGCCCATGGAGAAGCCGTGGGCACCGGCATCGTGGATGAACAGAAGGTCGCCCATGTCGATCTTCGGCAGCATCCTGTCGATCGCAAACTTGTCGTTGTTCTCGCAGAGGGACCCGGTCACGTCGTACTTGTGGTCGCAGGGAGCGTCTTCCTTTCCCAGCACCGTGATGTGGTGATAAGCCCCGTACATGGCGGGCCGCATCAGGTTTGCCGCACAGGCATCCACCCCGATGTACTCCTTGTAGATGTGCTTCTCATGGAACGCCCGGGTGATGAGGGCACCGTAAGGCGCCATCAT
>JBJEYC010000216.1:0-2172 GCA_051886435.1 Lachnospiraceae bacterium
ATGTTGTAGCAGGCGGTGATGACTGAGACAAGGGGCGTTTCTCCCGGCTCTTTTCCGATCAGTTCGTCCGCATCCTCTCCCCTGGGGGTGAGGAGAATCATCTCTTTTGTATAGATGTCCCGCCTCTGCAGTTCCGAGCCGTCCGGCTCATGAATCCAGATGGAAGGCGCAATCACAAGGCTTCCCGGCTTCTCTCCCAGATACGCGCCCCACCAGGAAAAGCTCGAGTTGGCAATCACGTGGTCTTTTGTCAGCGTCATCAGGTACAGATCCAGGTATCCGTGGTTCTCGTCATTTCCGGTGACCAGGACAAAGGAAGCGCCAGCGCTTTGAAACTGTGCCTCTTCCTCCCGGATCCAGGAAGCGGCCTTCTCCTCGTCATTCGAGAAGACAAAAAAGACGGCCCCGCCCCGCGCGGCAAGCACCCGCCGCAGGGCTGCCTCATAGTACGCCTTCGTGCAGATCCCGCCGTAGACACTGGCCTTCTCCAGATAGTCCCCAAAGCGAAGGTGCACGCTGCAGGAGTTTCCGGCCTTTTGGATACGCTCCGCCATCGCCTGTACTGCAGGGGAAGCCTCCCTTGCCGTTTTTGTGAAGACAAAGTTTTCCCGGACTTTCTCCCGGATCGGAGTGAAATAGGCCGGGCACTGAAAGGTCCCCGCAAGGTACACTTCACCGAGGGAAAGGAGAGAGGCATCATAGACAAAGTCCCGGTCCCGGACCTCCCGGAGCTTTCTTCCAAAGAGCCGCCTGCGGACCCTGTCCATAAGCTTTGGACTCTCGTCCCGAAGGCGCGAGATGTCCTCCCGGGAAGCCTTTGGGTAAGTGATCCCAAAGGCATCTGCAAGCTGCAGAGGTCTCGCCTTTTCTCCCATCTCCCGGTAGGCCGTGGCATCGTCCAGGGTGACTTGTTTTCCCTCCGACGCAAGGCGCCATGCCATGGCGATCTGAAACATCTGATTGCCCAGTCCTCCGGAGAGCTGCAGTACGATCATTTCGACAAAAACCTCATTCTCGCGCCCAGAAAGGAGCGCAGGGTGCTTTGCCCCTCGCCGGCAAGGGCTTTCAGATACTCACCTCTTGTGTACCCGAGATCCTTTGCCTCCTGCCAGGGCTTTTTGTACTTCACCAGAAACCGGGACAGAAAGTAAGCCCGGCAGGCCGGTGAGGCGGAAAGGTCATATTTTAGGTAAAAATACCGGTAATCCGCGTAGATCCGCTCGTCCTTCTCCGCAAAGCTCTCGGTGTACTGCCCCGGGTGCATGCCGATCGAGATAAGCGGCGCCTTCGTGCAGACAAACCGGGGATTATTCTTCAGAAGGTCCGCGTACAGGTACATGTCACTGGCCCAGCCGCTCTTTTCGTCAAAGCGCGCGCCGGTACTTCTTCGGAAGATCACCGCGCTGGGGGCGCCGATCTCGTTTCCGAGGAAGAGATACCGCCAGTCCGCCTGCAGATTTTGAAGGAAGGCATCCGAGGCAGCGCGTTCCTTTGGGGCGTCCTCCTCCAGATGAGCGAGGGTTCCCGCCTCCTCCAGGCGCACCTGCCGGGAACCGGAAAAGGCAAGGTCTGCCTGCGGGTTCTGCTCCAGAAGGTCCACATAGGCCCCGAGTGCGTGTTCATCTGTAAAAAAGTCATCGGAAAAGAGGATCTTCACATAAGTGCCGGAGGCGAGGTCCAGGGCAGCATTCCAGTTGAAGATGTGGCCCTTTTTCGGGTGGTTCCGGACATAGGTCACCGGGATGTCCGGGTTCTTTGCCGAAAAAGCGCGCACCCTTTTTTCGACCCCGTCTTCCTCCGAGTCGTCGCTGACGATAAGTTCTGCGTCCCGAAAATCCTGCGCTCCAAGGCTCTCCAGGGCCCTTGCTGCCTCCTCCTCGTGGTTGTAGGTGGGAAGGCACACCGAGACCTTCTTTGCCCCGCTCATTCCTTGCCGTCCCGCTTTAAAATCCGCCTCGCCAGCCGCCTTGCCGGTAGGGATGCCTGAAAGAGGGCATCCTCCGCCCGCTCCCTTGCATGCCGCAGGGCGCGCTTTGCCGGTGCCTCCTCCTTCAGGATCAGGTAGTCAAACTCCTTCTCGTGCTCCCGAAGGTACCTGGGATAGGTGTCATCGATCGGCACCCGGGCGAACTTTGCGTCCCTGCCGAAGATGTCCTTTCCGTCCAGGATCTG
>JBJEYC010000217.1:0-10489 GCA_051886435.1 Lachnospiraceae bacterium
ATCCCACGATGACCCAGGCGCAGGCTTTCCGGCACTTCACGGACCGGATTGAAAAAGAGCTCGGGTACCGCGTTCCGATCCGGCACTGCGACAACAGCGCCGGGCTCATCCGCTTCCCGGAGAACGACATGGATCTGGTCCGGGCAGGCATCACGCTCTATGGTCTCTGGCCCTCTGAGGAGGTGCCGAAGGACATCGTGTCCCTGCGCCCCGCACTCTCCTGGTACAGCCGCGTGGTCTTTGTCAAGGATCTGCCGGCAGGCCGGGCGGTGAGCTACGGCGGGACCTTTGTTACAGACAGAACGACCCGGGTCGCTACGGTCAGCGTGGGCTATGGCGATGGCTATCCCAGGAGTCTCTCCAACAAGGGATATGTGCTGATCCGCGGAAAGCGGGCACCGATCCTCGGGCGCATCTGCATGGACCAGCTGATGGCGGACATCTCGGACATCCCCGGCGCCGCCGAGGGGGATCTTGTGACGCTCGTCGGGACAGACGGATCCGAGACCATCACCTGCGAGGCCCTTGGGGACCTCTCCGGCAGGTTTAACTATGAGCTTGTCTGCGACATCAATCCCCGTGTGCCGCGGGTCTGTGAGAACGGCCAGGACGCATAACGAAAACCAAATCAAACCCGAAACCCGGCAGTCCGGAGAACGCTCCCCGAACTGCCGGGTTTTCCGGGACATTTCTTTGACAGAAAGGAAGTCAACATGCAGACCCTCAGCGCAGTGATACCGGTTCTTCTGGTCATCGCTCTTGGGATGGTGCTGCGCCGGCGGCACTGGGTGTCCCGGACGGGCATCGACGACATCAAGTTTCTGGTCTCACGGATTCTGCTCCCCGTTGCGATCTTCAATGCCCTCTCCACGGCGGAATACTCCGCAAGGACCTGGATCACCGTGGCGGTCATCCTGGTGATCGAGGTTGCCACCTTCGGCGCGGGCTTTCTCTTAAAACGCACGTTTCATGACAGCACCGCGCGGTACATCCCGTACCTGGTGAGCCTCTACGAGGGCGGCATGCTGGCCTACCCGCTCTATGCCACGATCTGCGGGCAGGACGCCCTCTCCAACATCGCGGTCATCGACATCGCGGGAGAGCTCTTTGGCTTCTCCATCTGGATGGGCATGCTGCAGCAGCAGGAGAGCGGGGAGAAGACATCTCCTTCGTCCCTCCTTCGCAGTGCCCTGCACACGCCGGCCTTTGTGGCGGCACTTCTTGGTGTCATCGTGGGGCTTCTTGGCTGGACCAAGGCACTGCTCCAGGTCCCCGCGGGGGCGGTATACACCTCCTGTGAGACCATCCTGACAGCCCCTATGAACTGCCTGATTCTGCTGGCGGTGGGATATGACATCTCGCTGAATCCCGCGAAGATCCGCCGCAGCATCCGTCCGCTCTTTAGCCGCCTCATCGTGCAGATCTGTGCTGCCTCCCTGGCAGCCCTGGCGGTCGCAAGGCTCTTTCCCGGCAACCAGGAGATGGTCTTTGCCGCCATCATGTACATGGCAGCACCGACCACCTTTGCGATGCAGACCTATGTGCGCGATCCGGAGGGCTCAGAGTTTGTCTCCACGACCAACTCCCTGTACGTTGCCGTGACGATCCTGGTCTATGCGGTTCTGGCAGCGCTTTACCGCGGATAGGGACCTGACAGGGGGAGGGGATTTCCATGAAACTCACGTTCCTGGGCACCGGCAATGCCGGCGTCACGAAGTACTACAACACCTGCTTCCTGCTGGAGGATCCTGCCCGGCAGGAGGACCCGTTCTTTCTCGTGGACGCGGGCGGCGGCAACGGCATCCTGCGGCAGCTTCGAAAGAGCAAAGTGCGCCCGGGGCAGATTGGGACGATCTTTGTGACCCATCGGCACCTGGACCACATCCTGGGAGTGTTCTGGCTCCTTCGGGACCGGTGTCAGAAGCTGAGCCGGGGAGAGGATACCCTGCCCCTTGTGATCTACGGAAACGGGGAGGTGACGGGCATCCTGCGGGACATGACCGAACGGCTCCTTGTGACCAGAGAGGTCCCCGGCTTTTCGGAGCGGGTCCGGTTTACTGCGGTGGAGGACGGCGAGACGAAAGAGATCCTTGGCCAGTCCGTCACCTTCTTTGACATTCACTCCACCAAGGCGGCACAGTCCGGCTTCTGTCTGAAGACGCCCGGTGGGGCAAAGCTCACCTATTGCGGGGATGAGCCCTGCAGCAGCGCCTGTGAGTCCTACGCGGCGGGGGCGGACCTTCTGATCCACGAGGCCTTCTGCCTTGATGCGGACCGGGAGATCTTCCACCCATATGAGAAGCACCACTCCACGGTGAAGGACGCCTGCATGCTGGCAGAGCGCCTTTCGGTCAAAACCCTGGCCCTCGTCCACACCGAGGAGAAGACGGGAAAGGAGCGGGAGGCCCGCTACCGGAAGGAGGGGAAGCAGTACTTCTCCGGGAGGCTCTGGATCCCGGAGGACCTCTCTGCCTGGGATCTTGCCGGGATTCTGGACGGGAAAGAAAGCTAAATACCATCGCAGAAGCATAAAAACACCGGGACCGCAGTACTGCGGTCCCGGTGTTTTGTTCGGAGCGGCGCTCAGTCCGCGGCAGTCAGATCAATGTCCCCGCCCGAGACGGGAAGGGAGATGGACTTTTGGTACACGAACTGGAAGAGATCGTCTGAGATCGCCTGCAGGGCGGCGGGGTCAGTCCAGAGCAGACGGAAGGCATCCGCCCAGCCCTCTGAAGCCGAGTAGAGATCCGGCACTGCCTGGTAGGCGCTGCCGGCAAGGAGTGAGGACTCATATTTCGCAAAGAGGGTCTGCCAGGCGTCAGAGCTGGAGATGGCAAAGTCCTCCCCGGTGCGGCTTCCCGCAGCGGAGTCCACGAAGTGGCCCACCTCGTGAATGAGGCGGGTCCGGTCGACGTTCTTTCCGGTCATGTCGGTCTGGATCTCGATTGTGCAGTCCTGGATCCTGACCACTGTGGAATTCCCCGCGCTGTCAGAGATTTTGCCGTACAAAGGGTGGGTGGTGAGGCCGACAAAGCTCACTTTCCGCCCTGTGTTGGATTTGTTTTTGAGCGTCGCGGAGATGATGGTGTCATCCGCGGCAGAGATGAGGTAGACCTTCACGCCGTCCCCAATCATCCGCTGCCGGATGTTCTCGGGGAGAGAGAGGTAGAGCGAAGTCTGAAACGCCTGCTCGGCCTGACTTACCGAGGGGGAGAGGTACAGGTCTGTGTCCGGCACCTGGGTAAAGTCTGATTCCGGCAGGCTGTGGGCCGCCTCGGCGGACAGGGGTGCCATGGACAGAACCGCGGCGGCAAGCACTGCCGCAAGAGCTGCCCGGGTGAGCGATTGCTTCAATGAATGGAAATGGCGAAAACGAAACATAAAAAACCTCCAATCCCGATATCGTGTCGGGATACCTGCATCATACGGCAGATGGGAAGAAGGGTGCAAGGGCACCAAAAAATAAGATGAATGCCGTTGACACAGGACCATGTCTGCGCTAAGATGTCCTCAACAGATGAATAATCATTCAAATGTTCAACAGATAAACTTATATCAGTACCCAACACTATACCAAACCATATCCAGGAGGCAGTGATGAGCAGCGAAGAGAAGGAGAAGTTGAAAAAGGCTGAGGAAGAAGAGAAGCGCGCCAAAGAGGACGAAGCGGGCGAAGAGGAGGACGAGGAAGATGAGATGGAGCCGAAGCAGAAGCTCCTGCAGATCCTGATCTCCACCGGCCTTCTCATCGCGGCGGCCCTGATTGACAGGAATACGAACCTGGTCATGTGGCAGCGGCTCTGTCTCTACCTGGTCCCCTACCTGGCCGCGGGATTTGACGTCCTGAAGGAAGCCGGAGAGGGCCTTGCCCACGGAGAAGCCCTCAATGAGGATTTCCTCATGAGCATCGCGACAGTCGGCGCCCTGCTCATCGGCTTTGTGCCCGGTGGGACCCCGATGTTTGCGGAGGCCGTGTTCGTCATGCTGTTCTTCCAGGTGGGCGAGCTCTTTGAGGGCATCGCCGAGGGCAACAGCCAGCGGGCCATCTCCCAGCTTCTGGACATCCGCCCGGACACCGCCAACGTGGAGCGGGACGGAAAGATCGTCACCGTGAGCCCGGAGGAGATTGCCGTCGGCGAGACCATCGTGATCCGCCCCGGCGAGAAGGTCCCCATGGACGGTACGGTCATCGAGGGCAGCACTTCCCTGGACACCGTGGCCCTGACCGGTGAGAGCGCTCCCAGGGATGTGAGTGTCGGCGATGCCATCCTCTCCGGCTGCGTCAACCTCTCCGGCGTCGTACGGGTGAAGGTGGAGAAGCTCTTCGGCGAGTCCACCGCCTCCAAGATCCTGGATCTTGTGCAGAAAGCGGGCAGCGCCAAGTCCAAGAGCGAGAAGTTCATCACAAAGTTCGCGAGGGTCTACACCCCCATCGTTGTGGCCGCTGCCGTTGTGCTGGCGGTTGTGCCGCCGCTTCTTTCCGGTGACTTCACTGGGACCTTTGCCAACTGGCTCCTGCGGGCGCTGACCTTCCTGATCGTCTCCTGCCCCTGCGCGCTGGTGGTCTCGGTGCCCCTGGCCTTCTTCGGCGGCATCGGCGCTGCCTCCAAGATCGGCGTCCTGGTCAAGGGCTCCGGCTTCATGGAGGCCCTGGCGCGGACGGATACCGTGGTCTTTGACAAGACCGGCACCCTGACCAAGGGCGTGTTTGCAGTGACGGATCTTCACCCGGACAAGATCGATGAGAAGGAACTGCTCCACCTGGCAGCCCATGTGGAGCGCTACTCCAACCACCCGATCGCGGTCAGCTTAAAGCAGGCCTTCGGCAACGAGGACGATGGCTGCACCGTGGAGGATGTGGAGGAGATCGCGGGCCAGGGCATCCGCGCCAGGGTGAACGGAAAGACGGTCTGCGTCGGCAACACCAAGATGATGGATGCCATCGGCGCGAAGTGGAAGGGCTGTGATGCCCCCGGCACCATCATCCACGTCGCCATCGAGGGCGTGTACGCCGGCCACATCCACATCTCCGACATGGAAAAGCCCGACTCGAAGGAGGCCATCCAGAGCCTGAAGAAGGAGGGCGTGCAGAAGACCGTCATGCTCACCGGCGACCGGAAGGAGGTCGCGGACCGCGTGGCGAAGGACCTTGGCCTGGACGAGTACCGGGCAGAGCTCCTGCCCGCGGACAAGGTGTCCTGCGTGGAGAATCTTCTGAAGGAGAAGTCGGAAAAGGGATCCCTTGTCTTTGTCGGCGACGGCATCAACGACGCGCCGGTTCTTGCAAGAGCGGATGTCGGCATCGCGATGGGCGCCATGGGATCCGACGCGGCAATCGAGGCCGCGGACGTGGTGCTGATGGACGACAAGCCCTCCAAGATCGCCCGGGCGATCCGGATCTCCCGCCGCACGATTGCCATCGCGCAGCAGAACATCGTTTTCGCGATCGCTGTCAAGCTGGCGATCCTGGTTCTGGCGGCGCTCGGCCTTGCGCCGATGTGGCTTGCGGTCTTCGGCGACACCGGTGTTCTGATCCTGTGCGTGCTCAATTCCGTCCGGACCCTTTCCGTAAAGAATTGACAGGTGCTATAATCAGGTCACGAAACAAGTGAACCAGCGTGACAGGAGCAGTACATGGAAGAGAACAGACAGCCCTGCAGCCTGCCGGATGAGAAGGAACTGCAGGATCTGGCGGACCTGTTTAAGGTCTTTGGAGATGCGACAAGGATCCGAATCCTTTTGAGTATGTATGACGGAGAGCGGGCAGTGTCCGAGATTGCGGATGCGGTGGGTATGAGTACGTCCGCTGTCTCCCACCAGCTCAAGATCCTGCGCTCAGCGGGGCTCGTACGCGCCCGCCGGGACGGAAAGCAGATTTTCTACTCCCTCGCCGATGAGCACGTGCACACGATCATCGGAGTGGGACGGGATCACATCGAAGAATGACAGGCACCGGGCATCGGGGGATCGATCTCCCCCGGTGCCCTTTTGCATCCAGGCAAAAAGGGTGTAAGATGACCCAAAACGGAAAGCCCAAGGCGGAAAGGAAATCGGATGAAAACATGTGTCAGACCTGAAGGACTCTGTCCCGGGGACAAGGTTGCGGTGGTATCCCTCTCAAAGGGAATCCTTGGGGAGGAATCGTGCCGGCACGATCTGCACCTGGGTTCCATGCGGCTCAATGAGCTGGGCCTCGTGCCGGAGTTCATGCCCAACAGCCTGCAGGGGGTGGATTTTCTGGAAGAGCACCCGGAGGCGCGGGCTGCAGATCTAAAGCGCGCCTTTCAGGATGACAATATCCGCGGGATCTTCTGCGCAATCGGCGGGGATGACACCTTTCGGACCGTGCCATACTGCATGGACGATCCCGGCTTTGTGCACCTCGTGCAGGCGCATCCCAAGGTCTTCTCCGGCTTTTCGGACACGACGGTGAATCACCTGATGTTCTACCGGCTGGGCCTTTCCACCTTTTACGGCCCGAACTTCATCAATGACCTGGCGGAGCTTGGCACGGAGATGCTGCCCTATACGATGAACGCCATGGGCCGGTATCTCGCGGGCTTTCCCAACCGCCCCATCACGTCCAGCCCCGTCTGGTACGAGGAGCGGACGGACTTCTCGGAGGCACAGATGGGCATTTCCCGGGTGGACCATGAAGAGACCCACGGCTATGAGGTGCTGCAGGGAGAGGGGACTTTTGGCGGCGTACTTCTTGGCGGCTGCATCGAGACGATCTATGATCTTCTGACCGGGGCGGTGCACCCGGAGGCAAAACAGGTGAACGCGACCTATCATCTCTTCCCCGAAGGGGAGGAGTGGGACGGAAAGATCTGCTTTCTCGAGACCAGCGAGGAGAAGCCCTCTCCGGAGCTTCTTGCCAGAGAGCTTTCCGCAATCCGGGAAAAGGGCGTCTTTGATCACGCGGCGGGCCTTCTCATCGGTAAGCCCCAGGATGAGGTGCACTACGAGGCGTACAAGGAAGTCTACAAAAAGGCGGCAGGCGGGAAGATCCCGATCCTCTACAACGTGAACTTCGGCCACGCCTATCCCAGGACCGTCCTTGCCATTGGCCAGGAGGCCGTGGTGGACCTGGAAAGGAGGCAGATCCGCTATCCCCATCCTGTTGTGACAGGGCCGGAGGATGCGCAGACAGGAGAGCAGGAATGAGACAGATCACACTTGGAACAACGGGAATCACGGTGCCGCAGAATGCCTTCGGCTGCCTGCCGATCCAGCGGGTGAGCAAAGAGGAGGCGGTGCACCTTCTGCGCAGAGCCTATGCCGGCGGCATGCGCTTTTTTGACACCGCAAGGGCCTACAGCGACTCCGAGGAGAAGGTGGGGGCAGCCTTTGGCGCGGGGAGCCTTCCGGATGGCGGTGCGATCCGGGACCACGTCTTTCTTGCCACCAAGACCGCGGCCAAAACACCGGAGGCCTTCTGGAAGGATCTGGAGACTTCCCTTGAGAAGCTCCGGACCGACCACATCGATGTGTACCAGTTCCACCAGGCGGCGCAGTGCTACCGGCCCGGTGACGGCACCGGCATGTATGAGTGCATGCAGGAGGCAAAGGCAAAGGGGAAGATCCGTCACATCGGGGTCACTGCCCATAAGATCGGCGTGGCCAGGGAGTGTGCCCGCTCCGGTCTCTACGAGACCCTGCAGTTTCCCTTCAGTTATCTCTCCGGGAAACAGGAGCAGGAGCTGGTGCAGATCTGCCGGGAAAACGGCGTCGGCTTTATCGCGATGAAGGGCCTTGCGGGGGGACTGATCAACAAGTCGGAGGCGGCTTATGCCTTCATGGAGGAGCAGGAGGGCGTCCTTCCCATCTGGGGCATCCAAAGGGAGAAGGAACTGGACGAGTGGCTCTCCTTCTTTGACAGGAAAGAGCCTGTCATGACCGATGCAATCCGGCAGTTCATTGAGAAGGAAAAGACCGAGCTTGCCGGCGACTTCTGCCGGGGCTGCGGCTACTGCATGCCGTGTCCTGCGGGAATCGAGATCAACAACTGTGCCAGGATGTCCCTGATGCTGCGCCGGGCGCCCTCCGCAGCCTGGCTCACAAAGGAGTGGCAGGAGAAGATGAACCGCATTGACCAGTGTCTTGGCTGCCGGCAGTGCACGAAGAAGTGTCCCTATGAGCTGAACACGCCGGAACTTTTGAAGAAGAATCTCGCCGACTACCGCCGCGTCCTGGCGGGGGAAGTGAGCGTGGGACAGTGAGCCGGGATGACGCGTTCCTGCCGGTATCGAGGCAGGAGATGGAGGAACGGGGGATCGCACAGATGGACTTTGTCTACGTCTGCGGCGATGCCTACGTGGACCATCCGAGTTTTGGCAGCGCCATCATCAGCAGGGTCCTGGAATCCCTGGGCTACCAGGTCGGCATGATCTGCCAGCCGGACTTTCGGGATCCCTCGAGCATCGACGTTTTCGGGGAGCCGAGACTTGGCTTTCTCGTCTCCTCCGGAAACATGGACTCCATGGTGAACCACTACACCGTGGCGAAAAAGCGCCGCCACACCGATGCCTACTCCCCCGGGGGCGTCATCGGGAAGCGGCCGGACCGGGCGGTCATTGTCTACTGCAACCTGATCCGCAGAACCTACAAGCACACACCGATCATCATCGGCGGCATTGAGGCGTCCCTGCGGCGGATGGCCCACTACGACTACTGGTCGGACAGCGTGCGCCGCTCGATCCTGCTGGAGTCCGGCGCGGACCTGATCTCCTACGGGATGGGGGAGCGGAGCATTGCCGCCATCGCGGAGGCGCTTGCCTCGGGAATGGATGTCCGGGACATCACCTGGATCGACGGCACGGTGTACAAGACCCGGGACGAGGAGAGCATCTACGACGCGATCCGCCTCCCTGACTACGAGGAGATCCTGCAGGATAAGACCGCCTACGCAAAGAGCGTGCAGATTCAGTACCAGAATACGGATCCCTTCCAGGCAAAGCGCATGTATGAGGCCTACGACGGGAAGACCTTTGTGGTGCAGAACCCGCCTGCGAAGCCGCTGACCACGATGGAGATGGACGATGTCTACGCCCTGCCCTACACAAGGCGCGCCCATCCCATGTATGACAAAGACGGGGGGATCCCCGCACTCTCAGAGATTCAGTTCTCCCTGACCTCCTGCCGGGGATGCTTTGGCGGCTGCAACTTCTGCGCCCTGACCTTCCACGAGGGCAGAATCGTGCAGGTGCGCAGCCACGCCTCCATCCTGGAGGAGGCGAAAAAGATGACACAGGATCCGCAGTTCAAGGGGTACATCCACGACGTGGGCGGCCCCACCGCGGAGTTTCGAAAGCCCGCGTGCAAAAAGCAGCTGACGGCCGGCGCCTGCAAAAACCGGCAGTGCCTGTTTCCCGCGCCCTGCCCGAACCTGGAGGTGGACCACAGCGACTACCTCTCGCTTCTCGAGGAGCTGCGGGCTCTGCCCGGTGTGAAAAAGGTCTTCGTGCGCTCGGGTTTTCGCTTTGACTACCTGATGGCGGACAAAGATAAGACCTTCCTTCGGACCCTCTGCCGGTATCACGTCAGCGGTCAGCTCCGGGTCGCCCCGGAGCACATCTCGGACAACGTGCTGCGGGAGATGGGAAAGCCGCCGGTGTCGGTATACAACGCCTTCGTGCGGGAGTTTGAGAAGGTCAACAGGGAGCTTGGCCTTGACCAGTACGTGGTGCCCTATCTCATGAGCTCCCATCCGGGCAGCACCATGAAGGATGCCATCGCCCTGGCAGTGTACCTGCACGGGCACCACCTGAATCCGGAACAGGTGCAGGACTTCTATCCGACGCCGGGGACGGTATCCACCTGCATGTATTACACTGGGATTGACCCCAGGACCATGACACCGGTATTTGTGGAGCGCTCGCCCCACCGAAAGGCCATGCAGCGGGCTCTGATCCAGTACCGGAAGCCCGAGAACTACGACCTCGTGAAGGAGGCTCTTCTTTCGGAGAACCGGGAGGACCTGATCGGCTATGGCCCGGAGGCCCTGATCCCGCCCCGGAAGGAGAACGAGGAGATTAGGGAGCGGATCCGCGCGAGAAAAAAGAAAGAAGAAAAGGCAGAGAGGGCAGAGAGACAGCGGCCTGGGCAGACCCAGGGCAGAACCAGAAAGAGGAGACACTGACAGGATTTATGGCAGACAGATGGCACAGGGAGAACAGAGAGCAGAGCGGGAGGCAGGAGCGGAGCCGGGCCGGGAAGATTCTGGGCATTGTGCTGCTCCTTGTCTTTCTCGCGGTCCTTGTCGCGGTGGCCCTTCCCCTTGTGAAGCTCGCAAAGGATCCGGAGGCGCTGGAGGCCTACATTGAGGCCCAGGGAGCTGCCGGAATCTGGATCTTTATGGGCCTTGTGATCCTGCAGATCTTCTCGGCTCTTGTGCCGGGCGGCCCCTTTGAGATCGCGGCGGGCTTTCTCTATGGCCCGCTCCGGGGCGCCCTGATCTGCGACATTGCCATGATGGTGGGAAGCACCG
>JBJEYC010000218.1:0-2166 GCA_051886435.1 Lachnospiraceae bacterium
GGTGCCGCAAGTCCCATCGGGTAGAGCGTATCCGGGAAGTACCGGGAGGCCAGGGCAGCGCCTGGAATCCGGACAAGGAGAATCGAAATGAGGTTGTGGATAAAGGAATAGAACGCCTTCCCGTAGGCGCTGAAAAAGCCGCTGAAGCAGAACTGGATTCCGGCAAACAGCGTGTCCAGGGAATAGGAGCGCAGGTATTGTCCGCCCAGTGTGACAGCCACAGGATCGTCATGAAGAAATAGGGACACCAGCTGTTCGGAGACAAACTGGCACAGCACAAAGACGCAGGCACCGTAAATGCAGCAGAAGAGGATGGAGGTAAAGAGCGCCTGCCTGCTCCTCTCATGCTGGCCGGCGCCCGCATTCTGCGCCGCAACTGCGGAGACTGTCGACATCATGGCAGAGGGGACAAGGAACAGGAAGCTGATGATCTTCTCGACCACACCGACCGCTGCGGAGACCTCCAGGCCGCGTCCGTTTGCGATGGCGGTGATGGCAAGAAATGAGATCTGGATGAACCCTTCCTGCAGGGCCACGGGGACACCGATCCGGAGTATGTCCGGGAAGATGTCCCGGTCAAAATGAAAATCCTTCCGCGCCGGTACGATGTCCTTCATCCGAAGGAGGGCGCGGACTGCAAGGATGTCGCTGACTGCCTGGGAGAGCACGGTCGCAAGCGCTGCCCCCGCGGCGCCCATCCCCGCAGGACCGATGAGAAGAAGATCGAGGCCGACGTTGATCACGCCGGCCGCTGCGACGTATTTCATGGGACTTTTCGTGTCGCCAAGGCCGCGGAAGATGGCAGAGGCCACGTTGTAGGCCGTGATGAAGGGAATGCCGAGAAAGCAGATCACCATGTAGGCTGCTGTCTCTCCTGCAGCCTCAGACGGCGTGGAGAGCGCCTGCATGATGGGCCCCTTAAGAAGCAGAAGAAGGACGGTCATGACCGCCGCAAAGACGGAAAACAGGGAGATGCTGTTGCCGACAAGGCGCTGCAGCATCTCCTTTTTCTTTGCGCCGACGGCCCTTGCGATCAGCACGGTGGGCCCGACGGAGAGCCCGACGATGACGACAGTCAGCATGTGCATGACCTGGGAGCCGATGGAAACCCCGGAGATGGAGGCGGCTCCGTTGAACTGCCCTGTGATGAAGAGATCGGCTAGACCGTAGAACGTCTGCAGAAAGCTCGAGACGAGAAACGGTCCTGCAAACCGGAAAAGATTTCCTGCGATGCTTCCCTTGGTCATGTTTTGCTGCATGAAGAACCTCCCTGGCAATAATAAAACGAACTGCCGGACGTCCGGCTCTGCGAAGACACAAAAAAGCAGCGCAGCCTGGTACCGGACATCCTCCGATCCAAAGCTCCGCTGCCGGATGCCGGGGACTTCCCGGCTGACTCTGCAGAGTATCTGATGAGCGAAGTATACCAAATTCTGCGAAAAAGTACAGGTGCAGTTTCCCTCTGCCTGCCTGATCAAAATTTTGGAAAAGTGCGCCCTGCGTGTGATGCGGGCACAGGAAAAGCTGGCTTTACAGGTAAGAAGCAAAGAAAAATGCTTATTCCCCAGGACATGGAAAAGAAAGCATACGAAAAAAGAGCAGGGAGTCCTGCTCTTTTGAAATAGCCCAAATGATGGCTTCTTATGAGGATGCGCTGCCCTGGATATCCACGCCCAGAGGGATGATCATGGGCGTGTGGAAGACCGGATCCATCATGACCTTTGCTGAGAGGCCGAACACTTCGCGCAGGTTCTGCTCTGTGATGATCTTCTCCGGCGTTCCCTGTGCCTGGATGCTGCCCTTTTTCATGGCAACCATATAGTCAGCATAGCGGGCGGAGAGATTGATGTCGTGCAGCACCATCACAACGGTGATCCCCTTTTTCCGGCAGATCTGCCGGACGATCTCCAGTATTTCCACCTGGTAGGCGACGTCCAGGTAGGTGGTGGGCTCATCGAGAAACAGGATGTCCGTCTCCTGGGCCAGCGCCAGGGCGATCCAGACCCTCTGGCGCTGCCCTCCGGAGAGTTCGTCCACGTTTCGATCAGCGAGATCCCCGATGTGCATTTCCTCAATGGCCTCCGATACCGCACGGCGGTCATCCTCTGAGAGCGGCTTCAGAAACTGCCGGTAGGGAAACCTGCCGCGGCTGACCAGATCCGTGAC
>JBJEYC010000219.1:0-10460 GCA_051886435.1 Lachnospiraceae bacterium
GGATGCGCCAGCCCGTTGTCAAAATTCCAGGTGAGGGTCATCATCCGGACGCCCTCGCCGTAGAGCGTCTCGAGGTTTTCGATCCGGTCCTTGCAGACGCCTCCTTCCTCCACGGTCAGAAGTACGGAGAGGATCCCCTTGCGCCGGTTCTCGAGGATCTCACCGGAGGTGGTCACCTGTGCAATTTTGCCTGCATAGGACTTTGTAATGCTCTGGAAGACCTGCACCAAATCCTGCACGCTCTGCCAGGGATCCCGGTAGGGAGGCTTTCCCTCCATCGTCCCCTCCGTCCCATCAAAGTCCGCAGGACGCTCGAGGTAGACAAACAGAGCCAGATTCTGGCACAGGCATCCGCCCCGGGTGAGTTTATCCAGGTCAATCATCAGGTCATTTTTTGCAAAAGAGATCGGATCCTTCCGGAGCCTGCTGTACCAGATCTCCGAGACCGTGTCGCAGTGCATGTCAATGTAGGGAACCACCATGGACGTTTTCCTTCCTTTCTCCATCATATGGAGGTATCTTACCACGGATGGGGCGGGAAAGAGATTTTACATTATTACACTTGACGGGGCACTTCCTTGGCAGTAGTATTCAACAGGTACCTGTAAAGAAGCGGGCATACAGTCCCGCTTTTTTTGCGCCGAAAACGGGAAAGGGGTGCGTATTTGAACGACAACGAAAAGGTGACTATGTCCGGCAGGCTGTTCCGGAAACTCCTCGCGCTGGACTGGTGCCTGCGCAAGTATCAGGATAAATTCCGGTGCCAGAACAACGACTTTGACGGAACACTGGAGCGGGGGCAGGGCCGGGTGATCGCCCTCCTGCAGATCCGGGAGGAAATCCCGACAAAGGACCTGGGCTATATTCTGGGCATCCGTCAGCAGTCCCTCAACGAGCTGCTGCAAAAACTTGAGAGCCGGGGCTATGTAGTCCGGGAACCCTCCCCGGAGGACCGCAGGATCCTCCTCGTGCGGCTCACGGAAGAGGGAAAGGCTCTGAAAATCCGAAGGACGGACCCGGAGCCCATCTTTTCCTGCCTCACGCCTGAAGAGGAGACCGCGTTGGACGGGATGCTCGACAAGCTCCTTGTGCAGGCGGGAAAGATCGTCGGAGCCCCCGGCGCCGAGGAATTTGTTGGAAGGGCCCGATGCCTTGAGCAGATGCTCGGCAGGGAGCGGTTCCGGGAATTCCTCGAAGAACGGCTCGGGAGCCTGCCCGCAGACGTCTGGGACAACCGGGAGGGCTGAACTACATTTGGTGCAGCATACCATTGTGTATTTAGGAGAATATCATGCAGATCATTCAAAAACTCATGCGCTACATCGGCCGGTACAAGGTGCCGACCATCCTGACGCCGATCTTCACCCTGCTCGAGGTGCTCATGGAGATCCTGATCCCCTACATCATCGCCAGCATCATCGACAAGGGGATCTCCGCCGGAAACATGAATGAGGTGGTGCGGCTGGGCATTGTCATGCTCATCATGGCCTTTGCCTCCCTCCTCTTCGGCATCCTGGCCGGCACCTTTGCCGCCGACGCCAGTTCCGGCTTTGCCGCAAACCTGCGGCAGGCGATGTACGAGAACATCCAGACCTTTTCGTTCTCCAACATCGACAAGTTTTCCACCGCGGGTCTCGTCACCCGGATGACCACGGATGTCACCAACATCCAGAACGCTTTCCAGATGACGATCCGCATTGCGGTGCGGGCACCCCTCATGATGATCATCTCCCTCGTCATGTGCGTGGTGATCAACCCCCATATCTCCCTGATCTTCCTCGTCGCCCTGTTTGCCCTGGCGGTGGTGGTCTTTCTCATCATTGGCAAGGCGACCCACCTCTTCCGGCAGATGTTCCGCAAGTACGATGACCTAAACGCCAGTGTCGAAGAGAACGTCTCCGCGATCCGCGTGGTCAAGGCCTTTGTCCGGGAGGACTATGAGACGCAGAAGTTCGGAAATGCCGCCGATAACCTCTACCGCCAGTCCGTAGCGGCCCAGAAGCTGGTCGTCTTAAACTTCCCCGTTATGATGCTGGTGGTCGATGCCTGCATGGTAGCGATCTCCTGGGTTGGCGCCCACTACATCTTGGGCGGCACCATGACGACCGGAGAGCTGACAAGCATCTTTTCCTATGTGATGAATGTCCTCTTCTCCCTGATGATGCTGGCCATGATCTTCGTTATGATCTCCATGTCGGCAGCCTCTGCCCAGCGTATCGTGGAGGTGCTCGAGGAGGTGCCGTCCATCCAGAATCCGAAAGAGCCTGTCAAAGAAGTGGCGGATGGATCCATCGAGTTCGACGATGTGGACTTCTCCTACATGCGCCGCATCGTGACGCAGGACAAAAACGGAAACGACATCATCCGGGAGGAGATGCCGGAACACAAAACCCGCGAGGAGGAGACCCTTCACAACCTGAACTTCTCCATCCGCTCCGGTGAGACGATCGGTATCATCGGCGGCACGGGTTCCGGCAAGACCTCTCTGGTCGCCCTGATCTCCCGGCTCTACGATGTGACCCGCGGCAGTGTTAAGGTCGGCGGACGGGACGTAAGGGATTACGATCTCACCGCCCTGCGGGACGAGGTCTCCGTAGTGCTGCAGAACAACGTCCTCTTCTCCGGGAGCATCCTCGACAACCTGCGCTGGGGAAATGAGAATGCCACCCTGGAGGACTGCAAAAAAGCCTGTCAGATGGCCTGCGCGGATGAGTTCATCGACCGGATGCCCGAGGGATATGAAACCCAGATCACCCAGGGCGGTACGAACGTCTCCGGCGGGCAGAAGCAGCGCCTCTGCATCGCCCGGGCGCTGATGAAAAAGCCCAAGGTTCTGATTCTGGACGACTCCACTTCCGCCTGCGACACCGCGACGGACGCCAAGATCCGCTCTGCCCTGCGCACCGCGATCCCCGGCACCACGAAGCTCATCATCGCCCAGAGGATCTCCTCGGTGCAGGACTGCGACAGGATTCTCGTCCTCGACGGCGGCACCGTGAACGCCTTTGACACCCATGAACACCTGCTTGCGACCAACCGCATCTATTCCGAGATCTACGAGAGCCAGATCCGGGGCGGCGGCGATTTCGACCGGCCGCAGTGAAAAAGGAGGCAGATATGTCAGAAGTCAAACAATCCAGGCCGGCAAGGCCGCCCCGCGGCGCCAGAATGCGCGCCTCGGTGGATCATCCGGGGCAGATCTTAAAGCGGATCGTCACCCTGGTCCTCTCCCGCTATAAGGCCGCCCTCTTCGCAGTCCTTGTATGTATCTTTGTCTCCGCCTTCGCAACCCTGCAGGGAACCCTGTTTCTGCGGACGCTGATCGATCAGTACATCACCCCGATGCTCACCTCGGGGAGCCGGGACTTCTCTCCGCTCCTTGACGCCCTTGTCCGGATGTGCGCCATTTATCTCGCCGGTGTTGTGACCTCCTACCTCTATCAGAGGATCATGGTCAACATCGCCGAGGGCGCCCTGCGGGACGTCCGCAAGCAGCTCTTCTCCCACATGGAGAGCCTGCCGATCCGCTACTTTGACCAGAACGCCCACGGTGACATCATGTCGGTCTACACCAATGATGTGGATACGCTCCGGCAGATGATCAGCCAGAGCTTCCCGCAGGTGATCAACAGCGCAGTGACACTGGTCATGACCCTGGTCTCCATGATCATGCTCTCTCTTCCCCTGACACTGATCTCAGTGGGTATGGTGGCTGTGACGCTCCTTGTCTCTGCAAGGATCGGACGGCTTTCGGGCAAGTACTTTGTCGAGCAGCAGAAGAACCTGGGATCCGAGAACGGTTTCATCGAGGAGATGATGAACGGCCAGAAGGTGATCAAGATCTTCAATCACGAGAACCAGTCCATCGAGGAGTTCCAAAAGCGGAACGAAGCGCTGCGCAAGTCCGCCAACCTCGCCAACCGCTACGCCAACATCATGATGCCCGTCAATGGAAACCTGGGCAACATCAGTTACGTGCTCTGCGCCGTGATCGGCGCAGCCATCGCTCTCCATGGAAACGGGGCTCTCACAATCGGAACCCTGGTCTCGTTCCTTACCCTGAACCGTAACTTCTCCATGCCGATCACCCAGATCATGATGCAGATGAACTCCATCATCATGGCACTTGCCGGTGCACAACGTATCTTCACGATGCTCGACGCCCCCTCCGAGCAGGATGCCGGATATGTGACGCTGGTCCGCGCAAAGAAGGATGCGGACGGAAATCTTGTGGAGACCAAGGAGCGCACCGGAATCTGGGCCTGGAAGCACTACCACAAGGCTGACGGCACCACCACTTACGTACAGCAGCGCGGCAAGGTCACCTTCGACCATGTGGACTTCGGGTATGTACCCGGAAAGCTCGTTCTTCACGATGTGACGATGTTTGCAGAACCCGGCCAGAAAATCGCCTTTGTCGGTTCCACCGGCGCCGGCAAGACGACGATCACCAATCTGATCAACCGCTTCTACGACATCGAGAGCGGCAAGATCCGCTACGATGACATCAACATCGACAAGATCCAGAAGCCGGATCTGAGAAGGTCGCTGGGCATGGTGCTGCAGGATACCCACCTGTTCACCGGAACCGTCATGGACAACATCCGCTACGGCAGACTCGATGCCACGGATGAGGACTGCATCGCGGCGGCAAAACTCGCCAACGCGGACAGCTTCATCCGAAGACTTCCCCTGGGATATGAGACACCGCTCCAGGGAGATGGCGGAAGCCTCTCCCAGGGCCAGCGTCAGCTTCTTGCCATCGCCCGGGCGGCGGTGGCAGATCCGCCGGCCCTCATTCTCGACGAGGCGACCAGCTCCATCGACACCCGAACCGAGTCCATTGTCCAGCAGGGCATGGATTCCCTGATGCGGGGCCGCACCACCTTCGTCATCGCGCACCGCCTGTCCACGGTCCGAAACGCCGACTGCATCATGGTTCTCGAGCAGGGCAGGATCATCGAGCGGGGCACACATGATCAGCTGATCGCCCAGAAGGGCCGTTACTATCAGCTCTACACCGGAAACAAGATCAGCGAGTGAAACACCGCATTTTTCAGCACCGCAGCAAGGCTTCAGGCCTGCTGCGGCGTTTTTTCTGTTCAGAGGAAGAAAAGTCTTTGTTAACTCCGTGTAATTGTGCAATTTTCCTCATGCGTCCCACCTTTTCAATGTATCTTTGTGAAGGTATAATAAAACTATGGTGATCGACAAATTCACCTTATGGTGATTATTCAAGGAGGAAGAAGCATGAAACAGGGTGAAATGCTGGCCATGATTCTCGCCGGCGGCCGTGGAAGCCGTCTGAAAGATCTGACCAACAAAGTCGCAAAACCCGCGGTAGACTTCGGCGGAAAGTACCGCATCATTGATTTCCCGCTGTCCAACTGCGCCAACAGCGGCATCAGCATCGTGGGCGTTCTGACACAGTACGAGTCGGTGCTGCTCAACAGCTATGTGGCAGGCGGTTCCAAGTGGGGCCTGGACACCCGCAATTCCGGTGTTTTCGTGCTGCCGCCCAGAGAAAAGGCAGATCAGGGGCTGGATGTCTACCGTGGCACCGCAGATGCGATTTCTCAGAACATCGACTTTATCGACAGCTATGATCCGGACTACATTCTGGTGCTCTCCGGCGACCACATCTACAAGATGAATTACGACTGGATGCTGGACTTCCACAAAGCAAACCACGCAGATGCGACGATCGCGGTGATTCCGGTACCGATGAAGGAGGCTTCCCGCTTCGGTATCATGAACACCGACGAGACCACGCACCAGATCACCGAGTTTGAGGAAAAGCCTGCGCAGCCGAAGTCCAATCTCGCCTCCATGGGCATCTACATCTTTACCTGGAAGCTCCTGCGCAAGATTCTGGTGGCGGACATGAAGAACCCCGACTCCCACCACGACTTCGGAAAGGACATCATCCCGACGCTTCTTGCCGACGGAAAGCGGCTCTTTGCCTACGAGTTCAAGGGATACTGGAAGGATGTGGGAACCATCGACTCCCTCTGGGAGGCCAATATGGACCTCATCGACAAGAAGGACGAGCTCAACCTCTCCGACAGCGGCTGGAAGATCTATACCGAGGATGCCACCGAGATGCCTCAGTACATCGGACCAGAGGCAGACATCGAGACCGCCTATATCACACAGGGCTCCCGGATTGAGGGAACAGTGAAAAACTCCGTCATCTTCACCGGCGTCACAGTCAGCCGCGGCGCGGTGGTCGAGGATACGGTGCTGATGCCCGGCTCCTTTGTGGGCGAGGGCGCCAGGGTCACAAGGTCTCTGGTCAAGGGCGGCGTCCGGATCGGAAAGAATGCAGCGGTCGGCGATGCGGCAAGTGAGAACATCCTGCTCGTCGCCAAAGATGTGAAGGGGGAGGACTGAATATGAGCAGCGTACTTGGTATCATCACCGCATCCGGAAACAAGATCCGGGTCCAGGGCCTGCAGGACTACCGGCCCATCGGCGCCTTTTCCTTTCTCGGGCGCTACCGTGTGATTGACTTCCCGGTTTCCAACTTCAGCAACAGCGGTATGGACCGGATTCAGGTCTATGTGGGACAAAACCCCAGATCCCTGGCGGAGCACCTTGGCAATGAGCGGGTCTACAACATCAACCCCAAGCGCGGCAAGCTGCAGCTTTTGTTCAACCAGGACTCCCGGGTCAATGACATCTACAACACCGATGTGGCGGCCTTTACCGAGAACATGAAGGTCATCGAGCGCGCTCCGCAGGAGTACGTCGTCATCACCCCCGGCTACATGATCTTCAAGCAGAACTTCGATGAGCTTTTGAAGAGCCACATCGAGAGCGGTGCTGATGTCACCCTCCTGTATCAGAAGGTGGACAATGCGCGGGAATCCTACCGCAACTGCCTGACCCTCGAGCTCAACCGGCAGAAGGGCGTCACCGAGATTGCAAGGAATCTTGGCACCGCCAAGGAGAAGAACATCTTCATGGACACCGCGGTCATGAAGCGGGAACTGTTCATCGACCTTTTGCACCGCGCCGTGAAGACCTCCGCGATCTGCAGTCTCTCCGACATTCTGAATATCGAGAACAAGAATCTCGACATCCGGGGTGTGCAGCATAAGGGATACCTGGCAGCGATCACAGATCTCCGCAGCTACTATGATGCCAACATGGAGCTGTTAAACTACGATCTGTCCTCCCAGCTGATCTCCTCTTCCTGGCCGATCTACACCGTCACCACGGACTCCTGCCCGGTGCACTACTATCAGTCGGCAAAGGTGAAAAACTCTATGGTCGCCAATGGCTGCGTGATTGCGGGCACGGTGGAGAACTCCGTGATCGGCAGAGACGTTCGGATCGAGGAGGGTGCAGTGGTAAAGAACTGCGTGATTCTCGGCCACACCACCATCAAGAAGAACGTGCATCTGACCTGTCAGGTGGTCGACAAGTGGGCACAGGTGATCCACGCCGGTGAGATCACCGCATCTCCGGATGCGCCCGGCTACATCCGCAGAGATGATGTCATCTGAAATGAAATAAGATAAGACCTCATGGGTCCGGCAGTCTGCAGCCGCGGACTGCCGGACCTTTTTTGTGCCTTCCTGTACCGTTTTCCGTAATCTCGTTCACATTTTTTTTATTTTCTTTTTTCCCGACTTTCATTGCATTTGCAGGTTGGTTCCGTAGAATAAATAATGAGTTTCAAATGAAAGATGGATAGTAATAAGAAGGATTCCTCTGGATTGGAGCCGCTATGGATCGTTTCCGCAACCGCATGATGCAGTTCATGCAGGGCCGCTACGGGGTGGACCGGTATGGTCAGTTTCTCTCCCGTGTGACCTGTGTGCTGATTCTCGTCAACCTCTTTCTCGCAAGCCGGGTACTCTGGTGGATCAGCGTTTTTCTTCTCCTGTACATGTTTTTCCGGATGTTCTCCAGGAACACACCGGCCAGATATCGGGAGAACGAGCGCTTTGAGAAAGCGACGGCGGGATTTCGGCGGTTTTTTACCACCGGCAAGGGTGGTGATGTGCTCTACCGCATCAAAAACGGCTTCTCTGACTTCTGGTATACCCTGACCCACTTAAAACAGGAGCGTGAGAAGAACAAGGGCTACCACATCTACAAGTGCCCCCGCTGTCACCAGAAGATCCGGATCCCGAAGGGAAAGGGTCACATCATGGTGACCTGCCCCAAGTGCGGATTCGAGTTTCATAAGAAATCCTGAATCCGGAGAACGGGCGGAAAGGAAGCATGCTGACAAATGTTCGGATACATCGTGGTCAACCAGCCGGAGCTGAAGTTTCGTGAATTTGATCTCTATCGCTCCTACTACTGCGGCTTCTGCCGCAACCTGAAGCGCCGCTATGGGCGCCTCTCCCAGCTGACCCTCTCCTATGACTTTACCTTTCTGATCCTGCTTCTCTCGGACCTGTACGACGCAAAGGACAATGAGGGCAGCACCCGCTGCATCGCCCATCCTTTTGAGAACCACCCGACGCGGGAAAACCAGTTCACCGACTACGCCTCAGACATGAACCTGATCCTCTCCTACTATTCCTGTCTGGATGACTGGGAGGATGAGCGGAAGTTTTCAAGGCTTCTTCTGTCCAAGGGACTCAAAAAAGGAGAATCCCAGGCCAAGGTCAGCTATGGAAAGAAGGCGGCACTCGTAAAGGACCGTCTGGACAAGCTCCATGAGCTTGAGACCCAGAAGGAGATCTCGATCGATAAAGTAGCGGGACTGTTTGGCGACATCATGGCGGAGGTTTTTGCCCCCTTTGAGGATGAGTGGGAAAAGGACCTTCGGACCATGGGTTTCTTCCTGGGCAAGTTCATCTATATCGTGGATGCCTTTGACGATCTGGAGCGGGACCGGAAAAAGGGAAACTACAATCCCCTTCAGCTCGCGCTGGATCAGGGCCTGATCCGGGAAGAGGAACTCAACAGCACGGTCAAGGAACTGCTCACCATGATGATGGCGCCCTGCTGCGAGGCATTTGAGAGGCTTCCCTGCGTGGAATACACGCCGATTCTCCGCAATATCCTTTACTCCGGCGTCTTTGGCCGTTACAATGCTATCTGTTTGAGACGCGAAAAAGAGAAGATGGGGGAAAGCGGAGGAGATCATGGCGGATCCTTATAAAGTACTGGGGGTATCCCCGGATGCGTCCGATGAGGAGATCAAGAAGGCTTATCGGACCCTGTCCCGGAAATATCACCCGGATTCCAATATCAACAACCCCAACAAGGCAGAGGCCGAGGAGAAGTTCAAGCAGGTCCAGGAGGCTTATCATCAGATCATGGACGCCAAGGCCAGAGGCGAATCAGCCTATCAGGGCGGCAGTTCCTACGGTGGAAGCTCCTATGGCGGAAATTCATCGTATGGCTGGGGCAACTTCGACGACTTCTTCGGCGGGTACCGCCAGCAGCAGACCAGCCAGGGTGACGACGAGGAGACGGTGCGGCTTCGTGCCGCAGCAAACTACCTCAACAGCAGACACTATCAGGAGGCCCTGAATGTGCTCAACAGCATGAAGGGACGCCCGCCGCAGTGGTACTACTTCAGTGCCCTGGCCAACTCAGGCCTTGGCAACAACGTGATCGCCCTGCAGTATGCCAAAATGGCCACCCAAATGGACCCGAACAACAGGGACTATCAGGATCTGGTCAACCGTCTGCAGTACGGTTCCAACTGGTACGAAACCCAGCAGGCAGATTTCGGCGGACAGCCGGTCTCCACCGGCAGCTGGTGCCTGCGGCTGTGTCTTCTCAACGTACTGCTGAATCTCATCTGTGGTGGCGGCGGTCTGTGCTGTGGTTCGGTTCCTTACCGATTCTGAGGGGGTGCCATTTTTCAGGAGGCACACATGCGAATCAAAGTGGTGTATGACAGCAAGACGGGAAATACCAAGAAGGTGGCGGATGCAATCTATTCCGCCCTGCCCTCTTCTGCGGAGCGGGACATTCTGGACATTCAGGACTACCGCCCAGAGGAGGACGACGGCTGGGATCTTTACTTTGTGGGATTCTGGATTCGCCGGAGTTCCGCTTCTGTGAAGGTTCTGCACCTGCTCTCCCAGCTCCATCGCTGCGGTATCGCCCTGTTCGGAACCTGCGGCATTCTTCCTGTCGACGCGTCTGGCGCCATGAGTCTTGCGGAAACCGTCAGCGTCTGGATTCCGGAGGACTCCCGGTACCTGGGAAGTTTTCTTTGCCGGGGCCGGATGGACATCAGCGTCCGGAACTGCTGCGCGGCAAAGCGGGGTACACCGGAGGACGACGGCAGGATCGATCAGTTTCTACAGGCCTTCGACGAGGCCATGCTCCATCCGGATGCGGCTGACCTTGCTGCGGCAGCGGATTTTGCAGAAAACGCGGTGAAAAAGATGCAGGCCTTCCTGCAGGAAGACGAGCAGGATCATATCGCGTCGTGAGCAGCAAAATCAAACACAATGTTTAAAAATGCCACTGGGCAC
>JBJEYC010000220.1:0-2162 GCA_051886435.1 Lachnospiraceae bacterium
CCACGATGCCGTCTCCGTCCACGCTCCATGAGATGTCGCCGGGACATTTCTCCTTACCGTTGGTATCCTTGGTGCGCAGGTCCTTGAGCTCAAGGTCCACCTTCAGGGAGTGGGTGGTGGCGTGCAGGGCAGGCTTGCCGTCTATCAGGAGGATGATGTCCTCGCCTTGGATGACGCGTTTTTCTTGTGATTCTGGCATGATGATAAGGGTTGATTAGATGATTCTGAAAGTAAGGGTGTATGAGTGCAGGTCGTACTGCGGGAAGTAGTCGCTCTGGGCGGATCGGTAGCGGCAGGACCGCCCATCGAGTTGGAGGTCATCAAGGGCGCGGATGACCTTGCGCTTGAGCTCCTCCACACCGGCGAAGCGGTTGTCATAGAGGCTGACCTCGAAGGTGGTCTCGTAGCCGGCCACGCCGCTGAGGGTCCGCACCGGCTTCTCCTCCGGGGTGGTGTAGGTGGCAAAGGGCGCTGTGGTCTTCTCATCGACCGCACCGGCTTGGATCTTCCCATCCAGCTCCGGAACATTGTCCGACAGTGTCGTCAGTATGCTGCTCTTGAAATCCATCGTAGGCTGTGTTGTGTGCTGTTATTCTATCTTCTTAAAATTCCGTCCGACAAAGCGCTCCACCGCCGTTGCGAGGCTGTCGCCAAACTCGGTGACGATGCGCTCGGAGGTCTCTGCGTAAGCCTGCTCCAAGAAGGGCGTGGGCCTCAGGCCCTTGACACTTCGAGCAAACACCTTCTTGCCGTCCGGAGCGGTGAACACAAGGATGCGTCCCTTGCGGTGAGGGGTGCGGGGATCCCGCGTGCCCTCGTGGATGAACTTGCCGTAGTACTCGTTCACCGCGCCCTTCTTCTTGCTGCGGGAGAAGGCAGTCTTCACTGCCACATCGACCTCGCTCTTGGGAGCGACCTGTCTCTGTAGCGCACCACCTTGATCTGCTTTCGAAGGGATCCGCTTCGAACAGGCACCCTCTTGCGTGCGGCACTCACCGCCGGCTTTGCGCAGAGGCGAAGGGCCGAGAGGAGCATCTTCTTCTGCATGTTGTTGGGTAGCTCATCAAGGATAGCCTTGGCCTGCTTGTATCCCTCAATGTGTATCTTCAGCATCGCTCTTGGTGGTTAGAAGGTGAAGCAGTCTGCGCCGCCCTTCCTCGTGGACCGAGGTGATGGGAAGCAGTCGTCCCTCATCTCGCACGAGCATCCCGGCTTCGATGCCGGTGCGGTAGCGGATGGTGTAGGCGACTTCGTTCTCATGGACGATCCTGCCGGCATAGAGGTTCTCCCTGCCTCCGGACTCGGTGCGTTGGGTAATGAGAGAGGCCACCGGGACCAGCTCTTTGCTGCGGTCCCCGTATTCATCCCGCGATTCGCGGTAGCGGAGCACTTCTATTGGGCGATCGAACATAAATCAGACAGTGTGAAGACAGTGTTTTACAGTGTAGGACAGTATGAGACAGTATGCAAGAGTGTACGGCAGTGTCCGCTAATCGGGGACAGTGTCGCTCTGTTGTACACTGTATGGATGGATCCGCCAAGGTTGGAGGAGCTTCTCTGCGGTGAGGGGCAGCTGGCTGACGCTGCGTCCCACGATCGCATCGCTCTCGTTATCAAACAGAGTCCCCAACAGCAGCAGGACGGCGCTCTTGATGGCGGGCGGCAGGCTCTGGGCATCGAACTCAGAGACAAGGTCGCGGTTGGTGTAGTCGGACGCGATGCCGAAGGCCATCTGCAGGTACTCCACCACGAGGGAGTCGAAGGAGGTGTCATCACCGAGACGGAGGTGCTGCTTGGCGAGGTCGAGTGTTATTGGGAGCTCTGTCATCACACTACTAACTTAAAATTTGGCGGTTTTGCAGGGGCCTAAGCCTTTGCGTGTACAAGTTTGAGAACAGGGTGCGTTCCGGCATCGAGCAGGGTACCGTCCAAGCGGGCGAAGCCGAACAGACCTACGGAGAGGTACTCGGCCAGCAGCTCGTTCAGGCGGATGATGCGGAAGCTCTTGACCATACGGATCTTGTACTTGGAGAGGTCTCCGAAGAGGACGGAGGCATTGCCAGCGCCGATCCCGGCCATGTCATCGTTGATGATGTAGCTCTTGCCGAAGAGCGTTGAAGGGAGTCCCACGCGGGCACCGTCCTGCCAGATGAAGCTGCCAT
>JBJEYC010000221.1:0-2161 GCA_051886435.1 Lachnospiraceae bacterium
ATGATCTCTGCCAGTGATTTCAGAAATGGTGTTACGATCGAGAAGGACAACACGGTCTATGAGATAGTTGAGTTCCAGCATGTCAAACCCGGCAAGGGCGCTGCTTTCGTGAGAACCAAGCTCAAGGACATCATCAACGGTGGTGTCACCGAGACCACCTTCCGTCCCACCGAGAAATTCCCGCAGGCCCGTGTGGACCGCAAGGAGTACCAGTATCTCTACAAGGATGGCGATCTCTACACCTTCATGGACACCGAGAGCTATGAGCAGATCTCCCTTGGACCCGATGTTGTCGGCGACAACATGAAGTTCGTCAAGGAGAACGAGATGATCAAGGTGGATTCCTACAACGGGAACATCTTCGCAATCGAGCCTCCGATGTTCGTTGAGCTGGAGATCACCGAGACCGAGCCCGGCTTCAAGGGCAACACCGCAACCGGTGCTACCAAGCCCGCAACCGTCGAGACCGGTGCAGAGATTGCCGTTCCGCTGTTCTGCAACATCGGCGACAAGGTCAAGATCGATACCAGAAGCGGCGAGTACCTTTCCAGAGCATAAGCTTCCCGGAAACCGCCGAAATCCGCTGCGCAGTGAAGAGAGACAGAAATTTCTGTCTCTCTTTTTGCGTGGCATGAATTTTTCGGGCAGTCACTCCAATCCCCTCTTTTTCCCATCCGGGCCGGTCGGCCCTGCCAAGCATCCAAAAAGCAGTTCAGGAGCAGTTCATTCACATCGAAATCACAGGCCTTTTATTCCCGCAGACAGGCCCTTCCCAGATTTCACATCTTTTGGCGCAGGCACTGCGCCCCAACAGAAAGGAAAATCATGTCGGAAAACAAGCACGCAGCAGTTGGAGAAGTCACGAAGAGGATCCCCTCGGAGAAGGTGAAAAGCATCGGCACCATGACAAAGGAGCGGGCAAGAGAGGAGATTCTGCGCCGCGTCGTCTTTCGCCTCGCGGGAAATGAGGACGAAAACGCAGGAGGCATCGTCTTTCCAAGGCTTGAGACCTTAAACCTCTCCGCCATTTTTCTCCTCTATCAGTGGGAGATGGTGCCGCCTCTTTTTCCCGCGGATTTGAAGGAGGATGACTTTGTGCCGCTCACCATGGCGCACATCGGGCAGGCAGGGCTCTCCATCCCGGAACTCTTTCGCCAGAGCCTCAAAAACATGATCCGGCACATGCCGCCAAGAGGAGAGAACCTCGCCTGCCTTGTGGGAGAGAAAGAGGCGGATCAAGGCCTCATCGTCCTCACCAACCGGGCGAATCTCTACGGCGCCGCCGTGGTGTTCTATCCAGGACTCTTAAAAAGTCTGTCTGACGTTGTCGGCGGGTCCTTTTACCTCATCCCCTCTTCAGTGCACGAGATGATCCTCCTGCCCGGGGAGAATCTCCTCGTCCCCGTGGCAGAGGTGAACGAGATGATCCGGGACATCAACCGATCGGACGTTGCGCCAAAGGACATCCTCTCCGAGACCCTCTACCGGTATGACCCGGCGCGGGATGAGATTGTGATCGCCTGAAACGCCGCATTTGAAAGGACAGGCCCTGCACCATGAGGGTGCGGGGCCTTTTGCCAAAAAATGGAAAAGACAAAAAAGTGGTTGAAACGAAGACCGAAAACCATTACAATGTCCTTTGTCGCCGAGAAAGACCGGCGGCAGCAAAAATGCGCTCGTAGTCTAACGGATAGAACGTAGGCCTCCGACGCCTTTGATGCAGGTTCGATTCCTGTCGGGCGCATGATACAAGCTGTGCACGAAGCAGGACAACTATCTTCGAGCATGGCTTATTTTTTTATCAAAAATCGGGCAGGATCCCTTCCACGCCCGCTGGAGAAACCGCTTTGAACAATCAAAACCGCTTTCAGGAATGGATCGGGCAGCACGGAAAACTTCTGATGCCCCTTGTACTTGTCGTCTGCTGTGTCCTCACCGCAGTGATCGGCCTCACCGCTCACCGCACCAACCCGCACGCCGCGGCGCAGGCATCAGACACGGAGTCGACGGAGGAGACAGCGTCTCCCCTTGCCCTGCAGACGGATGCCTACCCCGCTGTGAATGAGCTCTTTGCCACCTACTACCAGGCCATGGCAGACGGGGACACCGACACGATTGAGAGCATCTCCTCGACCCTCTCCGACCAGGAGAAGATCCGCAT
>JBJEYC010000222.1:0-2157 GCA_051886435.1 Lachnospiraceae bacterium
CCCTTCAACAAGGTCCGGATGTGCGTCTTCCCGAAGGACTACCTCTACAACAAGAACGAGCCCCCGTACTATCCCTTTGCAAAAAAGGAGGACGGAAGCTGGGATGTGACAAAGCCGAACCCAGACTTCTTTGACAACCTGGAGGATAAGATCAAACGGCTCGGGGACATGGGCATTCAGGTGGACCTCATTCTGTTCCACCCCTATGACCGGTGGGGCTTTGCCACCCTCTCCCAGAAGGACAACCTGATCTATCTGGACTATCTGATGAAGCGCCTTGCAGCCTTCCCGAACATCTGGTGGAGTCTTGCCAACGAGTACGATTTCACGCCTTCCAAGTCCATCGAGGACTGGGAGGAGATTGAGCAGGCCGTACATGACCTGGATCCCTATCACCACCTGGAGTCCTGCCACAACGGCTTCCACTACTGGGATGCCACACGCCCGAACATCACCCACAGCTCGCTCCAGGTCAAGAGCCTTCCCGTGGTCTCCTACATGCGCAAGGTCACCGGTAAGCCGGTCATGGTGGATGAGTGCTGCTACGAGGGCAATCTGAACCAGCCCTGGGGCGCCATCAGCGGCGAGGAGATGACCGCCCGCTTCTGGCAGGCAGTTGCCCAGGGAGGCTACTGCACCCACGGTGAGACCTTCCTGGATCCGGACACGAAGGATGAGGACAGCGCCGTGGTCTACTGGGCCAAGGGCGGAAAGCTCATCGGCAAGAGCCCGGAGCGCATCTGGTGGCTTCGGAAGCTCGTCGAGTCCCTGCCAGGGCCCTTGGAACCCCAGGGCGGCCGCTTTGGAAACTTCTGCGACATGACCAAAGAGGAGATTGATCACGCAATTGCCATGTCACCGGCTTCTGCCAGCTTCTTCCTGAAGGCGATGGCAAGGCTCACCCCCTATGAGCAGGGAATCCTTCGTGCCGGAGAGTTCAACTACGCGGGACAGGTGGGAGAGAAGGTCTTTCTCTGGTACCTGTACCGGCAGACCTCTGCCCGGTTTGAGATCCTGCTGCCGAAAGACCATGCCTACAAGGTGGAAGTGCTCGACACCTGGCAGATGACCAGGACCACCTTCACTGAACACGCAAGCGGCAGTGTGCAGGTCCGGCTTCCCGGCAGAGAGTACATGGCAGTCCTTGCCACCATCGAGGCATAACCTTAAAACTGGCATCGCGAAAGTCCCGGTAAGTATTCCAAACTTACCGGGGCTTTTTGTTCCCTGCAGGGGTCCTTCACCGATGCATGAGAAAGACAGAGCTTGCTGCACAGAGAATCGGGTTTTTCAGGGCGCCCTGTCTTTTGCCGGCACTCCCCAAAATCACGAAGAGCGCGGCCGCACTTAACAGACAGGAACGTATCCCTCAACAAAGGTGCAGCGCTGCCCCTGCCGCCCTGTACTGCTGCTGCAGGGTCTGGGACAGGGCCGCATCGGTGAAGATCCCGTCAAAATCTTTTGCCTCGGCAAAGCGCAAAAAGGCCGCCCTGTCCATCTTTCCGGCGTCGCAGAGGAGAAAACCGTGCTCTGTGCGGGCAAGAACGGTGCGCTTTTCAGAGGCCTCTGCCTCTTCCGCGCAGGAGACGCCAAACGTCGGAGAGCAGGACGAGGTGCCAAGAAACGCCTTCGTGAAGTTGAAGCCATCCAGAAACGATATCGTCGAGTAATCCATGACGCCGCCGTAGAACGACTGATATCTGCCGGGACAGGTGATGGCAGAGATGTTCGGCCGGGAGGAAAGCGCTGCCATGACAGGAAGGCAGTTCGTGACAATGGTGAGATGGACGTCCGGCATAAAATCCACCATGAGGCTGACGGTGGTGCTGCAGTCAAGAAACACCACATCGTTCTCCTTTATCACGGAGGCTGCCTTTGCGGCAATCCGTGATTTCTCCCTGTGATGATCCCGGCACCTTCGCGCAAAGTCCTCAAATGGCGGTGCCGATTCTCTGAGTCTTGCGCCGCCGTACTGCATCTCGAGAACGCCCTGCTCCTCATAGATGTGCAGATCCCGCCGGATTGTCATCGGCGAGACCTGAAAGCGGTCAGAAAGGTCCTGCACAGAGACTTTGCCGTCCTGCTTTAAGATTTCCAGAATCCGGATGCGCCGCTCCGCGCCGGACATGGCTTCCTGATGTGCCATAGAACAATAAT
>JBJEYC010000223.1:0-2156 GCA_051886435.1 Lachnospiraceae bacterium
GCTGTGTCTTTTTTGATGTCCTATTCCGTTTTTTCTGCCGATCTGATGACGGCGTCCTGATCACATCTTCTGCCCCGATTCCTCCGGGGCAGCCAGGCGGCAGTAGGACGCATAGATTCCGTCCACCCTGCCAAGGAGCTCTTTGTGGGTGCCCTGCTCCACCACTCTGCCGCCATCGATGACATAGATCCGGTCCGCGTTGCGGATGGTGGAGAGCCGATGGGCGATGGTGATCGTGGTGCGGTTTTGCGACAGCCGGTCAAGGCTCTCTTGGATATACCGCTCACTCTCGTTGTCCAGGGCGCTGGTGGCCTCGTCGAGAATCAGGATCTTTGGGTCCCGAAGAAAGATTCGGGCGATGGAGATCCGCTGTTTCTGACCGCCGGAGAGTCTGGTGCCCCGCTCTCCGACAAAGGTGTCGTACCCATCGGGGAGTGTCTCCACGAACGAGTCGAGATCTGCAAGTTTCGCGGCCCGCCGGATCTCTTCCTCTGTCGCGTCCGGCTTTCCGTAGGAGATGTTCTCCCGGATCGTACCGGAGAAGAGGTATACATCCTGCTGGACGATGCCGATGTTCTGCCGAAGAGATTTCAGGCTGATCGTCCGCACATCCTGCCCACCGATCAGAACGGCACCGCCCGTCACGTCATAGAACCTGGGGATCAGGGAGCAGACCGTCGACTTTCCTCCGCCGGAGGGTCCCACCAGCGCCACCGACTGGCCATGTGGAATCGAGAGGTTGATGTGGTGTAGGACCTCTTCCTCCTTCTCATACTCAAAGGAGACATCCCGGAAGGTGAGATCTCCCTCCGGATTTTGAAGGGGCGCTGCGTCGGGGGCGTCCACGATCTCCGGCTCCGCCTCAATGACCGCCCGGAACCTCCGAAATCCCGAGAACCCTTTCTGAATCATCTCCGTGAGTTCCACCAGGATCTGAATCGGGCTGACAAAGATGCCGATGTAGATGGCATCGATGGCAAGATCGCCCGCCGACATCTCTCCCTTTGCCACGAGCCAGCCGCCGAACACCAGCATCACCAGGTACAGCATGCCGATGAAAAACGTCGTCAGGCTCTGAAACTGCCCCAGCGCCTTGTAGTTTTTCCGCTTCGAGTCAAAAAAAGCCTCGTTCCCCCGCTCGAACTTCTCCCGTTCCACGTCCTCGTTGGCAAAGGCCTGCACGACGCGGATCCCGGAGAGGGAGTCATTCAGCACCGCATTAATGTCTCCGATCTTGCGGCGGTTGTCGAGAAACGTTTCCTGCAGCGTGCTGTTCTGCCACAGACATGCCGCAAACATCACAGCAACCACCACCAGCAGAGCCAGCGCGAGCTTCCACTGGGTAAAGAAGAGAAAGAAGAAAGAGCCAGCCAGCTTGATCAGGGAGAGGAATAGGTTCTCCGGCCCGTGGTGGGCCATCTCCGCAATGTCAAACAGGTCCGAGACCAGCTTGCTCATCATCTGGCCGGTGTTGTTGCGGTCATAGTAGGAGAACGAGAGCTGCTCGTAGTGATCAAAGAGCTCCTGCCGCATGTCCCGCTCCATCTTCGCGCCCATCACATGCCCCTGATAGCCCACGTAGTACTGGCACAGGGTCTGGATCAGATAGGCAGCAAAAAAGGCCGCCGCAAGAAGCGGCAGCCGCTTCAGAATCGTCTCTCCAGGCTCAAGGAAGAGCGTTCTTGTCAGGTAGCGCAGCGCCTGCGGAAAGGCAAGGTCAATCAGGCTGATGATCATGGCGCAGAACAAATCCAGAAAGAGCACCTTCCGGTACGGTTTGTAGTATCTGAGAAATTTTTGAAGATCGCTCATGGTTGTCACTCCCCTCCTGCGCAGCAGCCTCCTCTCCTACACCCTCTCGTAGGCAAGCCGTTCGGATCCGTCCGCCAGGTTGATGATGCCCCGGTAGGAAAATCCGCAGGACAGGATGGCGTGCTGCATGACCTTATTGTCCCTGTGGGTGTCGATCCGAAGGTGGGAGGTTGTCTTGAGAGCAAAGGCGACCGCTGTTTTCAGAAAGCTGTGGCAGGCCGCATCGCGGGCAACCCTGTGGAGAACCCCGTAGGGGGCATCGCTCTCCCAGCTTCCTTCCCGGATCACGTCATAGTTCGGCTCCCCGGCCATCGAAAAGAAGAAGGCCCCGTGGATGGCGCCAT
>JBJEYC010000224.1:0-2154 GCA_051886435.1 Lachnospiraceae bacterium
GCTTTTGCAGAATCTATGTTACCTTTCCCGTCCCCATCCTGTCAACTTGTTTTGCTCTTCTCCAAAGGGTAAAGGTCGGGCACCCTGCCTTCCTGTCAGGATCCGCTCCTGTGCCGGACGGATTCCAGGCGATCAACGACGCGGTCATCCACCGTCCGCCGAAGGGTTGCGCGGACCGCCCACTGCAGAAGATGCACCGCGCTGGAGACCCGGGAGAGGTGCGCCACGTTCCGGTACAGATACCAGATGCGCTTCACTGCTCTCCCCTTGTTGCTCGACAGGCTCTTTGCAGGCCTTCGGTACACCACAAGCGGAATATCCAGACCATAGGCTGTGACGCCGCTTTTTAAGATCTGCCACCAGGTCGCAGTGTCCTCAGAGCCGATGTCCGGCATCCGGCAGAGATCCCGGTCGACGACCTGGGTATCGATCAGTACCGTACTGGTGAAGATCACGGTCCGGGAGAGCGCCTTCTCATAGGTCAGGGTGGCAGGAACCCGGGTACGCTTTCCGGTGGGAACCGCGTTCTCATCGCCAAAGTAATAGGAGGTAAAGACAAAGCCGGCTTTGCACTTTTGCAGATGGGCAAAGGTCAGCTCGAGTTTTCTGGGATCCCACAGATCATCCGCATCCAAAAAGGCGATATATCTGCCCTTCGCCGCATCGATGCCGGTGTTGCGGGCTCTGGCTGCACCCTCGTTTTTCTCCTTGCGGATCAGGCGGATCTTCTTCCCGGTCTCCTCCGGAAGGGCCGCCACGGTCTTTTCAATCACCTCACAGGAGCGGTCGGGACTTTTGTCATCCACCAGGATCAGTTCCCAGTCCGAAAAGGTCTGTTTTGCCACCGTTTCGATGGTGGCTGCGATATAGGATTCTGCCTTGTAAACCGGCACAATGATGGAAATCACATCTGTCTCCCCATGATATGTCACATGTCAGCGCGGCTGCCAAAGGCCTTTCGCTGCAAATCCTGCATCCGGCGGCCGTGCGTTTCGTTCTCATCTTACCATGCGCCGGGGCGAAGGGAAACTTTCCGGGCCGCACTCAGTCCCCGAAGACATACCCCGTCATCGCGATGGCGCCGAGGTTGCAGACATTGTTGAATGCTCTGGCAGCATCGCCGTCCGCAGCGCCCAGGCAGTAGCAGAGGGGCAGGAAGTGATCCGGCGTGGGAACCGCATAGGAGGCATCCGGATGGGTCCCGTAGTGGAGCGCCTTCTTATTATCTCCGCTAAGAACGGCCTCCGTGATGTAATCATTGAAGCGTATGCAGGCGGGAGAGCCATTCTCATTGTCCCAGTCCACCATGCGGAGGTTGTGAACCACGTTTCCGCTGCCGAGAATCAGATACCCGGCATCCCGCAGGGGCGCAAGCTTTCTGCCAAGGTCGGCACACTTTTCCGGCGTCAGTCTCCCGTTGACCGACAGCTGCACCACGGGGATGTCCGCCTTTGGGAACATGTGAACCAGTACGGTCCAGGTGCCATGATCGATTCCCCAGCTGTCATCCACCCGGACTGCGCCGCCAAGGAGGTTCTTCACCTCGTCCGTCAGTGCGGGACTGCCCACAGCATTGTACTTCACCTCATAGAGCTCCTTTGGGAATCCGTACATGTCGTAGATCTGCTTGGGATGTGCCGCGCTCTGGACCAGAGTCTCCCCCTGATACCAGTGAGCCGAGATTGCAAGAATCGCCCGGGGCACGCCGTGCGCTGCGATGGCCTCCTCGCCTGTTTTCTTCAGTGTCTCCGTGATATCATTGTGCTCCAGTGCCAGCATCGGGCTTCCATGCCCTGAAAAGATCACCGGCATCCGCGTATTCTTTGCCATTTGTCCCTCCTCTCCCGTTTTCGGCGGGATCGTCTCAATACTTCAATCTTTATACTTGCTATTTGTTTCCGATCGGCTATCATGAGAATAGTCCCTGCCAGAAAGCCCCGCAAGAGGGATCTTTTGCCTTAGCAGGTACGTTTTGCCATACAATTGGCCGGAAATCAGAGCCTTCCGGCTTTCCAGACCAGGGAGTAAACACGATGAAAAAAGAGACCTGCAAAAAGGCAGACAAGTTCGGGATCTGCCCCTATGTCACCGCCCAGGAACTGCTGCAGGGCAAGTGGGCCATCCTGATCCTGCATGAACTGGAGGGCGGCCCCC
>JBJEYC010000225.1:0-2153 GCA_051886435.1 Lachnospiraceae bacterium
GCAGCCGTGAAGGCCCTGCAGAACAAGTAAGGTGTTTCGCTCAAAAGCACATAGAAAAGGCGCAGTCCCATCATCGGGGGCTGCGCCTTTTCCGCTGCGCGGCGGCGATCATCCAGCTGTTTTCCGGAACGCGAAAGAAGATCCAGACATCGCACCTGCCGCAGTCCTCACTGCCTGCGTCCGTTTTGTCCTGATTGCCGGAAACAATTTTGTGACGGTAAGGCAAAACCCATGATGTCCGGGTAAGAAAAGTCTGGCGCCGGATGCAAAGTGAAAGAGGGCTGTCCCCGGGCAGTCCTCTTTTCTTTTGCTTACTCCCGCGGGCAGCAGGCGGACAGACAGGAACGCCAAATCGGAGGCAGCGGCAGGGCATCCGCCGCGCATGAAAAAACCGCCGCGCCAGGAGGGCGCGGCGGCATTTCGTTTGATTCTGTGAGGGAAGCCCCGTTTACAGAGGCGCTTCGGAGAGATCGCAGGCGAGATCGTGTCTCTTGTTGCGGATGGAGTGGTGCTCTGCCTTGATGCGGTAAAGGTCCTCGTCTGCGGACTTTAAGAGTTCCACCGCCGTCATGCCGGGCTTATACGCGCCGATTCCTACCGACAGCTGCAGGTTGTGCAGCGGATCCTGGGGATCGAAGGGCTTGGAGTCTTTTTCATAGGTCCAGACGTTGAACTGCCGCATGGTCATGAGGATCTTTTCCCGGAATTCGGTTACCTGATCGCGATCCTCCGCCTCGCAGACAATGATGAACTCATCTCCGCCAAACCGTGCGAGAAAGGCTCTGCCGGCGTAGCAGGCGCAGGAGGTCTTGAGCACATCTGCTACGCGGATCAGTGCCTGGTCACCCTCCTGGTGGCCGTAGCGGTCGTTGACTTCCTTGAAGAAGTCCACATCGATCATGAGCAGAAACAGCCCGGGTGCCTTTTCCTTCTTCTCCTGCTGGGTCTGAATCTCCTGCGCGACGAAACTCATCAGATACTGACGGTTGTTGATGCCGGTGAGTTTATCTGTGGAGATCTGCCGTGAGGTGGAGTCCAGAAAGCAGACGATCAGGATCACCGTGATGGGCAGATCCGCCAGGGTGGCATTCTGGCAGGCCAGCGAGAGAACGATACTTCCGATCAGGAAAAACGGAACCGTCGCAAACATGTATTTGACGTGCCGCTGGTTGGCGTCGGCGATGTCCGACGTGGCAACATACAGCCGGACCGCGGTGGCAACAAGGAGTGCGATCAGGAGTGTGGTTTCGATAACGAAATATCCGGTGGCGGAGCGCAGGTAGTGCGAGCTGGTGAAGAAGTCCCTTCCGAAGATCAGGCAGATCAGGCTGATGGTGATATTGACGCCGATGATCGTATGGAGAAACGAAAAAAAGCGCCGATCAGGGAAGATGCTCCCATACAGCTGCGTCTCGGAATAGGTGCACCATACAGAGGTGGCCAGGTTGTAGGCAATCAGATAGATCATCCACCCGCGCCAGTAGCGCAGATCCGAGTGTTCATTCCCAATGATCAGTTCCAGGCAAAGGTCCACGACAAAGAGCAGGATGAATGCGCTCAGGACCCGGATGAACCAGCGCCCGGAAAGGGTGCGGTCATCCTGCCGGCGATAGAGATACAAAAGAACCATCAGAATGCTGATCGATAATATATGAAGTTCACAATAAAGAAGAGTTTCCAATCACGGTTCCCCCCTCGTTCTTATACTTATTATAATTCAGATTTTCCCAAATAGATAACGCCCCACAGTCTATTGTAACAATGTTGAACGTCTATTGTAACGTGGCAGATCGCCGACATTTGGACTTATCATTTGGTTAATTTTATTTTCACAGGTAGGATTTAGTTTTGATTTCTGGGCGGATCTTTTGCAAACGCCCGCAAAAAGGCACATAACCGGGTATCAAAATCTGAAAAGAATGAAAACGGATGCACTTTCCAAATCGGCTCTTGACAACGGTAAAGGCAAATCTAAACAAAGTATAAAAACTCTTATATCGGCTTGACTAGATGTGCTAGTTGAGCTATAACATACTTGTCCGAAGGGAGAGATCCCAAAAGACATGAAGAATGAATCAAAACCGTACCGGCCGCTGAAGGCGGAACCGGAAACCGAAAAGGAGGCAGTGCGATGATGTTTGTACCGATGCTTT
>JBJEYC010000226.1:0-2148 GCA_051886435.1 Lachnospiraceae bacterium
TAGTCCATCTTGTAGATGTGGTCGCCGGAGAGAATCAGGACATAGTCCGGATTGTAGGTCTCCATGTAGCTCAGGTTCTGGTAGATTGCGTTCGCCGTGCCAGTGTACCACTCGGTGCCCTGCATCTTCTCATAGGGAGGCAGAACCGACACACCGCCGACCAGCTTGTCCAGATCCCACGGAATACCGATGCCGATGTGCGTGTTGAGCTTTAAGGGCATGTACTGGGTCAGCACCCCAACCGTATCCACGCCGGAGTTGATGCAGTTGCTGAGCGGGAAATCAATGATGCGGTATTTTCCGCCGAAGGAGACCGCAGGTTTTGCCATCTTTGATGTGAGGATTCCAAGACGGCTCCCCTGTCCGCCGGCCAGGAGCATTGCGATCATTTCTTTCTTAATCATAATTCACCTCAACCTTGACATGCGGATTCTGATTTTGTCCGTCCGTATTCGGCAAAACTCCGATCCGAAAAGGAAAGTCTTCATCAGTTACCTGATTATAGCACATGTAAAATTTAAAGGGAACACGATATCTCTTATTGGTTCGTGATTATATCCAAATTTCAAATCTTGTTTCAAACATTTTTGGTTAAATTTGCAGAACCCCTTTCCGCTTTCTTCATACTTTTGAAAATTTGCCAAGAATTCTGCACATAACCAGCATACCAGCGGCCGGATTCGGAGCGACAGCCCTGACTACTTGGAAATCCGCCAAAACCCGCTATAATACTTTTGAAATTGTATTCCAAATCAGGAAGGAAATTGCCATGTATTATCAGATTGATTTCAACAAGCCAATCCGCGTCTTCTTCTGCGGCATCGGCGGGGTATCCATGTCGGGGCTGGCAGAGATCTTAAAGAGCAGAGGCTTTTACGTGACCGGCTCTGACCGGGCGGAATCCGACACCACAAGACATCTTGAGTCCATCGGCATCCCGGTTCACATCGGACAAAAGAAAGAGAACATCACGGATGATCTGGATCTGGTGGTCTTTACCGCCGCAATCCATCCGGACAACCCGGAGTATCAGGAGACGATGCGTCTTCATCTCAACCACCTGACAAGAGCACAGGTCCTTGGCGAGGTGATGCGCAATTACGGCTGCCCTGTTGCCATCTCCGGCACCCACGGCAAGACAACCACCACGTCGATGATCTCCGAGATTCTCCTGGCCGAGAACGCGGATCCCTCCATCTCTGTGGGCGGCAACTTAAAGTCCATCGGCGGAAACGTGCGGGTGGGCCACTCCGACTACTTTGTCGCCGAGGCCTGCGAGTACACCAACAGCTTCCTGTCGCTGTTTCCGAAGATCGGCATCATTCTGGACATCGACGCGGACCATCTGGACTTCTTCAAAGATCTGCAGGACATCCGCAACAGCTTCCGGAAGTTCGCACAGCTGATTCCCGCAGACGGAACGCTCATCATCAACTCCGACATCGAAAACCTCTCCGAAATCACCGACGGCCTTGCCTGCCAGGTGGTCCGCTACGGCTCCGATCCGGCGAAGTCCGACTACTGGGCCGAGGACATCACCTATGACAACCTGGCGCATCCCACCTTCACCGCCGTGCGCAGAGCCGACGGCTCCCGGCAGAAGATCACGCTCCACGTGCCCGGCATCCACAACGTCTGGAACAGCCTGGCCGCCATCGCCTGCGCAGACCTTCTCTCGGTAGACCGCGATGTCACCGCAAAGGCTCTCCTTGGCTTTTCCGGCACCGACCGGCGCTTTGAGTTCAAGGGAAGACTCTCCTGCGGCACCGCCGTCATTGACGACTATGCCCATCACCCGACGGAGATCGCCGCGACGCTCCATGCGGCAAAGCAGCTGGACGCGGACCGGATCTTCGTGGTCTTCCAGCCACACACCTATACAAGAACCAAGGCGCTGATGGATGATTTTGCCAAAGCCCTCTCTCTGGCAGATGTGGTGATCCTCGCGGATATCTATGCCGCCCGGGAGACGGACACCCTCGGCATCAGCTCCGAGACGCTTGCGGAGAAGATCCGCGCCCTTGGCCACAAGGAGACCTACTACTTCCCGAGCTTTGAGGAGATCGAAAAATTCGTCCTGAAAAACTGCCGAAAAAATGACGTGTTGATAACCATGGGCGCCGGAAACGTGAATACTGTGGCAAAAGA
>JBJEYC010000227.1:0-2148 GCA_051886435.1 Lachnospiraceae bacterium
GGACTTTACAACGCTTTTCAAGCGTGCTAGCATCATAATGAAAGTAAAAAAATATAAAAGGAAGGAGGGCGCGGCACGATGGAGAAGGATACGCTGCAGGGCATCCGGAGAGACTCGATCGAAGGACATGTCCCGCTGAAGAACATCGGATTGGATCTGGTAGTACTGTTTTATGAGGAAATGACCAAACGGGGAAAGCACTCGGAAAAACCCGCTGGGCCTCTGATTCAGGAGGCAAAGGCGGAGGCGGCGGAGTGGTTCCCGGAGATGAGCGAGATTGTGAAATACGCGGCGGATGCGCTGACCCAGAGCGCAGGCCGGGGAGAGGAAAATCCCCGGGAAGATGCCTTTACACAGTCCGTCTCCAAGCTCGCCATCTCCCTGCAGGCGGCAAGTACACTCTTTGTCTCCAACAGTCTCGGGAGCAACGACATGATCCTCGAGGACATCGGCGCCAGATATCTGGAATGCCGGGGCACGCTTCCCGATGAGGGATCCAAGGCCCAGAAGCGCGAGGAGAAGGAGTTTGCAAGCCATCAGGCCAAAGAGGGGAGCGAGGACCGCTGGGACCGCAACGCCAGCATGGTGGATCGGCTTACAAAGGGGTTCTTCCGCTACCAGATCGACGATGAGAGTCGGGGAAAGGCAATCCAGGCGCTCATGGATTTTGACCACGACAACACGCAGGACAGGGAGCTGTGGAACACCGTGCTTGGGTACCTCGACGGGATGGGTCTTTCCGAGAAGGATACGAGCCCGATCCTGCAGGAGGAGAGAAAGGACCTGATTCAGACCCTGCGCCACGTGCAGCCGGGCGTTGTGCGGTATTTCCTCTACCGCTGCAACCAGCTGGCGGAGACGGAGTTTGAGGGCGTGCGGGATAGGTTCCTGCGCCAGAAGCAGTACTCCTACGACGAGGACACGAAGAAGTTCTACGACGCGCTGCAGGTTTTGGAGACGGCCTATATCGAGGAGACCTTCCGGAGCGATTCCGGGCAGGAGATGAAGCGCCGCGAGGTGACTCAGAGCATGGATGCGCACCTTCTGTTCTTCCGGCTCCTTGGCAAGACCGACTCGGCGACGGCGTGAGTCTTCGTCAGATTGCCGGTTTTGGGTTTTTCGGTCCCTGTATCATTGTATGCAATTTTGATTGACAAACCCCTTTCTGCGGGTATAATACAGTTCTATAAAGCAAAGGCGCTTTGGGAGACGGGAGCAGTCTCTCAAGGCGCTTTTTGGTTTTTAAGAGAACAGGAGGATATAGATCAATGGATACGGTAAAGATCCCGGAGATTTACGGCAGCCTTGTCTTTAACGACAAGGTGATGAAAGAGCGGCTCCCCAAGGACGTCTACAAGGCCGTCCACAAGGCAATTGCCAGCGGCTCCTCTCTGCAGCTTGACGTGGCCAACACCGTGGCAGCTGCGATGAAGGAGTGGGCAATCGAGAAGGGTGCCACCCACTACACGCACTGGTTCCAGCCGATGACCGGTCTGACTGCTGAGAAGCATGACTCCTTCATCAGCCCGCAGGCAAACGGAACCGTCATCATGGAGTTCTCCGGAAAGGAACTGGTCAAGGGCGAGCCCGACGCCTCCTCCTTCCCGTCCGGCGGCCTGCGCGCCACCTTTGAGGCGAGAGGATACACTGCGTGGGATCCTTCGTCTCCGGCATTCATCAAGGACGGCACTCTTTACATCCCGACAGCCTTCTGCAGCTACGGCGGCGAGGCACTCGACAAGAAGACTCCGCTCCTTCGCTCCATGGCAGCCCTCTCTCGGGAGGCCGTGAAGGTGCTGCACCTTCTGGGCAACACCGAGGTCACCCATGTGGATACCACCGTGGGTTCCGAGCAGGAGTACTTCCTGATCGACAAGGATATGTACTTAAAGCGCAAGGACCTTCTGATGTGCGGCAGAACCCTGATCGGCGCCCCTGCTCCCAAGGGACAGGAGATGGAGGATCACTACTTTGGTGTCCTCAAGCCGAAGGTATCTGAGTACATGCATGACCTGGATCAGGAGCTGTGGAAGCTCGGCGTCCCGGCCAAGACCAAGCACAACGAGGTCGCTCCTTCCCAGCACGAGCTGGCTCCGGTCTTTGAGACCGCAAACGTCGCTGTCGATCACAACCAGCTGACCATGGAGG
>JBJEYC010000228.1:0-2144 GCA_051886435.1 Lachnospiraceae bacterium
TTGGTCATGCCGGTGATCCGCACGCCGTACTGCTGCATGTTGACCTCAGAGGTGTTGAGCACCATGGCGGGCAGGACGGAGATGAGCGGGATCGTCGCAAAGGTGATGACCGCATTGGTGAAGAGAAACAGCACCGTGTTGGATGGTGCAATAAGGCGCAGGAGCGCTCCCACAAGGCCGATGACCGCCGCATACTTTGCGGTTTTGGCAAGGCCGAATTTCTTGATGATGGAGCCCACCAGAATGAAGGCGATGATGGATGGGATCAGGTTGACGGTGTTGACCGTGGAGTAGAAGCCCGGGTCCCCGGCAACGGTCTGGGCGTAGTAGATCGGTGCCGCCATGACGACCGCATAGACCACGTTCATGCAGACGCCGAAGATCGTGATCGCCACCCAGTACTTGTTGTGCACCAGGATCGCAAGTCCCTTCGCGATCGAGATCTCTGATTCCTTGGCAGCCGCCTCCTCGGAATCGTGGTAGATCTCCTTCGATCCACGGAATGCGACAAACAGGCCGATGCCGGAGAGCACCGCGAGAACCGAGGCGAGGATGATCCAGGCCCGCTGGTCGTCGCCGAGGGCGGTGGTGATCGGGATCAGACCGATGCCCAGGCCCACACCGATGGCGTAGCCCACCGCGGAGCGGTAAGTTCCCATCTTGCCCTTCTCCTCCGAGCTTCTGGTCTTATAGGCCATCATCGTGTAGTAGGGGACTGCGATGGCGGTGTAGACGATGGCGGAGGCGAAGACGTTCGTCAGAAAGGCATAGACGTAGCGGAAGTTCCCGGCCCCGGCAGGCACCGTGAACAGAAGAACCACTGCCAGCATGGCGGGGACCATCATCCACAAAAGCCACGGTCTTGCCTTGCCGTACTTCGTGTTGGTCTTGTCGACGATCTTGCCCATAAAGAGATCGGTGACCGCATCGATGATCTTGGCCGCGAGCAGGACGGAGGCGACGGTGGCTGCCGCCATGCCGACCTTATTCGTGTAGAAATAGGTCATCTGCCCAGCCATGCAGCTGATCGAGTTCAGCGCGATCTGTCCCACCGCGTCCATTGCATAGTCCTTCGGGCGCAGGTGCTTCTGCATTCCCGCAGCGTCAAGTCCCAGTTCCTGTGTTCCCATGTTTTCCTCCCTGTCCTTATCCGGTGTTCTGTTTCTTCCCCAATCAGTTCTTCAAAAAATCTGCAATCTCCTGCACCGCCTCGTCCGTCTCCGGGCAGGGGAACAGGATAAAGCTGTGAAACATTCCCTCATAGGCTTTGCGCCTGCAGTCAACTCCTGCCTTTTTTGCGAGATCAAAGAGGTGCTCCGCATCGTCAAAGAGGACCTCGTTCGTGCCGCCCAGGATCTGGAGCTTCGGAAATCCGGCAAAGTCCGCGTACTGCGCTGCGGCGTAGGGATCGGTCTCGTCTTCCCTGGTGAAGTAGTTGGTTTTGGAGTCCTTCCCGATCATCGGATCAATCGCATCCCGCTCCTCTCTCGATGGATAGTCTCCCCGCAGGTTGATGACCGGAGAGAAGACGCTGACCTTTGCGGGGACCGCCATGCCGTGGTCTTTGCGATAGCAGGTGGTGGTCAGGCACAGGGAAGCTCCTGCGGATTCGCCAAAAAAAAGGATGTCCTCCGGTGCATATCCCTTTGCCATCAGCCAGTCAAAGGCGGCCGAGCAGTCCTGCAGGGCTGCCGGGTGCATCGCCTCCGGCCACTGCCGGTAGGACACGGCAAAGGCGTCCGTCCCGAGGGCCGTGGCGATCTTTGCGCAGGTCCAGCGCCTTGACTCGACGGAGCCCGTCTCAAAGCCCCCGCCGAAGATAAAGTAGAGGATCCGCTTCTCCCCCTCCTTTTTGTTCCGGTTGTGGTGCCACTCGCCGCTGACATTTCCGTCCCGCACCGGCTCCACCGTGATCTCTCCCGGCATGAGCTCCTGCATCCGGTCTGCGTTTTTCCGCAGGGCTTCCCGCTCCGCCAACGTCTTCTCCGGGTCCGGACTATCCTGTCCCTGATTCGGATTCTTGCCCGCCCTGAGCATGTCGATGAACTGCTGTGCCTGACTGCTGACTGCCATGTCCCGCTCCTTTCTGTTTCCTTTCGATGCCTGCATCATAGCAGGGTCCGGGCGCCGACTTTGTCGTTTTT
>JBJEYC010000229.1:0-2129 GCA_051886435.1 Lachnospiraceae bacterium
GTCTACCATCCCTGCAACAAAATGACAAAATCCTGAAACCAATGTTCCTTGCGGGCGCGGGCGATCCCGCCGATGATAAAGATGGCAAGCAGTTTGGCAGTGTGCACGGCAAAAGCCGCGCAGCAAGCGGGAGGGAACAGCACATGCGTGACGAGACAAGAGTGGAAGATGGGGTTCGGTCCCTGGTGGCCTATGCCCTGGCAAAGGGACTGATCGGGGAGGAGGACCGGCGGTATGCGGCAAACCTCCTCTTTGCCTGCCTGCAGCAGGACCCGGGTTCGGACTTTGATGCGGATACCATTGAGGCGAAGGACCAGCCCCTGGAGCCGATTCTGCGGGATCTTCTGGACGATGCCGCAGCCCGGGGCGTCATCGAGGAGGGCATCGCCTCCCGGGATCTGTTTGACACGAAGCTCATGGGGTGCCTCACCCCGCGCCCCTCGGAGGTGATCCGGGAGTTCTGGAGCCGCTATAAGGAGAGCCCCGAGAAGGCGACAGACTACTTCTATCAGCTCTCCCGGGACAGCGACTACATCCGGACCTACCGGGTGGCCAAAGACCGGAAGTGGGTCACGAAGACGGCCTACGGGGACATGGACATCACGATCAACCTCTCCAAGCCGGAGAAGGACCCGAAGGCCATTGCCGCGGCGCTCAAAAAGAAGCAGGACAGCTATCCCAAGTGCCTGCTCTGCCCCCAGAATGAGGGATATGCCGGCCGGCTGGATCACCCGGCAAGGCAGACGATCCGCCTGATTCCGCTGGAGCTGGCAGGCACCCGCTGGTACCTGCAGTACTCCCCCTATGTCTACTATAATGAACATTGTATCGTGCTCTCCGGATCCCACACGCCGATGAAAATCGAGCGGGCAACCTTCGAGAGACTCCTTGCCTTTTTGAAGCTTTTCCCGCACTATACCGTGGGCTCCAACGCGGACCTGCCGATCGTCGGAGGTTCGATCCTGACCCATGAGCACTTTCAGGGCGGTCGGTATACCTTTGCGATGGCAAAAGCGGGTATCCGGGAGAAGCTCTCCTTCCCCGGCTTTGCCGACGTGGAGGCAGGCATTGTGCACTGGCCGATGTCGGTGATCCGTCTGGATGCGGAAGATCCTGGGCGTCTGGTGGAGCTTGCGGACAGGATTCTTGCCGCATGGCGCGGTTACAGCGATCCTTCTGTGGATGTCCTTGCCTTTACGGAAGATACGCCCCACAACACGATCACGCCAATCGCCAGAATGCGGGACGGGAAGTATGAGCTTGACCTTGTTCTTCGCAACAACCGGACCACACCGGAGTACCCGCTGGGAATTTTCCATCCCCATCAGGAGAAGCACCACATCAAGAAGGAGAACATCGGCCTCATCGAGGTCATGGGCCTTGCGGTGCTGCCGGCGCGGCTCCTGAAGGAGATGGACCTTCTGGCGGACACGGTCCTTGCGGGGAAGAACCCGGAGGACGTGCCGGAGATTGCCTCCCATGCGGCCTGGACGCAGGAAATCCTGAAAAAGCATCCGGCCTATGCTCCGGAGAACGTGAAGAACCAGCCCGCCTCGAAGGAGGCGCTCCTCTCGATCCTGCAGGAGGAGATCGGCCTCGTCTTTGCGGGGGTGCTGGAGGATGCCGGGGTCTACAAGGACACGGAGGAGGGCCGGGAAGCCTTCCGCAGATTTGCGGCTTCCGTGCACTGAGAACAGTTGATTCGAATATATATTCGAAATAAAATTCATGCCTTCCGGACAGGAGCGGTCCTGTCCGGAGGGCATTTTTTGCGCCCTCTGGCCGAATTTGGAAAATCCGGCGCGCCGGGAAAGCTTTGCAACGGCGATACGATGAAATACACTTGCTGTCGTTTCATGGAGAAATGACAGTTGTAAAATTTTGTGTCAGTGGGAGAATCCGCATTTTCCGCGCCGTTTCGCCGGTTTCGGTCCTTGACAGCCCGGGACTTTACCGGGATTTTTCCTCTGCCTAACCTGATCTTCCCCAAATTTCACCAAATCTCATGAAAATCTAACTTCGGACACATTTCCATTTTACCCCGGTTTCCTAGAATACCCACCGCAATCGATTTCAGAACCGCAACGGCAGAGGAGATCTATGTCCACCATTTCACTGTCACATATCAG
>JBJEYC010000230.1:0-2118 GCA_051886435.1 Lachnospiraceae bacterium
ACAATCCGGACTATGTCCTGATTCTCTCCGGCGACCACATCTACAAGATGGACTACGAGTCGATGCTCGACTTCCACAAGGAGAACCACGCAGACGTGACGATCGCCGTCATGCCGGTTCCCATGGAAGAGGCAAAGCGCTTCGGCATCATGATCACCGATGAGAACAAGCGCATCACGGACTTTGAGGAGAAGCCGGAACACCCCAGGAGCAACCTGGCCTCGATGGGCATCTACATCTTTTCCTGGAAAGCCCTGAAGGATGCTCTGGTCACCAACAAGGACCAGCCGGGACTGGATTTTGGAAAGCACATCATCCCCTACTGCCGGGACAAAGGCGAGGCGCTCTACGCCTACGAATTCAACGGCTACTGGAAGGACGTCGGAACCCTCACCTCCTACTGGGAGGCCAACATGCAGCTCATCGATGTGGTCCCGGAGTTCAACCTCTATGAGGAGTACTGGAAAATCTACACGAACGTGACATCCCTTCCGCCGCAGTATTACGGAAGAAACTCCCATGTGGAGCGCTCCATTGTCGGCGAGGGATCCGAAATATACGGCAAGGTTTACAACTCCGTCATCGGAACGGATGTGGTCATCGGCGAGAACGCCGTGGTGCGGGATTCCATCATCATGAACGGAGCCACCATCGCAGAGGACTCGTCTCTGGAGAAGACCATCGTCGCTGAACATGCCGCCATCGGGGATCACGTCATCATCGGCGAGGGAGAAGAGCTGCCCAATGACACAAGACCGGATATCTATCGCGAGGGCCTGGTGGTGATCGCGGAGGATGCGGTCGTTCCTTCCGGGGTCTCCATCGGGAAGAACGTCATGATCAACGGCATCACCCAAAAGGAGGACTATCCGGACGGCCGCCTGGAAAGCGGAAGGACCCTGAACAAGGAAGGTGAGGCAGAATGAGAGCGATCGGAATTATTTTGGCAGGCGGCAGAAGCAACCGCATGAGGGAGCTCTCGAAAAAGAGGGCGGTTTGTGCAATGCCGATCGCGGGAAGCTACCGCAGCATTGATTTTGCCCTCAGCAACATGGAGTACTCCCGCATTCAGAAGGTTGCGATTCTGACCCAGTTCAATTCAAGAAGCCTGAATGAGCATCTGAGTTCTTCCAAATGGTGGGATTTCGGCAGAAAGCAGGGCGGCATGTTCCTGTTTACGCCCTCTTTTACCAATGAGAACAGCAACTGGTACCGCGGTACCGCTGACGCCATTGCGCAGAACATCAGCTTCCTGAAAAATTCACACGAGCCCTACGTGGTCATTGCCTCGGGCGACTGTGTTTACAAGATGGACTACAACGACGTGCTGGAGTATCACGTCGCCAAGCGGGCCGACATCACTGTGGTCTGCAAGGACATGCCGGTGGATGCCAACGTCGAGCGCTATGGCACCGTCGGGATGGACGAGGACGGCAGGATCCGTGAGTTTGTGGAGAAGCCGATCATCTCCCACTCCAATACGATTTCCTGCGGCATCTATGTGATCCGCAGACGGCAGCTCATCGAGCTGCTCGAGAAGTCGGAGGAGGAAGGACGGTTCGACTTTGTCCAGGACATCCTGATCCGTTACAAGGACATCAAGAGAATTTATGGTTACAAGATAGACGGGTATTGGAGCAACATCGCCTCGGTGGATGATTACTTTAATACCAACATGGACTTCCTCAAGCCAGAAGTACGGCACTACTTCTTCAAGCAGTACCCGGAGGTTCATTCCAAGGTCGCGGATCTTCCACCCGCCAAGTACAACACCGGAGTGACGGTTCGAAACAGCCTGCTCTCCAGCGGATGTATTGTAAACGGAACGATCGAAGATTCAGTTCTCTTCCAGCAGGTCTATGTGGGAAGCAACTGCGTGATCAGGAATTCACTGATATTGAATGACGTATACATCGGAGATAATACTTACTTAGAAAACTGCATCGTGGAGAGTGACAGCACAATTCAGGCAAATTCTTATTATAAAGCAGAGAACGGTATCCGGATCATCGTAGAGGAGAAAGGCGAACGCTATAACATCTAGAAATGGAGAGCGTTTATTATGAAAATTACAGATGTCAGGATACGCAGGATTGCCTCGAGCGGAAAGATGAAGGC
>JBJEYC010000231.1:0-2113 GCA_051886435.1 Lachnospiraceae bacterium
GGCGCAGAAGAAAAAATGCTTGCCTATGGCATTTGCGGAGGTATTCCGCAGTACCAGCAGCTTTTCCAAAAATACAGCTGTCTGAAAGATGCGGTAATTCTGGAGGCAATGGAACAGATGCCAGAGACCTGAAAAGAGCCCGGATCGACAGGCAACTGCGATGATGCCGATCCGGGCTCTTGCCTTCGTCAGTGACAAAAAGAACGGACAAGGTGCAAGGGCGTCTGTATCAGGAGGCTTCCTCCCCAGTGGTGGGGATGATTGGCGTGAATGCCTCCAGCGCCGCATTCCCCTCCCCGTAGTCGTAGAGGGTCAGGTGGCAGGCGGGCTGTCCCAGATTGTGGTACTCAAAGCACTCGCGCAGGTATCCCTGGCTGTCATAGTAGTAGTACTCGGCCCGGAGCGAGGCGCCGCTTACGAGGGTGACCTGGGAGAGGGCACCGCGGGCATCGTAGGCCGCGGACCCGATGGTGCCGGTGTCGGTCTGCTGCCAGCCGGTGATCCGCCCGTCCCCGTCGTACGCGGCCGCAATCAGCTCACTCCCCGTGATCCTTCCCTCGCTGTCCCGGGGAAGGGAGAGGGTCTGCCCGTTCCGCACAAGGGAGGAGATATTTCCTGCCTCGTCAAAGGTGTAGCGCTCGGTCTTTTCGTGGGTGCCCTCCTCGGCACACTGGATGGTGACCTGCACCACCTGTCCTATCCTGTTTGTCACGTAGGCCCGGGATGAGCTGTTCTCGAGGTCCGTCTCCCCGGACGCGGCATACGCCGTCTGGGTGAGGAGCCAGCCGGGCTCCCGGGCAAAGAGCAGGGTATCATTGCCGGAGAGGAAGGGGAGGGAGGCGTCGTATACCAGAAGGTCGGTGAGGCGCCAGCCGTCCCCGGCATCGGCTGATGCTTCATACCGTGCGGCAGAAGTCACCCGCAGATCATCCCTGCCAAAGAGGGGAGAGGCTGCTGCCTGTGCCGAAAGGCCCACAAGGCCTGCAAGCAGACAGGAAAGCGCCGGCATCAGAAGAAGTCGCTGTGTTTTCATACCGCTTTTTTCCTTTCTGTAGAGTGGTCCGCCCCGCGGGCGGCTGGATGTGTGACAAATATATTATAAGAAAAATCGGGAATAATGTACAGAAATACAGACATCAAAGGATTGATTTCTGTCATAAATGCGAATTAATTTGAAATGATCAGAATACATTGCCCGCGGCGGAGGCCGAAACGGTACAGAATGTAAACATTGTCACCGATATAAAGTTGACAACATAAACCACCCGTGCTAAGGTACCTCTGTTTCCATCGGAAAACCGGGGAGACAAAACCGTATCAATGAGGAGGAAACCCGTGAAAACTTCAACCCGTAATCTTGTGATGTGCGCTCTGTGCGCGGCAGTGATCTGCGTCCTGTCGCCGCTGTCTCTGCCGATCGGCCCGGTGCCGATCTCCCTTGCCACCTTTGCCGTGATGCTCTCGGCAGCACTGCTGGGTGCGAAGTGGGGCACCATTGCCACCGCCATCTACATCCTGCTGGGCGCGGTGGGCGTTCCGGTCTTTGCCGGCTGGTCCGCAGGCATCGGCTGCATTGCCGGGCAGACGGGCGGATACATCATCGGGTATCTGCCGCTGGCATTTATCACAGGCCTTTTCACGGATAAGCTGGTGCGCCGCACCGCCGGCAAGGCAAAGTACGCCTTTCTGATGATCGGCATGGTCCTCGGGACGGTTGTCCTGTACCTGATCGGCACCGCCTGGTTCGTTGCGATCTCTGGTGCTGCCCTGGCGGATGCGATGGGCTGGTGCGTGCTCCCGTTCATTCCGGGGGACATCGTCAAGATGATCATCGTCGCCATTGTGGCGCCGAAGGTCAGTGAGGCCCTGCAGCACGCGGGCGTCCGCGTCGGCGGGGAGGCTGCATGAGCGAAGAGACCCTGTTTCTTCGCCCGCACCACGGCCTCTGCATCCTGAACTTCCGGGGGCATGGCTACAGCGATGCCTTTTCCGTCCACATGGCGGAGACGGTGCAGAAACTCCGGGACAACCCGAAGACGAGGATTGTCCTGACGACAAGCTGCGACGAGCTCTGCTCGGCCTGTCCCCACCGGGAGGGCGATCACTGCACCTC
>JBJEYC010000232.1:0-2111 GCA_051886435.1 Lachnospiraceae bacterium
AGAACTGCTTCTTCGGCACCTGGATCTGGTTCGGTCGCTGTGCAGGAAATACGGTCTTCGCGTGCAGCTATGGAGCGACATGTTTGTGCCCCGGGAAGGCCTTGCAGATAACAGCATCTCCATCCCTCAGGATGTGGAACTGGTCTACTGGGACTACTACAGCGCCAGCAGTAAACACTACGAAGAGAACCTGAAAAAGCACCTGGCGCTGACAAAAAACGTCGGCTTTGCAGGCGGCGCCTGGAAGTGGACGGGCTTTGTACCCCGAAACGCCTACTCCTGCCAAAATGGGCTGGCTGCCCTGCGTGCCTGCAGCGCCTGCGGCATTCAGGATGTTGTCATCACCCTGTGGGGAGATGACGGGAGCGAAGCAAGCGCCTTTTCCGTTCTTCCGGTTCTGTACGAAGACGCAGCCGCCGCGTATGGCGGGAAGGAAGAAGATTTGCAAAAAGACAGCGGTTTTCTCCTTCTGACCGGATACCCGCTCTCGTCCTTTATGCTGCTCGATGCGCCGAATCTCGAAGGAGCATCGGACATCGGGAACGCCCATAAAATTCTCCTCTACAACGATCCGCTCCTGGGTGTCTATGACAGCATCGTGACGGAGGATCTGCCGGAGAAATACGCAGCACTCGCAGCGAATCTTTCTTCATGCAGAAACGGCGGCGCATTTGATTACGTCTTCACGACGATCTCCGCGCTCTGCCTGCTGCTTGCGCGCAAGGCGAATCTTGGTGTGCAGCTGCGGAGGGCCTATCAGGCGAAGAATACCGCGGCACTTGCCCGGATCTGCGCGGGTTTTCCGGACCTGGAATCCAGGATGAAGGCATTTTATGAAGCACTGAAAGCGCAGTGGATGACAGAAAACAAGCCCTTTGGATTTGAGGTGCAGACCATCCGGCTCGGCGGCCTTTCGCAGCGGATCCGGGATACAGAGGGTCTTCTTCAGGACTATCTTGCAGGCAGAATCGACCGCATTGAAGAACTCGGAGAAGAGCTCCTTCCCTACGCCGGACAGCCCGGAACGGACTTTCGTGTACAGAACCTGGAGGAGAACCGCTGGCATATCATCGCGACACCGGCAAGGCTCGATTCCTAGAGCGGATTCCAGACACATTTATCCTGTGTGAGGCAGTCATGAGTGGAAACATACTGAAAGAGGAAATGGAACGCTTCTCCTTTCCAAAGGAGAGCATGGCGTTTCTTATCGCTGCGGGGGAGCAGCTGCTCTCCAGAAGGGAAGCTCCCACGCAGGAAGAGGTGCTTCGCGCCTACGAGGCGTCGGGATATTGCGATACGCTGCTCATGTCATACTGCAGGACGCTTGGGCAGGCGCTCGATCTTTCCCCGTACACGGTGCATGCCGTGCTTTTGCTTCAAGAGAGCCAGAAAGCGGAGATTATCTACCAGCGCTATGACCCCACGGGAAAACTCTATACAGACACTTTCTCCGATCTCTCCTGCAAGATCAAAGAATGCATGCGCGTGAAGGGCATCATCGGGATTTTTCCGGTCGGGTGGTACCACATCTTCTTTACAGGGCACATCGCAAGGCTGGGGCGCCTCGAGTACGAGCTGACAACCATGCCGGCCGGGCTCGAAGGCGCCGGAAAGCCCGCTGTCAGTATCCACATCCCGTCGGGCGGCGAGGCATTTGATGCGTGCGCGCGGCAGGCATCCTACGCCATGGCCGGGGCGTTTTTCCGGAAACACTTTGCAGCCCTCTTTCCGGATGCGGTCCCCGCTTTCTGCGAATCCTGGCTTCTCTATCCTCCCTACCGCGGGGTATTTCCCACAGGGTCAAACCTGGCGTCCTTTCCGGAGGATTTTGCCCTCCAAAAGACCATCCCGGACCCTGCTTTCTGCGACGCCTGGCGGATCTTCGGGGCATACGCAGGGCTTGAGCCAGAAGATCTTCCCGGGAAAACCGGCCTGCAGAAGGCGATGAAGCAGTACCTGAAGGGACACGGCCCCACCGGCTTCGGATTGGGCATACGGGCCCTCTGACCTTCCGAAAATCCGAAAACCGGCATGCAGTATCTTTGAAGTGACAATTCGGAGCAAAAAGTAGCATTTCCTGCCATCGAAGCGGGAAATGCCTTTTTTTATAC
>JBJEYC010000233.1:0-2109 GCA_051886435.1 Lachnospiraceae bacterium
ATGCCCATCTTCTCAATGAGTTTTGCGATCAGGCTGTCGTCGATCGTCAGCAGGGAATACAGAAGGTGCTCCTGCTCCAGGTTCTGGTTGCCGTACTGGGTGGCCAGCGTCTCGCAGTTATTAATTGCCTCAATGGATTTCTGGGTAAATTTCTGGATGTTCATATGGTTGACCTCCTCATACAAACGGGGCAGGGTTTCGGGACCCTGTCCCAGTTAAATTTCTATTGCATGAACGGTTGTCATCAACTGTTCTATAACCACTATAACATAGAACGCAGGATTGTCAACACCTATTCAAATCTTTTTCGAAGGTTCCAAGACCCTGCCTGGACAGCCAGCTGATCGACTGCGAAAGTGCCTTCCCGGTCTTTGTCTCGAGGACGCACCGGGCATGGCAGGCCCCTGCAAGAAGAAGTCTCTCCCGCACGTCAAGGCTCCCGTCGCCGCTGCCCAGGGCCAGGTGGCAGGAGGCGGGATTTTTCTTTGCATCATGGATGTGGAAGTGGAGAAGACGGTCCCTGTGATCTATTAAAAAGGGCAGGTCCTTCTCTCCGTGTACCGCCGAGTGGCCGATGTCCCAGGTCAGGGCAAAGACAGGATAAGACAGCAGATCCTCCAGGACTTCCTGCTGAAGAGGTGTGTAACCGCCCGTATTTTCCACCGCAATCCGAAGGTCCGCATCGCCGACCCACTCAGTGACCTTTTCTGCAAATTCCTTCATGGTTCCCAGGTAGCGGCTGGGATTATCCTCCTGCAGGTAGACCCTTCTCTCCGGAAGCGTTACATAGGGCCCCGGCGCCAGATGCATATTGAGGACAAGAGGCTGAGAAGGATCTCCGAACTGATCCCGAAGCGGCAGAAACGTCTTTGCCACGTCAATGGCGCCCTGCAGGGTCTGCAGGTAGGCTTTGCGTACCAGCGGATTGAAGACCGACGGGGAAAAGTCGTCCTCCAGGTGGATCGTGTAATATATCCCGGCATCTTCCGCGAGTTTGACAAGACCTGGATCGGCAAGCATGGGCAGCTGGCAGATCGGAAAACTCATGTTAAGCTCGAGAAACGAAAGGCCAAGGTCCCGGCACAGTGACACGTTTTCGGCGAGGGTCTGCTTCTCCACAAGGACTGGCATGCCATACTGTTTCGGTGTGTTTTTGGTCATAAATTCTCCTTTTTTGATGACGAAAAAACAGGCGCGGCTTTTGCCGCACCTGCTGACTTGCGTTACTGTTCTGTTTTGGTCTCTTCTCCGGCTTCCGGCTCTTTCTCCGGTTCCTTCTTCTCCGGTTCCGGATCTGTTTTCACCTCCGGTGCCGGCGCCTTGTGGCTGACTTCCGTGTAGCCGCCTGTCACATCGATGGCATCTGCATCCTGCCTGACCTTCTTATATTCGGTCTTGGCCTCCCGGACCATGCCGGAGATGCCGGCGATGATGATGAGGTTCGAGACCCCATCATAGACGAGGGAAATGCCCATCAGCACCAGGATGATGTTGTTGAGGATCGAAGGCTTCAGGATGATGAGAACACCGAGAGCCACGGTGATCAGCGAGAGGATCAAAGAGAGCACAAAACCGTCTCCATTCTCCTTCTTGATCGTCACGCTTTCGGATAGGTTGATGATGCCGCTGATCACGATCAGAATGCCCACCACAGCGGGTACGATGGCCATCAGTACCGCCGGGTTCAGAGCAAGATACAGACCCACCACCGCGGCCACCACGCCGATCGCGAGAATCGCCGTGCTCGCAAAGGAGCGCTCCTTCGTGACAAAGTACATCACAATACCGACAACACCGGCAGCGCAAAGGAGCGCGCCCAGGATCGTGCAGATCACCGTCAGTGCGGGATCCCGCCAGATGATCAGCACCAGACCGATCACGATGAACAGGAGTGAGCTCACCACCTTGGTGAGTTTGCGCTCAACAAGCTTTTTTCTGATCTCCTTTTCCTTAAAGGAGTCATTTCTCTCCTGCTGTTCTGCCCCTTTGTTTTTCTTGAAGAAAGTCATAGGTACCTCCCCCTGCCCTTTCTGCGGCGGTGTGCTTCCTACGCCTATCATAGCACGAGATTCAGAGAAAAGAAGCGATGACTTCCTCGATTTCGTCACG
>JBJEYC010000234.1:0-2107 GCA_051886435.1 Lachnospiraceae bacterium
TACCGATGACCATCAATTGCATCGTAGATGACAGCAAAATGCTGTGTTCGCTCTACGGTATAGTATAGCAGGGATGGGAGATGTCGGCAAGCGATGGCTGTGTTCGTGCAGTGTGGACGCCGCTCGTCCATGGACCTCATCCACCGCTGATGCGGTCCCCCTTCTCCCTGCGGGGGTACGCCGCTGGTAATGGTTGGTGACAGTGAGTATAGTGTGCGAGCCCGCCTGTCCATGGACCTCATCCACCGCTGACGCGGTCCCCCTTCTCCCTGCGGGGGTACGACGCTGGTGATGGTTGGTGACAGCGAGTATAGTGTGAGCCCGCCTGTCCATGGACCTCATCCACCGCTGACGCGGTCCTCCTTCTCCCTGCGGGGAGAAGGCTTTTGGTTTGTAGGGAGTTGTCGATTTTGGGAGCTGGCTGGGGAGCGTGCCTTCCCCGCGCACGGGGAAGGTGCCGAGCTTGCGAGGCGGAAGGGGTCCATGGGCTCGGGCGTAGGAATGCGGCCTGAAGAAGTCGTCCCTGGCAGGACGGCTTTTTCATTTGTAGACGTACGTCGAAGGGTTACTTGCGAATGATGCGGATCAGTTCCAGCAGGAACTTCTCGTCAATGACGCCGAAGGCATTTGTGTCAACTAGCTTTTGTGAACGGAACAGGAGTGAGTCCAATGTTATTGAATTTTACGGTGGAGAATTTTCGCTCGTTCAAGGGCCGCTGCGAGTTGTGGATGGAAGCGGCGGATGAGCCGCTGGGGCTTGAGACGCATGTGGCGGAGGTCGGCGATGCGCGTGTTTTGCGGACGGCGGCGATCTTTGGGGCGAATGCGTCGGGCAAGAGCAATCTCTTCCAGGCAATGGCGCTGGCACTTGGCGTGCTTCGCAGCCCAGATGAGAGGGCGCGCAGGGCATGGCTGGCCGCGGTCCAGCCGTTCCGGTTCTCTGAGGAAGCAGTGGATTTTCCTACTGAATTTGAGTTTGACTTCCTCGTGCAGGGGGAGCGGTATCAATATGACTTCTCTGTACTGAAAGGTGCAATCTTGAGCGAATCCCTCTGCCTTTATGGTGAAGAGTATTCTCATCCTATTTTTTTGCGTCAAGAGAACAGATATCGTTTCCCGGATACTGCCTATGCAAAGAATCTGCAGCCTCTCGCGGCGCGCAATGCGGATGATCAGCTTTTTCTGGTGACGGCTGCGGCTGCTGGTGCTGAGCCTGCGGCACAGGTTTTCGATTGGTTCCAGAGTGTGGATGTACTTGATTTGCAGGATGCATCGTTGCGTCAAAAGATAATGCCATTGCTGATCGAACAGCTGCAGGCGGATGAAGATCATTCCCTGAAGGACTTTCTCTGTACATTCCTGCACAAGGCGGATATCGATATCTGTGATTACATTGTAGAGGGAGAGGGCGACGCAGCGAGGCTCCGTCTCGTGCACAGTGCGGCTGAGAGGATGTACGCAGACGATGAGTTTGATGCTTCCTTAGATGCAGAGGACGAGTCAGAAGGGACGATTCAGCTGCTACTGCTGGGCGTCATCTTCAAGTGGGCGTTTGAAGAGGGAGAAACTCTCTTCATTGACGATTTCGACGCGCATTTCCATCCGCTGCTCGTCTGCTATCTCGTCCGCCTGTTCCAAGATCCAGAGATCAACCGCGCGGACGCACAGCTCATTTTCTCGGCGCACACGACAGATCTGCTGTCTCCGCGTATCCTGCGTCGCGATGAGATTTACTTCGTCGACAAAGATCGCAGGTCCGGAGTGTCGGATTTCTATTCCCTGCAGGAATTCAAGCCGACCTCGTACAAAGACATCCGCAAGGCATATCTGCTTGGCCGTTACGATGCCGTGCCGCGAGTAAATGACGGCGAGTTGCTGTATTGATTGTCCTGTCCCCCTTCTCCCTGCGGGGGTACGCCGCTGGTGATGGTTGGTGACAGTGAGTATAGTGTGCGAGCCCGCCTGTCCATGGACCTCATCCACCGCTTTGCGGTCCCCCTTCTCCCTGCGGGGAGTACGCCGCTTGGTGGTTGAGCAGAACGAGTTTGGTGTGAGCCCGCAAGACCAAGGACCTCTTCCACCGCTACGCGGTCCCCCTTCTCCCTGC
>JBJEYC010000235.1:0-2106 GCA_051886435.1 Lachnospiraceae bacterium
CGCTACCTTAGGACCGTTATAGTTACGGCCGCCGTTTACCGGGGCTTCGGTTCAGCGCTTCTCCTCGCGGATGACGCCTCCCGTTAACCTTCCGGCACCGGGCACGTGTCAGACCATATACTGCCCATTGCTGGTTCGCATGGCCCTGTGTTTTTGGTAAACAGTCGCTTCTGCCATTTCTCTGCGGCCTCCCTCCGCTCGCCCTGCGCGGGGTCACGGAAGGGGGCTCCCCTTATCCCGAAGTTACGGGGTTAATTTGCCGAGTTCCTTCTCCTGGGTTGTCTCAAGCACCTTGGGCTTCTCGCCCCATCCACCTGTGTCGGTTTACGGTACGGGCTCCCTCTCGGCTCCCTTAGGGGGTTTTCCCGGCACCGGCTGGGATCTCTCGGGCTCGGGCCGAAGCCCTCCCCCGGTCCGGAGTCTGGGGCATATGGAGGGGGGATTTGCCGCCCCTCCGCCTTGCGCTCCTTCCGCGGCGTCCATCTGCCGCTCGATCCTGCCCGATGCGTCGCCCCGTCGGTCGTATCGCCTCGAAGGAGGCCGGGGACTCTTGACCCCGTCTCCATCGGCTACGCCTCTCGGCCTCGTCTTAGGTCCCGGCTGACCCCGGGAAGATTAACTTTACCCGGGAAACCTTGGATTTTCGGTGCGCGGGCTTTCCACCCGCGTTTTCGCATACTCATGCCAGCATTCTCGTTTCCGGTACCTCCAGCGGGCATCGCCACCCGCCTTCCCAGGCCTGCGGAACGCTCTCCTACCGCTCCTTGCGGAGCCCACGACTTCGGTGACGCGCTTAGTCCCGATAATTTTGGGCGCGGGACCGCTCGACCAGTGAGCTATTACGCTTTCTTTAAAGGATAGCTGCTTCTAAGCTAACCTCCTGGCTGTCTGAGCAGTCCCACATCCTTTCCCACTCAGCGCGTACTTGGGGACGCTTAGTCGGTGGTCAGGGTTGTTTCCCTTTCGTCCGCGGATCTTATCACCCGCGGGCTGTCTGCCGCGAATCGGTGCGCCGGTATTCGGAGTTTGGTTGGGTTTGGTAAGCGGGTGTGCCCCCTAGTCCATCCAGTGCTCTACCCCCGGCGGCCTGTCGCGACGCCATACCTAAATATGTTTCGGAGAGAACAAGCTATCGCCCAGTTTGATTGGCCTTTCACCCCCACCCACAGCTCATCCGAACACGTTTCAATGTATATCGGTACGGCCCTCCACGGGGTGTTACCCCCGCTTCAGCCTGGCCATGGGTAGATCACTAAGGCTTCGTGTCTGCCGCGTACGACTGGACGCCCTGTTAAGACTCGCTTTCGCTGCGGCTCCGGCCCTTAGGGCCTTAACCTCGCCGTACACGAGCAACTCGCTGGCTCATTAAACAAAAGGCACGCCGTCAGGAGGATGAATCCCCCCTCCGACTGAATGTGCGCACACGGTTTCAGGCTCTGTTTCACTCCCCTCTCGGGGTGCTTTTCACCTTTCCCTCACGGTACTCATCGCTATCGGTCATTCGCTCGTATTTAGCCTTGGAGGGTGGTCCCCCCGGTTTCAGGCAGGGTTTCACGTGCCCCGCCCTACTCAGGATGCTGCCAAGCGCCCTACCAGGTCCCTACAGGCCTGTCACCTGCTGGGGGGGGGCTTTCCAGCCCGCTTCGGTCCCCGGATGGGCGTCACGCGGCAGTCCTACAACCCCGGAATCGCTCCCGGTTTGGGCTCCTCCCCGTTCGCTCGCCGCTACTTGGGGAATCTCGGTTGATGTCTTCTCCTCCAGCTACTTGGATGTTTCGGTTCGCTGGGTTGGCTCCCCGTGGCCTATGTGTTCGGCCGCGGGGTGCCCGGGTCGCCCCGGGCGGGTTGTCCCATTCGGATCCCCGGGAGTCAATGGCTTCGTGCGCCTCGTCCCGGATTTTCGCAGCTTGTCGCGTCCTTCGTCGCCGACGAATGCCTAGGCATCCCCCGTGTGCGCTCTCTCGCTTAATTCCTCGTTCCAGCGATATAGCTCTCGCCTCGCATGAGCGGCTCGGGCCCCGTCTTCTCGACGCCCTCGCTCGAAATTGCTTCGCTTCTCGCTTGTTTCTATTCTCTGGAATTGCTTCCCGTACTGTCAAGTGGCTA
>JBJEYC010000236.1:0-10094 GCA_051886435.1 Lachnospiraceae bacterium
AGCAATGATTGTCATTGTCACCGCGGAGGCGGTGCTCCTTGTCTGTTTTGTCTACCTGCTGGCGGAGTTTGTCCTCTACTCCCGGAAGGTCACCGGCACCTTTGTCGAGCGCGTGCAGCGGCACAAGGGAAAGGAGGGCCTCTCCCGGAAAATGCAGTACGCCGCCCGGGTGATCTACGACGTGGGAGAGGAGCACTACAATGCATGTTCCCAGGATGATATCAGTCCCTATGCCGGTCCGCAGGCGGGCGGCGTTCCCATCACGGTGCACGTCAACCGTCGGCACCCGGAGAAGTTTCTGATCCGTCGGAATGAAAATCTGCTGTGGATGATTCTGACGGCGGCACTGATGCTGGCACTGCTTTTGTTTTTGTAGTGAGAAGGAGAGGTCATGAGCGGGAAGAAAGATGAGAAGCAGACGGGACAGGAAAGGTCCCGGTATCGGTACAAGACCCGAATCGGGCGCTACGTCCACTATCTGAACATGCGTGTAAAGAGAAACGAGAAGGCCTTCCGGATCTACACCGTCCTCCGCATCCTGGTGGTGATAACACTGATCAGATGCATCTTGGAGGGCAACTTTGAGTCGGCGATGCTCTGCGCCCTCTCCCTGCTTCTGTTTCTGCTCCCCTCCTTTCTGGAGGAGAAGCTCCATGTGGAGGTCCCCGCGCGGTTTCAGGTGATCATTTACCTGTTCATCTACGCGGCGGAGATTCTGGGCGAGGTCAACCGGTTCTACACGAGAATTCCCGGCTGGGATACGATGCTGCACACGATCAACGGCTTTTTGTGCGCCGCCATCGGCTTCTCTCTGGTGGACCTGCTGAACCGATCGAGCAATCGCATTCAGCTCTCCCCGCTCTACCTGTCCGTGGTTGCCTTCTGCTTTTCGATGACGATCGGCGTCTGCTGGGAGTTTGTGGAGTTCTTCTTTGACAGCACGTTTTATCTCGACATGCAGAAGGACTTCGTGGTCCAGAAGATCGGCTCGATCTATTTCGACGAGACCCACCGGCAGATCCCGGTCCAGATCTCGGGCATCACGAAAACCATCATTGAGACAGCCTCCGGTAAGACCTACACGGTGGAGGGCGGCTACCTGGATATCGGCATCATCGACACGATGAAGGACCTGCTCGTGAACTTTGTCGGGGCCTTCGTGTTCAGCGTGATCGGCTACATGGATGCGAAATTTCACAACCGACGGGCGGAGAAGATCGCAAACGGCCTTCGCGTGACGCGGGACGATACGGCAGATGAGGCTGAAACGTCGCAGGATGCCCCGGAACAGGAGGAGAAGAATTGATCCTGCAGACGGGAAGCCGGACAGACATCCCGGCTTTTTATGCCGACTGGTTCTTCCAAAGGATCCAGGCGGGCTTTGTGGACGTGCGCAATCCCTACAATCCGGTGCAGGTGACGCGGTACCGGATTGACCCGGAGGTGGTGGATGCACTGTGCTTTTGTACGAAGAACCCCGCGCCGCTTCTTGGCAGGATCCACATCCTGGATCCCTTCCGGACGGTGTTCATGGTGACGATCACACCCTACGGAAGGGACATCGAGCCATTTGTGCCGGATGTCCGGGAAGCGGTCCGTTCCTTTGGGACCCTCTCTTCCTACACGGGACGGGCGGCCATCCTGTGGCGCTATGATCCGGTGCTGATCTTTGGCCGCTACACGGTGGACTTTCACAAGAGGGCCTTTGCGTCGCTCGCAGAGGCTCTCGCCCCCTATACGGACCAGGCGGTGGTCAGTTTTGTGGATCTGTATGAGAAGACAAAGCGGAATTTCCCCGGTATCCGGGAGGTGACACAGGAAGAACAGGAGGACCTTATAGCCTCTTTTGCCAGAACGGCGGAAAGGTTTGGCATGCAGATCCATCTGTGCCACGAGTCCAGTTCCCTGGTTCGGGAATACGTTGATGCAGACGGCTGTTTTTCCCAGGCGGTGATCGAGCGGGCAATCGGACAGAAGCTGGAGGTGCCCCGGATGAATTTTGCGAGACAGGGATGTGCGTGCCTCTTGTCCGCGGATATCGGCGCCTATAATACCTGCGGCCATGGCTGCCGCTACTGTTATGCCAATGCGGACGCGGCAAGCGTCCGGGAAAATATGAGAAAGCACGATCCCGCTTCTACGATGCTGGTGGGACATCTGAATCCGGAGGATGTGGTGAAAAAGGCCGTGCAGAAGTCCTGGATCAACGGGCAGCTGGACCTGTTTTCCGACTGGAAGGGCGGCAGTACAATAAAATCTCAGACATGAAAAAAGACTGCAGGTTTCTGCAGCCTTTTTTCAGTACAGCTTCGGTCGGTTTGGATCCGGCGTATAGGGCTCGTAGTCGGGACATAGGGCGTTCAGCACCTGAAGTGCCTGCTCCTGCTGATCCCGGGGCACGTAGATCGTGTAGATATCACGATCGATCTTTCCGTTTGGCCCGAAATCCCGCACATCCAGATGGGCTCCGCAGCCGGCGGGCTGAGGCTCATCCATCCAGACATCCGAAGTGATTCCGGTCACACCTGACATCTTCATTGCGCGCTTGAGTTTTTTCCACTCTTCCTTCCTCCCCTTTGCCGAGTAGACCACCACTTTCTTCTCAAACCACTCCATGGCGCCCCTCCTTTCCCCACTTCCAGTATACCAGATTTTCAGCAGGCCGGAAGGGTATCTGCATAGAAATCGCTTTTGGCATTCCCTGCGGAAGCGGGATCCATCAGATGCGATGTCTCTTCCATCATAAGCTATGGCCAAAACGCCCAAAGCGCTGCGGACACTCTGCCGCAGGATAAATTGCAGAGCAGGTGTGATATCATTTCAGATGAAGAAAAAGCCTGAAAACCAGGGCCTTGGAAAGGGGTATGGCATGTCAGAAGTGCGCTTTTATGTGGGAAGCTATGCGGGGGAAAGGGAGCCGGGGATCGCCCTATGCAGCTTTGATCCGGACGGGGGCGGATTTTCTCTCCTTTCGGAGTATGCGGGAGTGATCAATCCGATCTACTTTGCTGCACATCCTGGCGGAAGGGTCCTCTACACCTGCGCGGAGACAGTTGACGGCGAGGGAGCCGTTGCGGCCTTTCGGATCGGCGAAGGCGGGGCTCTTTCCAGGATCAAAGTGACAGGAGATGGCGGCAGGGGATGCTGCCACGTCAGCGTCAATCCTTCCGGGACATTTCTTGCGGCATCCAATTATGGGGACGGGAGCCTTTCCCTCTTTCGCCTTGAAAAAGATGGGGAGGAGCCTGTTCTGACGGATCGGGTTGTGCACCGGGGAAGGAGTGTCCACTGGAGACGGCAGAAGGAAGCGCATGTGCACTTTGCGATGTTTGCGGGGGACAACGAGCTTTTTTGCTGTGACCTTGGGGAGGACCGGATCTGTCATTATGCGGTGGATCCCGACTCCGGAAAGCTCCGGGAGCTGGGGGCTTATCATACGGCAGCAGGCGACGGGCCGCGGCATATTGTTCTGTCCGCCGATGGGGATCGGATCTACTGCATCACAGAGATGGGCGCCAATGTCACGGTAATCGACCGGAAGTCCGGGAAAAACATCCAGCGCCTGCGCTCGATCCCCGAGGAAGTGGACCTTCGAAAGCTGAAGGTGGGAGACTTCGATGCCTACGGCGCGGCAATCCGGATCACGGAGGACGGCACCGGGATCCTCGCCTCCAATCGCGGCGATGACAGTGTCAGCCTCTTTCGGGTGGGAGAGCGGGGGCTTCTGACCAGGCTCTGCACCGAGAAAACGGGCGGCGTCATGCCCCGCGACATCGCGCTTTGCGGAAATCTTGTCTTTGCGGCAAACCAGGGGAGCGGGAGTGTCACAGTCCTGACCCTGTCCGGGGACCGGCTTCTTCGCCGTCCGGAGGTCTTTTGGCGGAAGGACGCGGTAGCGATCTGGCCGATCCTGCAGAACGAAGAAAACTGCACAAAATCCTAACAGAAATTTACCAATATCTGACAAACTTTACAATTCCTTTACCTGCCTGCCGGGGAAATCAACTATAATAAAGATGTGAGAAGAGACAACCGATTGGTTGGTGCAGGAGGTGTGAGATGACGAAAAAGCGCGGAATTGTAATCGCCCTGGCGGCGTTTGTATTCGGTGTGGCCCTGTTTGTCCATCCCAGGGCTTCCCTGCTTGTGATTGCAAGACTCATGGGCGTGGTTGCCATCGGGGCCGGGATTGTGAGCCTGTTCCTGGCGGCAGTGGCTGCCACGAAGAAAGCGGCAAAGGCGCAGGACTTTATTCTTCCCGCCGCACTGGTGGCGGTGGGTGCCCTGCTCATTGTAAACCTGGCCTCTGTGACCGCAGTGCTGCAGGTGATCCTGGGCGTGGTCATGATCGGCGACGGCTTCCGTCACCTGGTTCAGGTGGGCACGCAGAAGCGCAAGAAGTCCTCTGCCCTCCTGATCCTGGGCGGCATCACGATCCTTCTTGGATTTACGATCTGCCTGCGGCCGCTGACCTCCATGTGGTACACCACCGCCTGCGGCATGTTCTTCATCTTTGACGCGGTGGTCGGTATCCTGACCGACAGCCCGGAGGAGAGCGGGGAGGATGGCAAGACCCCGCAGCGCGGCTGACATGTGATTTCTGCCCTGGATGGGGCATAAAAGGAGCAGGTTCCCGAGTCGGGAACCTGCTCCTTCTTTGCACTTGTGTGTCTGAAATAACGGCGGGAAACGAACACTCTGTTATGACTTTTCCTCTTTTTCGAGCTGGAGTTCCTCCTGCTGGTCCCGTTTCTCATTGCGGATCTCCCAGTGGATGAGGAAGGTCAGCACAGCCCGCAGCACGATGATTGCGCCCAGAATTCCCAGCTCTGACCACTCCCGGACCACCACGGTGCGAAGCACCTCACCGCCCATCTTGAATTCCAGTGCCAGGCAATGCCCTGGGCGAGATTCAGGCGGATGTTGACGGGATCCCGGCGCACCCACTGCACGAAGCAGCGGAAGGCCACACAGACCAGCACGATGATGCCGAAGAGCTCCAGAATCACCGTGAAGACGGCCACGACGTCCTCCAGAAACAGATCGAGAAATGAGATCAAAGCTGCCATACCGTTGCCCTCCCTGCGGTGTGCCTGTGAAATTCATGATAGCAGAAAACCGTCAGCGGAAAAATACCCAAAAGATGCGCCGGGAATACCCCAAAAGAGTGCAGAAACACGAACCGCCAAATGGGCTCTGGAAGCCTTCCCTGCTTTTGGTGTACAGTTGGGAGCGAGTGCGGAGGCTGTCAGACCTGCCGCAGCAGGAGGTAGAGATGATTGGGAGTGCTGCTATTGTCGGCATGGGTGCCCTGGGGCTTCTCTTTGGAGAGCCCATCGTGGCGTCTCTTGGGCCGGAGCATGCTGCCTTTGTGATGGACGGGGCAAGACTGGCCCGCCATCAGAACGATGTCTACAGAATCAACGGGAAGACGGTGGTATTTCCGATGCTGGCTTCGGAAAAGGTCCGAAAACCGTTTGATCTTGTCATTCTGGCCGTCAAGTACCCGGGGATGGAGCAGGCTCTTGCCACCATGGCGCCCTGCGTCGGGCCCAACACCATCCTGATTTCGCTGATGAACGGCATCAGCAGTGAGGAGATCCTCTCGAAACGCTTCGGGGCGGAAAAGGTTCTGTATTCGGTCGCACAGGAGATGGACGCCCAGCGCTACGGGACCGATCTGACTTTCACGAAGCGGGGGCGCCTGCTTCTTGGCGTACCGAAGGGGGGAGATCCCGAAGTCCTCTCTGCCAGGGAGCGGGCCCTCCGGGAGGTTTGCGAATTCTTTACAAAGGCCCAGGTCCCCTATGCCGTCGACCAGGACATCCGGACCCGTCAGTGGTCCAAGTGGATGCTGAACGTTGGCTGCAACCAGGTGTGTATGGTCTTTGACCAGGGATACGGTCCCTGTATGGAGGAAGGGTCTCTCCCCTTTGCGCTGATGACCGGTGCCATGCGGGAGGTGATCGCCCTGGCGGGAAAGCGCGGCATTCCGGTTGGTGAGAAGGAGCTTGCCGAGTATCTTGCGATTGAGCGTACGCTTGCGCCCGATGCGGTCCCCTCCATGGGACAGGACAGAAGGCAGGGGCGCCGCTCCGAAGTGGAGCTCTTTGCCGGCGAGGTGCTGCGGCAGGGAAAAGAGCTCGGGGTGGAGACCCCGGTCAATGCCTACCTGTACCGGCGGGTGCAGGAGATCGAGGCATCCTATGGCGGCTGAATACGATGGGAAGGAGAGAATGTCAGAATGAAGATCTTTTTCTATGCGATGCGTGAGTATGATGAGGTGCCCTTTGCGCAGCAGTATGCAAAGGAGATGGGAATCGATTTTGGCTGGACCGCGCAGTATCCCACAAAGGACACGGTGAACCTGGCGGAAGGTGCGGATGCCATTTCCACGACACCCTGCGATCTGTCTGCACCGATGGTGGAGGCCTTTCACAGCCTTGGCGTGAAGTACATTCTGTGCCGCTCCATCGGCTTTGATCATGTAGATCTGGTGAAAGCAAGAGAGTTTGGCATGCGGGTTGCCAATGTGTCCTATCCGCCCTCAGGGGTTGCAAACTACGCGATCATGCTGATGCTGATGCTCCAGCGCAAGATCGTTCCGATCCTGAAGCGGGCTGAGCTCCAGGACTACAGCCTGCAGGGAAAGATCGGGGATGACCTGTCCTTTGGCACCGTGGGCGTGGTTGGTACCGGAAGGATCGGCACCACCGTCATTGAGCATCTCTCCGGATTTGGCTGCAGGATCCTGTGTTACGACCCCTATCAGAACGACACGGCAAAAAAGTATGCCCGGTATGTGTCCCTGGAGGAGCTTTTCGCGGACTCGGACATCATCACCCTCCACACCAATGCGACCCAGGACAATTACCACCTGCTGGATGCAGCGGCATTTGCCAGGATGAAGACCGGCGTTCAGATCGTCAACACGGCCCGCGGAAAGCTCATCGACACCGATGCTCTGGTGGAGGCCCTCGAGAGCGGAAAGGTCGGCGGCGCCGCCCTGGACGTTCTGGAAAAGGAGGACGGCCTGTATTACTACAACCGCATCGGTGACATCATCGCCAACCGGGACATGGCGCTTCTGCGCTCCTTCCCGAACGTGCTGCTGTGCCCGCACACCGCGTTCTACACGAAGCAGGCGGTCGGAAATATGGTCCGCAGCAATTTCGACGCGGCAGATGCCTTTGAAAAGGGTGAACCCACGCCCCACGAGGTGCGCCTGTAAGAGGAAGAGAGACCGGCAATTCCCGCCGGTCCCTCTTTTTTTGTGCCGGGAAATCCATGTTCAGGCCCCGGAAAAGAGTGTATGATGGAGCCATATAAAAGGAAAACAGGGTATCAGGAGGAACGGCACCATGAGCTGCAAGAATGACTTTGCGAAGACCCCGCCCAGGGGCTGGAACAGTTATGACTACTACAACACCGCAGTGACCGAGGAGGAGGTCCGGCGCTCCGCCGATGTGATGGCAAAGCACCTTCTTCCCTTCGGCTATGAGTACGTGGTGATTGATATCGAGTGGTACGCCAACGACGCAGATACCAGCGACCATTACCAGTACATGCCCTTCGGGGACAATGAGATGGACGCCTTTGGACGGTTTCAGCCGTCTCCGAAGCGCTTCCCTTCCTCAGCGGATGGGAGCGGGTTCACAAAGCTTGCGGACTATGTTCACAGTCTCGGCTTGAAGTTTGGCATTCACATCCTGCGGGGAATTCCAAGGGAGGCGGCCCATCGGCACCTGCCTCTTTTTGATTCTGCGTGTACGGCAGCGGACATTGCAGACCCCGCCTCGATCTGCGGCTGGAATCCGGACATGTACGGCGTGCGCAATACCCCGGAGGGACAGCACTACTATGACACCCTGATCCAGATGTATGCGGACTGGGGTGTGGACTTTATCAAGTGTGATGACATCTGTGACAGCTGGACATACCGGCCCTCCAACCACAATATCTTTCTTGGCTGGGAGGAGACCAGAATGATCCACCGGGCAATCCGAAAGACCGGCCGCCCCATCGTTTTGTCCCTCTCCCCGGGACCGGCGCAGCTTGCCCGCTCCTTTGAGTACGCCCACAACGCCAATATGTGGCGGATCACTGATGACTTCTGGGACGACTGGAGTCTGTTAAAGCCCATGTTTGAGCGGTGCGAGGTATGGGAAAACCACGTGAAGAAGGGCTGCTGGCCCGACTGCGACATGCTCCCGGTGGGTAAGCTCGGCGGGCGTTTCCCCGGCCATCCGGAGCGGCAGACGAACTTTACCAGGGAAGAGCAGAAGACCATGATAAGCCTCTGGTGCCTCTTTGGTTCACCGCTGATGATCGGGGCGGAGCTGACTTCCCTCGATGAAGACACCCTCTCCCTGCTGACCAACCGGGAGATCCTGGATCTCGAGGACGGGGCGCACCGGGGAAGGCAGATCCGGCGCAGCGATGAAGACGCCGTCTGGGCAAACATCGGAGAGGACGGGAGCCTGGTCCTTGGTTACTTCAATCTTGGCGACACGGCAAGGAACCTTTCGGTTTCTGCTTTTGAACTGGAAGAGGAGGACATTGATACCGGGGACGTGGCAGAGAAAACCCTGTGCCGGGAACTCTGGCGGGAGGCACCGGCTGTCTGGAACGGCGGTATTGGAGCCTGCGTTCCGCCCCACGGCGTCCGGATGTTTCGAATTCGCTAAGGCACCCATGGAAAGGAAGCACACAGCAAGATGAGGTATTCGATTGACAGCACACTGCAGGAGATCCTCTCCCGACCCGGAATGAGAGAGTATCTTCCCTACTTCTATTCGGCGGAGAACCTCGCCTGCTTTCCGAAGGAGTATGAGCGGGAGCCCCTGGCGCTTTCCCGCTTCCACGGCAGAACTCCCTGGTCGGCGGATCTTTGTGAAGCCGCGGAACAGCTGGTTGCCGCCGCAAACATGATCACAGACATCCAGAAGGGGAAGCGGCGCTGCGTCGTCCCCGGCACCGGTGCGGACTGGTTTCCCGAGGGAATGCGGAGCGATAGTGAGGAGCAGGAGGATGTGTTTCTGGTCACACCCAGAATTCCGAAGAAGGCTGCCGGGAAAAAGCCGGCTCTTCTCATCTGCCCCGGCGGTGGATATGAGTTTGTGAGTTTTGTAAATGAGGGCAATCCTGTCGCAGAGCGGGTTGCCAGGAGAGGGTACCTTCCCTTTATTCTGCACTACAGCACGGCACCGGCCCGCTTTCCCAAGCCCCAGGTGGACCTGGTGGAGGCGATCGTCTACATCCGGCGCCATGCGGCCCAGTACGGGGTGGATCCGGACCGGATCGGGCTGATCGGCTTCTCGGCGGCAGGGCACCTTGTCGCTTCCACCATGTGCCTGTACACGCACCTGGCGATGGGCATCTCGGAGGACGCGGCACTCCATCCGCCGAGGGCGATCGCTCTGGGGTATCCGGTCATCACCTTCGCGAAGGAGACAACCCACGAGGGGAGCTTTCAGGCTCTGACCGGCGGGCAGGAGCACCTGCGCAGTAAACTCTCGGTGGAAAACATGCTGTCGGAGGACCCCTTCCCGGCAGCTTATGTCTTTGCCTGTGAGGACGATGAGCTGGTGCCCCCGGAGAACGCGAAGATATTAAAGCGCGAGTTGGACCGGCGGGGCATTCCCTGCACCCTGCACCTGTTCCCCACAGGGGGGCACGGGTGCGGGCTGGGCTATGCCACCAGTGCCTTTTCCTGGAGCGGTGAGATGCTGGATTTCTTTGACCAGGCACTTGCTGATGGTGGAAGAAGATGATCCGGCATGCGATCCCGCTGTTTGTGATCATGACGGCGGCAGCCGTGGTGGTCCTGGTCTTTTACCTGCGGCGGCAGCACAAAAAGATTCGGTCATACCAGAAACGGTGCACGCTAAAGACCACGGGCACCTTTGAGGAGTACCGCTATTACGGCAGTGCAAAGCATCCGAAGGTCTGCGGCGCACGCTTTTCCTACCGGGCACCGGACGGGGAGATCGCAAAGCCGGTATTCCCGATTCAGTCCACGCCCTTTCGGCGGGGAGATACCCTGGAGTTCTGGTTTGATCCGGACAACTACTACTTTGTCTGCACGGACTCGA
>JBJEYC010000237.1:0-2091 GCA_051886435.1 Lachnospiraceae bacterium
GCTTCCTTACGCCGGTATTGTCCGGTTCAAGTCCCAAGGGTCAGGTGCGCGTCCGGAGATTGATCGGCCGGGCTCCTGTCTCAGCAGCAGCTCCCCCAGCAGTGTTTTATTGTGTTCCTACCTTACTCTGCAGAGAACTTCCTGTCAAGACATGCCGCTCTTCTGTGCCCTGCGAAGGCGCGGGATGATGTCTCGAAGCGCTTCAAGCGTCCGGTCAATCTCCTCTTTTGTGGTTTCCGGCCCCAGGGTGAAGCGGAGGGTGCCCTTTGCCCGCACCGGGTCATCGATCATCGCGAGGATCACGTGGGAGGGCTCCGGAAGCCCGGTCGTGCAGGCGGAACCTCCGGAGGCACAGATTCCCGCAAGGTCCAGATTCATCAGCATGGCGTCTGTGACAAGTCCCGGGAAAGAAATGTTGAGATTGCCGGGAAGTCGGCAGGGCCCGGGATCTGGTCCGTTCCAGTAGCACTCCTCTGGGAAAGCGGCAAGAAGACTGTCTTTGAAGTACTGCTGCAGGGAGCGCTCCCGTTCCTCCCAGATCTGCCGCTCTTTTTCCGACTCCCGCACGGCCGCGGCAAAGCCCGCGGCGGCGGGCACGTTCTCGGTGCCGGCCCGTCTTCCACGCTCTTGGGTGCCGCCGTGGATGAGGCTCCCGATCCGGGTGCCCTTTTTGATATACAAAAATCCAATCCCTTTGGGTCCGCCGATTTTGTGGGCTGAGGCAGAGAGGAAGGTGACGGGAACTTCCCGCACATCGATCGGAAGTTTTCCATAGGCCTGCACTGCATCGGTGTGGAAGAGACACCCGTGGGAGATGGCAAGTTCTGCCAGTTCCCGGATGGGCTCTATGGTCCCCACCTCGTTGTTGGCCCACATGACTGAAACTATTCCGGTATCCGGGTGGGATAACAGTGCCTCCTCGAGAACCTTTGGTGCAAGGATGCCCTCCTGGTTCACCGGGAGGATCGTCACAGGAAAGCCCCGGTCACGAAGATAGTCTGCGGTGTGGAGCACCGCGTGATGCTCAATGCTGCTGGTGATAAGACGGGGTTTCCCCGCCTTTGCCGTTTCCTCCAGCCCTGCAATCAGGGCCTGGTTGTCAGACTCGGATCCCCCGGAAGTCAGAATGATTTCGGAGAAGTCCGCATGGATGCTCTCTGCAAGTATCGCGCGGCTCTCATCCAACAGCGCCCGGGCCTTTCGGGCAACGCTGTAGGACGCGCTGGCATTGCCGAAGGTGGAGGTCAGGGCATCCTCCATCGCCCGGACCGCCCCCGGCCGCATCGGTGCAGTGGCAGCATAGTCCAGATAAATCACGTTGTTTTCCTCCTAATAGGGCCGTCTGAGACCCTTGGGATAGTGGTTCTTGCAGATTCCGCCGGCCGCCTTTCCCCAGCCTGCCGAGTACCCGTCAAAGCCAACGAGTACATATCCCCGAAGCGTGGGGTCGCAGGGGATGGCTTCGCCGTGGAGATAGGCCGCAGCCTCCCGGCTGTCGGAGGCAAGGTTCAGATACCGCTTTGCCTGTTCCGGCTTCAGGGCGAGAGCCAGGGCATGCCCCGGCACAAACCTATCATGCGCAAGGCTCCCAAGATCCAGTCCCGGCCGAAGCACCCGAAGACCCTGCAGGGGAAGGTCTGCCGGCATCCGGTAGAGCTCGGTCCCGAAGGGAACAAAGACACCTGTCTGCGGAGGGACCTCCTTCAGGTTTTCCTTTGCAAATGTCGTAAAGGCCAAGACAAGACTTTCCTGTCCTGTCTCCTTTCCCCGTCTTTTTGTATTTTCCTTCTTTGCGCGGACCAGGGAGAGATGGCGGGAAGGCGTCTCCTCGCCCCGGGTAAGGCGTGCCACAAAGTGTCCCTCCCCGCGAAGGTTCTGGGGAAACAGCCGTACCGCACGGGAAAGATTTTCCCGGATCGTCTCCGGCACTGAAAGGCGGCACCAGTCGGGCCGGCCCGTCGAAAAGCCATAGCGCGCAAAGTCCTCTCCAAGGATGGATGGCAGATCCACCATCAAAAAATCCTGATGCGCAGATAAAAAGGCCGCCAGGGTCTCCTCGTCCTCCTCCGGGGCAAAGGTGCAGGTGCTGTA
>JBJEYC010000238.1:0-2089 GCA_051886435.1 Lachnospiraceae bacterium
TGAGGCCCTTCTCCAAAAGCTCATGCATGTAGTCCCAGATGTGGAACTTCTCATACCGGTCGATATTGTCCTCGCTGATTGCGTGCAGCAGGTAGTAGTCAAAATAGCCGGCACCAGTCCTCTCGAGGCTCACGTGGATCTGGTTCTTTGCCTCCTCCTCGTTTTTTGCAAAACCGGCATTGAGCTTGTCCGTGAGGGTAAAGGTATTGCGGGGATGGCGCTCCACAAGCGCCTTCCGGATGGCCTCCTCCGAGCCCTCGTAGACATAGGCCGTGTCGAAGTAGGTGACTCCCGCTTCCAGAGCGGCATCCACCATGTGGGAGGTCTCCTCCACATCGATTTTTCCACTCTTGTCTCTTGGCAGGCGCATCAGGCCAAATCCCAACTTGCTCGGTGTTCCGGTAAATACATCTCTCATTGCGGTTTCCTCCTGTTATCCTGCCCGTCACTGTGAAGCGGCAGCGGTTGCCCCCAGCTCATTCAGCTCTTCGGGGCTGATTGAGTGGGCCAGAACGAGCATCATGACAAAAGTCGTGATCCCAAAAAAGGCTGCGAGAAACCCGATCCGGATCCGGTTCTTGTCCCGCTTCTCCCTGCAGACCTTCCTGTCGGCAACAATGCCGAGAATGATCGTGATCACCGCAAGAACCGGCCCCAGGAGCGAGAGCTCGGAGAGCGCCATGGAACAGATCCCCAGGATCAGAACGAGCATGGACAGCTGACTTGGTTTCATAAGTATCCTCCCTGGGGCGCCCTTGCTGCCCCGTTTTGATTTGTCTTGATTCTAACAGAGGCCACACCCGGATGAAAGGGGTGCCTACTTCAGGGACACCTCGCCGCAGAGGGAGACCGAGAAGTAGTCCCGGATCTCCTCTTTGTTCCGGGTCTTGCCAAGGACCCACATGAGTTTGGTGAGGGCCGCCTCGGAGGTCATATCTCTTGCCTCCAGAACACCTGCTGCAAGGGCCCTTCTTCCGGTCTCATAGACCGAGAGATTGCTCCCCTCATAGCGCACCTGGGTGCCCACAAGGACCGTCATGCCGCCTTTGATCAGCGTCTCGATCTCGCTGATAAAGTCGTGCTGCAGAAAGGGCATGCCGCCGATGCCAAAGGCCTCGATGTAGAGGCCCTCGTACCCGGCACTCTGCAGGCCCCGCAGGATCTCCCGGTGGACTCCCGGGAACATCTTCAGCAAAAAGACCTTGTCCGAGTAGTGGTTCTCCAGATGAAAGATGTCGGTCCTTCTGGGGATCATCTCCTCCCGGATCTTCATCCCCAAAGAGGAGATCGTGGCAACCTCCGGCACCCCGATGGAGTCAAAGGCGTCAAAGGAGAGGGAGCGCACCTTTGAGCAGCGGCAGCCCAGCATCACCTTCCGGTTGAAGGCGACATAGACGCCGGGGACACCCCGCGCCGCGAAGTGGATCGCGCAGCGGCAGTTTTCCATCGCGTCCGCCACGGGATTCTGCATCGAGAGCTGGGAGCCCGTCAGCACCACCGGGATCGGGATGTTGAGGAGCATGTAGGAGAGCATCGAGGAGGTGTAGGCCAGCGTGTCGGTGCCGTGGATCACGACGATCCCGTCGTAGTCCTGCCAGAGTGCGCCGATCTTCTCCGCGAGGAATGCCCAGTCCTCCGGAAAGATGTTGGCGGAGTCCCTTGCCATGACATCCATCATGGCAAGATCCACCCCCTGGGCGACCATCCGCAGCTCCTTCTGGATGTCCGCAGTGCGAAGGCCCGGTGCCAGGCCGTCCCGCTTCATCACCGAGGAGAGGGTGCCGCCGGTATTCATGATGAGAATTCTCTTATCTTTCATGGTTTTTTCCTGCCCCGGAAAAAACAGCACCGGCGTAATGGCCGGTGCTGCTTGTCTGGGGATGGTGTAATTTCCCTGTTCCTTACTTGATGATGGACTCGAGCCACTCCTTCGGAGGCTCAAAGCCAAGGATCTTCACTGTGGTTGCTGCCACGTTGGCAAGACCGAAGTCGCCGTCCTTGATCTCGGTGCCCTCGGGTCCGTTGAAGACTGCGAACGGAACTCTTGCAAGGGAGTGAGAGGTCTTCGGCTTCGGGGTGCCGTCCGGAT
>JBJEYC010000239.1:0-10006 GCA_051886435.1 Lachnospiraceae bacterium
ACGAATACCACGGCGACCGCCCAGATGGCGTACACCCTCCACTCCTGCTTGGCCACCATCACCACATACATGGCGATGAACAGGATCAGTGCGATGATCTGCATGCTTGTCACTTACCTTACCTCCTACACCGGAACTGCCCCGGCAAATAAAAACTCCTGTCCGCAGAGAAACAGGAGTTTTTTCGTGTGCTTTGAGTTGTCTTGGCTCACCACATGCCGTTTGCCTTGTTGTCTGCAAGGTTCTTCCGGATCGCCTCGATCTTCGCATCGGGGATCATGTTGAACGGTGCGCGGCACAGACCTACATCGTAGCCCATCAGGCGCACTGCAGTCTTGACCACCGTGTTCGGGTTGCAGCCTGCAAAGTTGGCACGGAATGGTGCGATGGCATCCTGGTACTTCTTCGCCTCATCCCAGTTGCCGGCCACGTACTCGTTGTAGATCATGGCCATGTTGTGGGGATAAGCATTTGCGCAGCCGGAGATGCCGCCGGTGCCGCCTGCCTTTAAGGTCCACAGGATCAGCTGATCGTTGCCGGAGAGGACGGAAAAGCTTCCGTTCTTCTTGTTCTTCCCGGCATCAATGTAGCCCAGGATGTTCTTGAAGTCGCCGGAGGAATCCTTTGCACCGACGATGTTGTCTACCTGGCAGAGCTTGCCCACCGTTGCGGGGTCGATCTTGTTGCCGGTTCTGGCAGGGATGTTGTAGAGCACGATCGGCATATCCGGGACTGCTGCTGCCACGGTCTCATAGTGGCGGCGGATCTCATCCTGGCTGGCTGCTGCAAAGGAAGGCGTGATGATGGAAAGCACATCTGCGCCGCAGGCCTCTGCCATCTTGCTCTGCTCGATCGTCTCCTTCGTGGAGATGCAGCCGGTGCCCGCGTAGACCGGAACCCTGCCATTTACCTGCTTCACGACGGTGGAGAGGACAAGCTCCTTCTCCTTGCCATTCAGGATATACCCCTCGCCGTTGGTGCCGAAGCAGAAGATGGCGTGGATGCCCGCCTCGATCATGCGGTCAACCTGCTCCTTTAATACCTCGGTGTTGATGGACTCATCCTCGTGCATGGGGGTGATAATCGGAACGATAATGCCCTTAATCGGTACCTGCTTCATTGTAACTGCCCTCCTATCTGTTCTCAACCGGAAGTTTCAGAATGATCTTGGTGAAGGACTGCTGCTCCTTCGAGTGGGAAATGGCCTTGTGCCCGTCTGTGGGGAAGGCCGCCCAGAACATTCCTGCGCTGATCCGGATCTGATGCTCAAAGCTCCCGGTGTACCGGGCCGCGTCCTTTTCCGCGTCATAGGGAATGACCTCGGTCAGATCTGAGAGTTCCTGCCAGGCGATCTCCTCAGAGCCCTCCAGCAGAATCTGCACGTCCACATATTTGCGGTGGGCTTCAAAAGTTCCCTCGGAGAAGGGCTTGGTCACTCCCTTCTGGACCTTGAAAAAGCCGCCGTCAAAGGGATAGGTGCCGGGCTCAAGCGGGCCCTTTGCCTGCTCCTTCCGGATCGCGGCAAGACCTGCCTCGAGATTCGGAAGAAGCGGCGCGTAGTTTTCAATGTGTTGGATGCTGTCGATGATCATGTACTCACCTCAATCCTTGTGGCTTGCCCGATAAGAAGCCATCTGCAGTGCTGCATCGATGGCATTCACCAGGGACAGCTGATTTGCCTGGCCGCTTCCCGCATGACCAAAGCCGGTGCCGTGATCGACGGAGACACGGATGATCGGAAGGCCCAGGGTCATGTTGATGCCGGCCACCGCTTCCCAGTGGTGCTCCTTCTTGTTGTAGACGAAGCCCTTGACCTTCAGCGGAATGTGTCCCTGATCGTGGTACATGACCACGACGATGTCATACCAGCCGCCGAGTGCCTTGGAGAAGACCGTATCCGGCGGAGTGGGCTTCTTCTCGGGGATATTGATTCCCTCCTTGAGTGCCTCATCGATGGCAGGCTGGATCTCCTCGATCTCCTCGGTTCCGAACATGCCGTCCTCACCGCAGTGCGGGTTCAGGCCGGCGACACCGATCTTGGGATTCTCAATGCCCAGAGCCTTGCATGCGTCGTTTGCCATGTGGATGCAGTCCAGCACGCGATCCTTCTTGACCAGGTCGCAGGCCTTGCGAAGGGAAACATGGGTGGAGACGTGCACCACCCGAAGGTCCTCATGGGCCAGCATCATCGCGTACTTCTTCGTGTGGGTGTAGTCCGCGTAGATCTCGGTGTGTCCGCTGTAGTGGTGGCCGGCCATGTTGATGGCCTCCTTGGAGAGTGCGTTGGTCACGGTTGCGCCAACCTTGCCCTCCATGGCGAGCTTGATGTCATAGACGACGTACTGGAAGGCTGCCTCACCGCCCAGAGCGCAGGCGCCCACATGGAAAGGCTGCGGCCCTGCCGGGTTGTCCAGGCTGTTCGGGATCTTGTCCGCCGGAACCTGGCCCAGATCGATGAGATCGATGGTGCCATACTCATAGCGGCCCTCGGCAGGTTCCCTGACCACATTCAGTGCAAGGTCGATGCCGTTGACGATCTTTGCCACCTTCAGGGCGTACTCCATGGAGCTCTTGTCGCCGATGATCAGCGGCTTGCAGCGGTCGTACAGAGTCCTGTCATTAAGTGCCTTCACGGAGATCTCCGGTCCGTTCCCGAAGGGATCTCCCATTGTGATGCCTACGATTGGTCTGTCTGCCATAGTGTCCTCCTTTTTGTGATCAGGATGTCGATTCGTTTATTGTTACAGTGTGCCTCACTTCATAGGGAAGATCAGCAGAGAACCTGCCGAGAGTGCCAGCAGGCGAATGAAATACTGCGGAATGGTGTACTTCCAGAACTCCTTCATGTTGTAGTCGCCGGCGCCCATGATCATAGCAGGCATGCCGTCGATCGGAAGGAAGTGTCCGCACCAGCCGGAAATCGTGATGGCGGTAGCGGCAGCTCTGGGATCCAGGCCAAGGCTCACGCAGGTGGCGATGGCCATCGGTGCAAAGACGTAAACCGTTCCGATGGTGGAACCGGTGAGAGTAGCCAGAACACTGGTCAGGATGCAGAATACGAAGACCAGAGCGAAAGGCGAAACATTGGTGCCCAGTGCATTGGCGACGGTCCGGCCAACGAGATCGGTGAGACCGGTGCTGCCCATGGCGTCTGCGATGCCGATGACGCCGGCGGACATCAGGATGATCGGTGCGCTGATGGACTCGCGGATCTCATTGAAGCTCAGGATGTTGAAGACCAGAAGGCCTGCAACGGCCAGACCGGTGATAGCATAGCCCGCATCGCCGATCTTGGAATCCAGGATCATGCCGACGACTGCGATTACGAACAGAATGTAGGTGATGGTCTCCTGCTTCTTGGTCAGGGTAACCTTCTCCTTGTTGTCTTCCTTCTTCTCTGCCTCAGCAATCGGATGATCAGGCAGCGTGCGGTATGCGATCAGAGCCCAAGCCAGGAATGCCATAGAGAGGATGAAGTTCACTGCAGAGTAGCGGACCAGATCCACGGTGGTATCAACACCAGCGGACTGCAGAACCGCCATCGTAACGCCGTACTGCAGAGCCACGTTGATGGGAATCAGCGGATGGTTTGCAGCAAAGCCGGCAGGCATCAGAACTCTTGAAGGCGGCAGGTTCTTGCTGTAAGGGAGCGTGGAGAGCACGCCGATGACGAAGACGTAGTAAGCAGTGGAGCCGGTGCCGAAGATGGAACATGCCAGCATGACCAAAAGAACCATTGCCACATAGGCCTTGAATCCGCCTTTTTCAGAGAGGTTGAACATCTGCTTGCGGAACTTCTCGAAAAAGCTGGTCTTCTCGACGGCAGCGATGATCGCCATGAAGGATGCCAGCATGATGATGGTCGGGTTTGCGAAACCGCCGAAAGCGGTCTTGATGTCGCAGACCCCACACACCACCATCAGAAGACATGCGATCAGCGGCGGTGCTCCGAAGGGAAGCTTATCTGCCATGATCAGAATGATCATGAAGATGATGATTACCATTGCCAGTATCATTGGGACTGTCATATGAGTTCTCCTCCTCTTTCCGAGTTCCTGCCCGATAATTTTTGGAGCAGGTCCCCTCTACGTATCCCAAATGATAACAAGGTTCTTCCGGCTTCCCCACGTCCTACGCCGTTTAAACTGTTTTGTTTCGCAACAGTTTTGAAATATGTCTCCGTTTATGTTTCGTTTTGGAACGATTCAGTGTTCTTACCCCTTCCGAGGTACCGCCACAGGGTGGTGCGGCTGATGCCCAGCTGCTTGGCCGTCCTGCTCTGGTTTCCCTTATTGTCCTCCAGCGCCTTCTGGATGATCTGCCGGTCGATCTCCTCCAGGGTCAGATCCGGGAGTTTCTCCCTTGCGGAAGAGGAAAACAGATCCCGGTAGACGTTGGAGGCTTTCTCCTGCTGCAGGATCATGGCCACTGTATCCGCCCGGATATAGGCGGTGTTCGTCTCCGTGTGCATGGCGCTCTCCATCAGTACCCGCTGGAGCTGCCGGTAGTTCTGAGGCCAGCTGTAGTCCTCGAGCATTTCCTCCGCCCGGGGCTCAAGACCGATGATCTGCCGCCCCAGGTCCTGGTTCAGCTTGGAGAGATAGAGGTTCGCGATCAGCGGGATCTCCTCCCGGCGCTCCCGAAGGGGCGGCAGACCGATCTTGGCACACAGAAGCTTTGTGGTGTAGTCGTTAACCCTGCGCCGGACATCCGGCGGCATATTCTGATCCGAGGAGAAGATCAGCTGATTCCGCCGATGCAGGTTCGAGTCGATGATCAGTGACAGCAGGCGCTTGTGCCGGTCCTCGGAGATCCGGTCGATTCCCGACAGATAAATCGTGTTGTCGTTGTCGTTGAACGGGGAGTTGTAGTGGTTCAGCAGATACTCCCAGCCCCGGTCATCCAGAAGCGGACAGTTGATGAAGATCAGCGGATGGGACTTCAGCTCGCTCCTGGCATAGATATAACCCGCGATCGTGTCCCGCCCGGTGCCTTCCTCCGACTCAATCATAATGGGGCGTCCTGCCTGGGCAAGCTCTTTCATCCGGTCCGCGTAGATGCCGAGGACCCCGGAGGTGGAATAGAATGATTCGTAGTAGCGCTTTTCCACCTCTTCACAGGAGAAGAACTGAATCCCGTACCGTCCCCGGGAGAGCGGGATCTTGGAAGCGGTGATGTAGAACAGCACATACCGCTTGCTGTTGTACTCCGAGGTCCGGGTCTCCACCGAGTAGAGGGTGTGGCCGATCGTGCGGAAGAACTTCTGGTCCCCGTTGCGCAGGATTCCGGGAAGCTCCCGCTTCATCAGCTCCTTTGCCTCTTCTTCGCCGCTGTCTCCCTTCCAGGTGGACAGGAACATGTCCCCATCCTCGGAGTAGACGATGGTGGACGAGCCCCCGTTCTCCAGGATGGCCCGGAGGAACCGGTTCTCCTCGCAGATCGTGCTGTAGCTGCGGCAGATGCGCACCGCCTGGTTCATGGCCTCCATCGCGGATTCCACGCCGGAGGTGATCAGGATCGCGTTGATCTCCTGCTCCCTTGCGAGCTGTTGGGTGATGTTGTCGCAGACCACCGTACGGATTCCCTGGCTCTTGAGCTGAGAAAGGGCGATGGCCGACTCCTCTCCGTCCCGGATTGTGATGATCCGAAGGCGGCGTCCCAAAAGGTCGCACAGAAGGTGGGCCGGCTCCGTGATATTGCGAAAGCCCACCACAGCGTAGGATTCCCGGTAATTGTCCGCAAGCCGGATGGCCCGCAGGATGTCATAGACCGAGGGCACAATGTCGATGACAGGGATCGTGGTCACCTTCTCGATGCAGCGGGCTGTGCCGCCGCGGGAGATGATGGCGTCATACTGCCCCTTCGGGGCCTCCTGCACGATCCTGGCTCCCTCCTCCATGTCGCCGACGCGGCAGTCGAGCTGCACATCTTTCATGCCCTCCGCAATGCCCTCGAGCATCTTTTTCAGTGCCTCATAGGGGGCCACCGCGAGAATCCGGTATCCCATAAGTCAACCTCTTTCCTCTGTTTTCCCGATATGGAAAAAAACTCCGGCAGGCGGTAGATTCGCCTGCCGGAGATTTCATCACGCTTTTCCGACTTCTCCGGAGGTCGGATTGTAAGTGGAGGCACCGCGGACGGAGCCGATGATGTCCTCCTCCGAGAGCGTCATCCACTTGATGCCGCGCCGCGTCTGATAGGCGTAGGCGACATGAATCATGCCATCCTTTGCCTGCATAATGTAGGGGTACTCATACTGGCGGTTGCTTCCCCGGTTCTCCTCACCCACGTATCCCTCGCCGCGCTCCACGTTCCGGATGAGCGGAAAGGTCTTTCCGCCGTCCTCGGAGAGGGCGATCGTGATGGGGCAGCGAAGTCCCGGCCAGGCGCCCTTCTTTGTGTAACTTTTAGGGGCACTGGAATGATTATAGCAGATCGCAATCCGTCCGCTTGCAAGACGCACTGCCGAAATAGAGGAATTGTTGTTCGGCAGCACGGTCGGAACGGGCTCTGTCCAGTGATCTCCGTAATCCATGGAGTCGCTCCGGTAGATCCAGTCCGCCTCCCTGGAGCGCATGAATGCTGCGAGGTGTCCAGGAGTGTCAGAAAGCTCCACGATTGTCGGATGAACCCTGCCGTGACTGTTTGGCATGTCCACTCTGCGCCATGTCTTTCCCGCGTCGTCCGAGATGCGGAAGGCGCTGGGATCGCCGGCAAGGCCGGCGGCAGAGTCGGTGCAGATCCAGTTGCCATAGATCCATCTGCCGTTGGAGAGGATCTGAATCGGCTGGCGGGAGAAGGTGCCGGGCTCGTTGAAAACGGTCTCCGGTGCGCTCCAGGTCTTTCCGTCGTCTGTGGATACCTGCTTTTTCACCACCGCGGTGTACTGCATGTTGTCCTTGCCGGGCTGTCTGCCAAGCTGGGAGGTGTACATGCACCAGATCTCACCATTCGGGGCGAGAAACAGGGAGGGGTTCTGATCCGAGAAATCGTTCTCATTGGAGACGTTGACCGGCTCCTCCCACCGGTCAGCTCCCTTGGGAAGCCTGGACACCACCACATTGATGTCCGCGCCGCCCTCATAAGTGCCGGCAAACCAGCAGCAAAGGAGCGTCCCCGCCGCGGTCTCCAAAAGAGCTGGCGCATGGGCAGTCGGCCAGGGTCCCGGCGGAAGCATGGCCTCCGTTACCCGCATCTCTTCATCATAGTAGATCTGTCCGTCCGGTGTCAGTCCCGGGAGTTTTTTGATTGCCATAGAATCCTTCCTCCGTATTTCCCCGGGACGGGCGCCCGGGCTCCTGCTCACATAACCTGCAGATAGATCTTTCTGGCATCTTCTGCCGTCACCTTGCGGATGTTGTTGACAAGAAGGCGCTGCTGCTGCAGACCTGCCTCGACAAGACCGTCCAGATCCTCGGGCTTGACGCCGAACTGCTTCAGGTCCGTGGGAATATCCAGATGACGGACGATCTCGCCCATCCAGTCGACCAGGGCATAAGCCTTCTCATCTGCCGTCGCATACTTCTTGTCTCCGTGATAGGCTGCATCAAAGGCGCTGGCGAGCCGTGCGCGGAAGGCCGGATCCTCGGCGTTGTACTTCATGACCGGGATCAGGAGCATGGCGTTGGAGGTGCCGTGTGCTACATGGTACTTGCCGCCAAGAGGATAGCTCAGGGCGTGCACAGCGGTGGTGCCGGATGCTGTGATCGCGACGCCGCCGTAGTAGGCTGCGATCTGCATGTTGTTCTTCTCAGCCAGTGCGGTCGGATCATCGCAGGCCTTCTCGATGTTGTTCATGATGATATCGAAGGCGCGCAGCGCAAAGGTATCGGAGAACGGATTGCTCTTGTTGGAGGTGTAGCACTCGATGGCATGGCACATTGCATCGATACCGGTGGAAGCTGCGATCTTTCTGGGCAGATTCTGGATCAGACGCGCATCGAGGATGACGTAATCGGACATCATGTTGTCATTGACAATGCCGATCTTCACCTCTTTCTCCGGAACACCGACGATGGCGTTGGGCGTGCACTCTGCGCCGGTGCCGGCCGTAGTGGGGATGGTCAGAATCGGAACGCACTTCTTGGCCCGCTTGGGGTCATCCAGAAGCTCTTTCACACCATACTCATCGGTCACAAGGACGCTGGCGAGCTTGGCTGCATCCATAACGGAGCCGCCGCCGCAGGCAATGACAAAGTCCGCTCCGGTGGTCTTGAACTGATCGATGACGTCCTGTACCTGATGGTAACTGGGCTCTGCAGGAAGGTTGTCAAAGATCTCATACTCGATGCCGGCCTTCTTGATCTCGGCCTCAACCAGGTCAAACAGACCCAGTCCACGGATGCTCTTGTCCGTGAAGGCTGCCACCTTCTTTGCCCCTGCCTGCTTCAGGATGGCCGGAATGTTCTCCATGGCGTTGACGCCGCTGTAAGTTGCTCTGGGCATTTTCAAGCTGTACTGTTCCAATGACATGTCATTTACCTCCTGTACTGTACTGTGTTTTCACTCGGATCCGGCCTGCAGGTCGGAGAGTTTTTGCTGCAATGTTTTGATCTGATCCCGCTCACCGAAGGCGCCGGACTTGGTGATCACGTACTGTTTTCTGCCGCCGCTGACAAAGCTGCCGAGCACCACGCCCGTGTCAAGTTCTGCGACGGGATAGAGCTTTTGAATGGAGCGGGCCCGGATGAGACCCTGGAGTGTGTCGCCGCCGATGACCATCAGCGTTCTGCCAGGCAGAAGCTCCGTGCACCGGGACAGGAGCGTTCCCATCCCCGCGGCAATCACCTGACCGGCCTGCCCGGAATCCATCGGGGGAAGCCGGGAAAAATCCACCTCCGAGAGCGTGTCGAGAATCCCGACGGAATGTCCCGCAAAGGCCCTTCCCGCGTCCTCGAGGAAGGCGCGCTGCGCCTCCTTTGACCAGGTTCCCGCGAGGATCTGCTCCACCGGCACGTGGCGTCTTGCGGCGCCCGCCTGCTCGGCGGCATCGAGCTGCTGCCCTGTCACCGCGTTCTTGGAACCCGAGACGACAAGGAGTTCCTTTGGCAGCTCCGGCAGGCGCGTTTTCGTGCGCGCCTTTGCCGTGAAGGGCATGTACTCGAGAAAGCCTGCGCAGCCCGCGGTGAGAAAGAGTTCCCCCTCCGCCTTCAGGCGGGAGGCGATGTCCTTCAGATCTTCATCCGTCTGCGCATCGTAGAGGAGAATTCCCTGAAGGGATCTGACATCGGCTGGCTCCGTCTTCCGGATCACGTGAACCGGCACATCTGTCTGCCGCTGCAGGATCTTTGCCACCTCGCTCTCTGTCATGGGCTCGATGGGATCCCGGGCAAAGATGCTCTGGGCCAGAGGGACGCCGCTGACATACTGCACACCGTTCCGGGTTGTCCGGCCCGCGGCCGGATAGGCCGGGATAAAGTGGATCCGCTCCCGCCCCGCGTATTGCAGGGCAGCGGCGATCTCAGCACCCACGTTTCCCCGAAGTCCCGAGTCGGTCTTTTTGTAGATCCGGGAGGCGCCGCAGTGCACGGCATGACGAACGAGCTGTTCCACAATGGCCGCCGCTTCCTGTGCTGGCAGGTGACGGGACTCGGTGTTCACCGCCACCACGCTGCAGTCCTCCTCCTCATCGGAGAGGGCGGCGTGCCAGTCGGGCAGGACGACTGCCGAAAGCCCGCGGCCCACAAGCTGCACGCCGGAATCCAGAGCCCCCGTCATGTCGTCCGCCAGAATCAAAATTTTGTCTCTCAGATTTGGCATGTTGATTTCCCCCGACTGCCTGACTGCCTGTTTTCACTCTGCTACCATCTTACGATAATTGAAACACTCCGTGGACACCTCTCGGCAGATTTCCTGCTTCTTTTTGGAACATCCTCTCATTTTCTTGCCGATAGTTTTCTTTAACTGTTTCATTATGAAACTATTTGGGTTTTTTGCCTGCCATGGCCACGAAAAAAGGGGCTGTTGCATTAACTGGCAGCAGCCCTCTTCTTTTATCAAAAAAAAT
>JBJEYC010000240.1:0-2085 GCA_051886435.1 Lachnospiraceae bacterium
CCCCGAACAGGCGGTAGGTCTTGCTGTAGTTGACCACGTCCACCAGGATATACAGATCCATGCCGCGGACGGAAGTGTTCAGCACACCCTTTCCCTCTCCGGTACCGAACCGGGGCAGGTCACAGTCCACGATGTAGGTCGGACGCTGGTATCCGGCAAAGGCAAGGCTGTTCTTGTGTTCTCCCTCGCGCTCGGCGCGCCACTGGGTCAGGTAGTAGTCGATTTCCTGTCCGATCTGCTCACATCCGGTGAGCGGAATGAGTCCGAGAGAGCCTACAGGAATGGTCTCCAGGCTGCGCTTGTCATGTCGTCTAACTGGTTCCATGCTTACCTATTTCCTCACTTTCTTCAGGACGCGGATATCAGGTCCTGTCAGCTTGCATACCGTGTAATTGCTGGTTATTCTCGAAAAGATGCGGTCAGAATATACGCCCTGCAGTTCCCTGAGGGAGAGATTTGTGGAGATGATGGTGGCGCGGCTGCCCAGATGACGCTCATTGATGCACTCGAACAGCTGCGTCTTCACGAAGCCGTTGGTGAGCTCGGTGCCCAGGTCATCGATGATGAGCAGGTCCACTGAATACAGCGCATCCAGAAAGGACGCGTAGTCCTCCCGCGGCTTTTTGCCGAATACATACGAAGAAAGTATTTCAAAGAGACCGGCCGCGGAAAAGTACAGCACCGAGTGGCCGGTGTCGAGCAGTTCCTTGGCAATGCAGATCGAAAGGAACGACTTTCCGGTTCCGACTGTACCATAGAAATACAGATTTTCATAGTGTCGGTCGAAATTTTGGACGAAGGAGCGGGCGGTGGCGGCTGCCTTGTGGAACAGCTGTTTTTCCTCTCCCTGGTAATAAACGTCTGTCATCAGGGAGAAGTTGTTGGACCCCGTCAGCTTCTTTAAGTTGGACTGATCGTAGAGAACTTCGATCTCCCGGGCCTTCAGGCAGTGGCACTTCTGCCCGTCGATGTAGCCGGTGTCACGGCAGTCGGGACAGTTGTAGTGGAGCGCGAGGTAGTCCTCCGGGAATCCGTTCTCCACAAGGAGTGCCCGCTTTCTTGCCACCTTCTCGTCGATGGCGGCGCGAAGTTTCTGCATGCGGACGCGTCCTTCCTCGGGAGAGACGCCAATGGCAGCGCGAAGAGATTCCACCCCGAGGGATGGAATCTCTTTGTCGAGCTGCTGATATTCCGGGATTTTTGCGTAGACCAGATGGCGTCTTTTCGTCTGCTCATGCAGGTTTTGATCCCGCGCCGCCGCGTATTCCTGCATGATGCGGTCGTACTGTTCCTTTGTCAGACCCAAACCGGCCCTCCTCTTCAGTTCTCCAGGAGTTTTTTCTCCAGATCATCAAAATCGTAGGTGTTCTGTGCAAAGTTGTTGAAGCGCCCGCCTGCGGTACCCTTCCGGGAGGAGGCATTCTTCTTGTTCTCTGCCACGGCCTTCTGGGCGTCCCGAGCGGTGGAAATGCCGCTCTCGGCCCAGTTTGCAGCCACCTTTTCAATGTAGCGGAAGTCCTTCTTTCCCATTCCGACGCAGTACTGGAACAGGTAGTCCACCAGATCCTCTGAGAAGTGCAGGTCATCACAGATGTAGTAGACGGTCTGCATCTCCTTGGGAGAGAGGGGCTTTCCGATGTAGCTCTCAACGATGAACAGAAGCTGCGCCTTGGCGGCCTCATCTCCGGAGGCAAGCCGCGGGCTTGCCGGCTGCGGCTGTCTGGGCGCGGGGGTGAACTTCAGATCCTGTGCCTTTGGCTGTTCCTGCGCATGGCCCCCGAGCATCGGCGTGATCGGGATGACCCGCTGCTGGCGTCTCGGCCGGGGCTCTAACAGGCGGATCCCCGTCAGGGTCCCGTCCTCGTCTGTGGACAGGTGCACCAGACCCTGTGCCTGCCAGTAGCGCAGGCACCGCACGGTTTCCCGCTCGGTCAGGTTGAACTGGTCCGCCATGTCCAGGATGCTCGTCGACTTCCCCGCCTTCATCTCGCGCAGAAGATACAGATAGATCTTCAGCTCCGCGTCGTTGGCATCCTTCATGTACTCATCGATAAAGAGATTGGAGAGCGCGGTGCTCTCCGGCTC
>JBJEYC010000241.1:0-2078 GCA_051886435.1 Lachnospiraceae bacterium
CCAGGGACGGCGTTGCCATCGACCAGATCGGCACCTATGATCCCAACACCAATCCTGCTACCATCAAGATCGACCTGGAGAAGGCCGATGCCTGGATGGCAAAGGGCGCACAGCCGACTACCGTTGTCAACAAGCTCATCAAGGCTGCCAGAAAGGCGAACTGATTCCTGAGGTCTTTTGCAGTGGACCTGCATGGCAGGCGAAGGAGACACGATGAAGGAATTGGTTGAAGTAATAGCGAAAAACCTGGTGGAGCACCCGGAGGAAGTCGTCGTCACGGAAGAGAAGGACGGCAGGGTCACCAAGGTAAATCTCCAGGTCGCTGCCTCTGACATGGGCAAGGTCATCGGAAGACAGGGACGGATCGCCAAGGCAATCCGGGCAGTGGTGAAGGCGGCCGCCTCCCGTGAGGAGGAGATCGTTGACGTCAACATCGAGTCCCGGGACGAGGCAGCTGCGCCGAAAGACGAACCGTGACCATGGTAAAACAGTTTGTGATCGGAACCATCGCGGGCACCCACGGCGTGAAGGGCGATGTCAAGGTCTTTGCCGAGTGCGATGACCCGGAGCGGTTCCGGATACTGAAGACCGTTTATATCCGGCACCGGGGAAAGGTCACAAAGACCACCGCGTCCAACTGCCGCTTTGCCGGGAAGTTTGTGGTGATCCACCTGGCTGGCATCGAGGACATGGATGCGGCGAGGCTCCTGCACGGAGCAGAACTCCTGGTGGATCGGGAAGATGCCCCGAAGCTCCCCGAGGGGAGGTTCTACATCCCGGATCTGATCGGGATCCGGGTCGAGGAGGAAGACGGAAGGGTGCTTGGCACTTTTTCCGATGTCATCCGCACCGGCGCCAACGACGTGTACGTGGTTCGTCGGGAGGATGGAACCGAACTTCTCATCCCGGCGACGAAGGAGTGCATCCTCGAGACCAGGCCCGAGGAGGGGTACATGAAGGTACACCTTCTGCCGGGGCTGGAGGATCTGTGATGAATTTTCACGTGCTGACGCTCTTTCCGGAGATGGTGGAGAGCGGGCTCCATACGAGCATCCTAAAGCGCGCCATGGACCGGGATCTGATCCGTCTGTCCTGTGTCAACATACGGGACTACACGGAAAACCGCCACGGCCGGGTGGATGACTACACTTACGGCGGCGGGGCCGGCATGCTGATGCAGGCGCAGCCTGTGTTCGATGCCTGTGAAGCGGTGCAGAAATCGCTCCCCACGCCCGCAAGGGTTGTCTATCTGACACCACAGGGCGCTCTCTTTACCCAGGAGATGGCAGCAGACTTTGCGAAGGAACAGGATCTGATCCTTCTCTGCGGCCACTACGAGGGCATCGATGAGCGGGCCCTGGAAGCCATTCACGCGGAGGTGGTCTCCGTCGGGGACTATGTCCTGACGGGAGGCGAGCTTCCCGCGATGATCGTGGTGGACGCGGTCTCCCGATTGGTGCCGGGAGTTTTGGGAAACGGCGAGAGCGCTGAGACTGACTCCTTCCAGAACGGCCTTCTGGAGTACCCCCAGTACTCCCGGCCGGAGAGCTGGCAGGGAATGGATGTCCCGGAGGTGCTCCTGTCCGGAGATCACAAAAAGGTCTCGGAGTGGCGGCTGGCCCAGAGTCTTGCCCGCACCAGGGAGCGGCGCCCGGACCTGTACGAGGCGTATCTTGAAAAGATGAAACAGACGCCGATGACCCCATCCGAGAAGCGGCGCTTTGCGCGAATCCTGCGGGAGAGCGGGGAATAATAATTCCTTGCATGCGCGAAGAGGCTGTGGTAAATTAGAAAAGCTGTGTTGAGTTAGGAGATGGTCCTCTGCCAGAATCACCGGCAAGAACATCCATAAGTAAAGGAGAACATCATGAGCATTATCAGTGAGATCGAGGCTTCCCAGTGCAAGGCGGAAGCACCCGCGTTCGGTGTCGGTGATACCGTCCGCGTTTACAACAGGATCAAAGAGGGCGACCGCGAGAGAGTTCAGATCTTCGAGGGCACCGTTCTGAAGGTCCAGGGCGGTTCCAACCGGACCACCTTCACGGTCCGCAAGGAGTCCAGCGGAATCGGCGTCGAGA
>JBJEYC010000242.1:0-9965 GCA_051886435.1 Lachnospiraceae bacterium
AATTTCCCTCCATCTCAAAGATCCGCTCCGCGTCAAACCCGTTCATCTGGAAATGAGTGTCGCCATTGCTCGTCACGATGAAATACGGCTTGTTTTGGACCAGCACAAGCAGGTCCTTCATCACGGCGCTTCCGGTGTAATCCTCGATCAGGTACCGGTGTACTGCCGCAAGGTATTCCGCGTGGTCTGCCTCGGTCATCGGCGTGAACAGTCCCCGAATCAGGCAGTCCGTGCTGTATTTTTCCCGGAACTTTCCGAAATACGTTTTGTAGGCTTCATTGTCCGCGAAGATATGGTACCCTTCCGCAATGGAAAGACCGTTGCTGGCGGTGATCAGGATGGCATCGGCTTCCTGCAGCCACTGCGCAGCACTCTGAAAATCATTCACTTGCAATCCGCTCATCTTTTGCCTCCCTGTGTTCATTGTCCATTTCGGTCAGTACGTCAGAGAGAACCTTTCCGATATCTCCCTGGATGGCCAGTCCCCGGTCCTCGATTGCCTCCGGCAAAAATGCGTAGTCCCGGTTCACGGAGAGATAGCTTGTCTTCGGAAGGCTGTTGACGAGCACCCAAAACGGCTCCTGAATGAACATCGGCGTGAGCCTGCCAACACCGAGCTCAAGGAAAAGAATCTTTTTCTCCTTGTGCGCCAGGATGTAGTCGGAAATTTTCTGGTATTCCCCGTCATACTTCTTTCCGGTCAGGAAGTTTCCGTATCCCCTGACCCACGGGAACGCCTCCGCCCCGCAGTGCGGGCATCTGGGGATCAGCTCTTTTGGCACCGCGGTGCCATCCCCCATCGCATTTACCATTTCCTCCACAGGCTTTACGGCGTCCCAGACTTCGTCGGTGCAGCACCGCGAGCACTGGAAAAACCGGTGGTCTCCCTGGATCTCTGCCACCCTGCTCTCCGGATACAGCTTTACGAACTGTGTGTCCTGATTCGTCGTGAGGACGAAGAAATCCTTTCCCCTGAGGATGGCATCCAGGTCCAGATAGGGCTTCCGGATCGGCGCATGCTGCGTTGTGTAGAGGAAGGTCGAAAGGTACCCCCAGTATTCCTCCCGGGAGTCCCAGTGCGCCAGCATGCCGGCGAACGCTCCCTTGAAGTGGTACTTCTCTGCGAATTTTCCGAAGTACTTGCGGTACGATTCGTTGTCTTCATAATAAAAATTCCCACCGCCCGCCGCGGAGAGACCGGAGGCGCCGCCGACAACGATGCAGTCCGCCTCCTGCACCTTTTTCACAAACTCTTTGATCTGCTCCGCATACGGGAGGGGACTCTTTTTGGTCAGCGGGAATGCCGTTCCGCCGGACGCATACACGTTGTAATATCTTGAAAAGTTGTTCATCTGCGTCTCTGTGACAAGCTGTTCATAAAATGTCATATATGGGTTCTCCTTGCGTTGGTGACAGGCCGTGCCTGAATTGTTTTTTGCTGACATACCGTCTATCATTTATTACACTGTTTGACAGATGAATTTGAAGTACAGTTCTTCAGAATAAGAAAACTCCTGTACAGGAATGAAAATCTGTACAGGAGCTTTGCGGGAGCACAGCATGTCAGAGAAAACGCAAAGGAAAACAGATCGCAGAACGCTGTACACGAGGCAGGTGATCAAAGACGCCCTGCTGGAACTCACAAACAGGATTCCCTACGAGAAGATCAATGTGACGATGCTCTGCAAGCAGGCGGACATTGCCAGAGCCACCTTCTATCTGCACTACGACAGTCTGGACGAGGTGCTCGATGCAGTCATCGATGACGCCCTTCTCTTTTCGGAGCAAGCGGACGGCAACGTCGTGGATCTTTTGGATGCCCTCAAGGACAGCAGCCTGCAGGAAATCCGGGATCATGAGGAGATTCTCCCCGCCTGCCAGCGCATCGCGGACTCCGATAAATACCATCACCTGTTTATGGATGCGTTTATCAGCGAGCACATCATCAACCGCATTGCGGAACATGAGCGGGCAACGGTGATCCCGGAGCTGATGCGGCATTATGATCTTGCGGAGGATGAGGCGGAAATGCTGTTCCGGTTCATCCTGAACGGATCGTTTGCGGTGAACCGGTGCCTCGGCTGGGAAAAGAATGAGCGCTGGTACCGCTATCAGAAAATACTGAGCCGGTTTATCAACCGGGACTGACCGGCGGGAGCGATCACAGAAAGGATTCGGGAATGCAAATCAGAAAAGCGACAGAAAAGGATATTGACCAGGTGGAACAACTGTATGACGAGATTCATACCGCGGAGGAGGAAAAGAAGCAGCAGATCGGCTGGATCCGCGGCGTCTATCCCGTGCGGGCGACTGCGGAGATGGCGGTCCAACGCGGCGATCTGTTTGTACTGGAGGAGGATGGAGACATCGTCGGGACAGGAATCATCAACAAGCTCCAGGTGGATTCTTACCGCTATGGCAGCTGGAAATACCAGGTCCCCGATGACCAGGTATGCGTGCTGCACACCCTGGTGATTTCACCGAAGCATTCCGGGAGAGGATACGCCAGGTGCTTCCTGGCATTTTATGAAGACTATGCCAGGGCGCATGGCTGCACCGAGCTCCGGATCGATACCCAGGAAAAGAATGTGGCCGCCCGCACGATGTACAAAAAGCACGGGTATACGGAGATCGGCATCCTCACCACGGATTTCAACGGAATCCCGGGGATCCAGCTGGTCCTATTGGAAAAGTACCTTGGAAAAGCCGGGGAGGGGACAGCAGTCGGATGACGGGAGCTACGATGCCGTATCAATCCCCGCCTTTCTTGCCTGTTCCTCCTGATCCTTTCGGTCAATGTGGTAGATCCGGTTCCCGCGCTTGAACAGACTCCCGGTCTGGTGAAAGTGGAAGGGGACGCCGTATTCCGTGCACTGCAGCCGGGAGATGATGACCCAGCCGTAGTCGCAGAGCCGCGCGCCCTCCCCGGACTCTCCGCCGCAGGAGACGCATTCGATCTCGTCGTGGTACTGTTCGAGGTACTTCTCGATGTGGATCTCCTGCAGCATCGGCTCGTGGATGATCTCCTTGTGGCGGATCGGGAGCGGCAGAAAGATGGGGAGACGTCGGTCTGCCTGGTACTGGTTTTCGCAGGTGCAGCAGATGTGGACGTTCTCATACCCGTCTCCCCAGTCGTTAGGCAGTCCCTCATAGAAGCGCTCCGGGCGCTTGGTGACGAAATAAAACTGCAGGTCGGAGCGCTCCCGCATCATGCGCCAGGCCTCTGGCCGCCAGGCATCTGCATCGGGATGGAAGAAGTCGGAGGTGAAGCAGGTCATGACTGTGCCGTCCTCCGGCTGGATTTTGTATTTCCCCTTCCGGTCCCGCCGGATCGGAAGATCGAAGGAGGCGGTTTTCTTCACCAGGGAGGCGTCCCTGCCAAACTCGGCGTCGCGCCGATAGACATAGCAGTTGCTGCATCCGGTGCTGCACTTCGTGCAGCCGTGCCAGGGATTCCAGAACGGCATAGGGGCCTCCTTTCCGAAGTCAGATACTGTCCGTCGGCGGAAACAGTTCCTGTATGGTCCGGTGGTAGTATTCCGCGAGGCGGATCGCCATGTAGACATTCGGGCACTGGGTGCCGTGCTCATAGCGGTAAAGCGTTTTGGCACTGACTTGCAGTTCGGATGCGGCCCGGGATCGGGAAATGCCTGCTTCTTTCCGGCACTTCATCAGGTTGTTTGCTGGTTCAGACATGCTGCGGGTTCACCTCCTCTGTGCAGCGGCATCCGCACCTTACCGGGTGCGGCAGACTTTTCCGAAGATGCGGAAGGAGTCCCGGTCCGGCTGCACCGGAATCGGCGGATACTTCGGGTTCAGCGAGATCAGAAACGTGCCGTCCGCCGTATCTCTGAATTTTTTGATGTAGGCCATGTCATTGAGGGAGAAGATCCCGATCTCCCCGTCTTCGAGTGTATCCTGCCGGTGCACGTATACCATGTCGTGATCGTGATATTCCGGCTCCATACTGTCTCCGTTGATGGTGACCGCAAAGTCCGCATTCTTTGCCTCTTTGCTGGGCACCTCGATCGTCGTGTAATAATCCGAGTCCAAAAAATCTCCGGTTCCGGCTGAAACCCTCGCGTCGTAGAGCCGGAGCTTTTTTTTGCCGCTGCGCACACGCTTTTCGGACGGCGCAGGCTCGTAGGGGACGACGTCCGCTCCCTTCACGTAGCTCACCGGATTGATCAGCATGTCGATATAGGAGAGGGCCTTCTGCTTGCCTTCCTCGTTCAGGGCGGCCAGCGGGTCCTTCGGGTTGCTCCCGAAGTACTCCTCCAGGCAGTCCGGAATCTCCAGAATCCGGCATACGTGCAGGAAAGTCCGCGCGGAGATTTCATTTCGTCCGGTCTCCCAGGCGGAGACGCTCTTGGAGCCGACTTCAATTCCCTCTTCCTGCAGTTTTTTTGCCAGTTCAATCTGAGACAGGTGGGCTTTTTTCCGGTAGGTGGTGATGATTGTGCCGATGTTTTCCATAGGGATCCCTTTCTGAAGGTTCTGCCGCTTCACAGCAAACATGCAACGGTGCGGGAAGTCTTTTCCGCCCGCTTACAGAGTAGCATCATCCCCCGCAAAATACAAGCAAAATGCTACCTAAAAACGAAAAACGGGCCAAAGTGTCCATTTTATTCGGCGACAGATAGCGATATACTGGCCGTGCAAAGAGAGAAGACGATGCCGGAACGAAGGCGGAAGAAAGGGATGAGCGAGGATGACGACAGACCGGATTATTCTGCATGTGGACTGCAACTGTTTTTATGCGTCCGTGGAGATGCTGTATCACCCGGAGTACAATGGGAAGCCGCTTGCCGTCGGCGGAGATCCGGAGGAGCGGCACGGCATTGTCCTCACGGCAAACTACATCGCCAAGCGCCAGGGAGTGAAGACCGGCATGGCGCTCTGGCAGGCCAGGCAGTGCTGCCCGGACCTGATCTTTGTGCCGCCGAGGATGTACCTGTACCTGCGCTTCTCCCGCCTCGCGAGAGCCATCTACCAGGAGTACTCAGACAAGGTGGAGAGCTTCGGCCTCGACGAGTGCTGGATCGACCTGACCGACTGCTGCGGCGTGCTGGGTGACCGGACCAGGACCATTGCCAACGGCTATCGGATCGCGCAGGAGATCAGCGCCAGAATCCGGCGGGAACTCGGCATCACGGTGAGCATCGGCGTCTCCTGGAACAAGATCTACGCAAAGCTCGGGAGCGACTACAAGAAGCCGGATGCCATCACGGTCTTTGACCGGGACAACTATCAGAAGCTGATCTATCCCCTTCCGGTGTCGGACCTTTTGTATGTCGGAAGGCGGACGGACAAAAAGCTGGAAAAGTACGGCATCCGCACCATCGGGGAGCTGGCCGGGGCGGATCCGGTCTACCTGCAGAACTGGTTTGGCAAGATCGGCCTGATGCTCTCGGTCTTTGCCCGGGGCGAAGACCGGACGCCGGTGAATGACTTCGGTGTGGAGGCACCGATCAAGAGCATCGGCAACAGCACGACGACACCGCGGGACCTGGTGAACGACGAGGACGTGCGGCTGGTGCTGTACCTCCTTGCGGAGAGTGTGTCGGAACGCCTGCGGCAGAACCACTTCGAGGGCCAGGTGGTCTCCGTGTATGTCCGGGACAATGACCTCTGGGGGTTCCATCAGCAGAAAAAACTGGCGGCCCCCACCAACATCTCCGGGGAGATCGAGACCGCGGCGTTTTCCATCTTTCAGCGGCTCTACCACTGGGAGAAGCCGATCCGCAGCATCGGAATCAGCGTCGGGGACCTGAAGCCGGAGAACCAGCCGCGGCAGCTCTCCCTGTTTGTGGATGAGGGAAGACGGGAGCGGCAGAAGCGGGCAGACCGGATGGTGTCGATGATCCGGAGCCGGTACGGGTACGCCGCAGTGCAGCGGGGCATCATGCACGAGGACCCGTATCTGTCCTCGCTGAATGCGACGGCGGAGGATCACATGATCCATCCGCACTCCTATCTGGAGCATGGCAACCGGAGCGGCTGTGAGACCGTGCTTCTTGCGGAAGGCAGGTGAGCAGAATGGGAGTCTATGACTATCATCATGATTCGGGGCGCTCGGACCGCCCCGGGGTGCCGCTGGCGGAAAATGTCCAGGAGACGCAGCAGGCCAGCCCGAACAAGGCATATGTGGAGGTGATCGCGGATTTTTCCTCCGATGGGAGGATGATGCCGCTCCATATCGTCTGGGAGAATGGCCGCTCGTATGACATCGACCGGGTTCTGCGCGTGGACCGCTGTGCGAGCCTCAAGGCAGGGGGTGCCGGAATCCGGTATGTCTGCCGGATTCTCGGGCAGATCGTCGAGCTGTACTACGAGGAGAACGGCTTCTGGTTCGTGAACCGGAAGGTGCCAAAGACATAGAAATCCGGATCCGCGCAGACGGACAATTCGGGGGTGGAGAAGCCGGGAGGCTTGTGGTAAGTTGTGACGAAACGGGACAAAAAGCACCCGGATCGGGAAAGGGGGCAGCGTATCGTGAAGATTGCAGTCATGGGCTATAGCGGCTCCGGCAAATCCACCCTGTGCCGAAAGCTGCACGAGCGGTATCCGGTTCCGGTTCTGCACCTGGATACGGTGCAGTTCCTGCCGGGATGGGAAGTCCGGGAGAAGGAAGCGCAGCAGGACATCGTCCAGTCATTTCTTGACGGGAATCCAGGCGGCTGGATCATCGACGGGAATTACAGCAATCTCTGCTATGCGCGCCGGATCGCGGAGGCGGACCTTGTCGTGCTGCTGCTTTTTGGCAGATGGAACTGTCTGCTGCGCTGCGCAAGGCGCTACCGGATCTACCGGGGAAAGAGCCGGCCCGACATGACGAAGGACTGCAATGAAAAGCTCGACTGGGAATTCATCCGGTGGATTCTGTGGGAGGGCCGCACCAAAAAGATCCGGGACCGCTACCGGCTTGTCCAGGCCCAATATCCCGACAAGGTGATCGTCCTCCGGAACCAGCGGCAGCTGGACGCCTTCATCAGGCGCCTGGATCTTTCGTGAGCTTTGTCAGAAAACAAAAGGAGACTGGTCAGGCAAGGATCTGACCAGTCTCTTTTGGGCTGCGGGCGTGGCTTTCCGTCATCCCTTCTGCAGCAGATAGGCGTAGTCTCCAGCCTGCACGGAATACTTTTGTCCGTCCGGAAGACAGATGTCTGCCGTGCAGTTGGCGGGAATAGAGACGGCAATCCGCAGGCCCTCCGGCGTCCGTTCCCAACGGCTGCACACCCTGCCATAGGGGCTCTGGTACGAAGCCTCGGCAAATGAAAGGCCTTTTCCCGGGACCGGGGCAATCCGAAAGTGGTTTTCTTCTGCTACCTGGACCCCTGCGCAGGTGTCAAAAAGCCACTGGCAGACGGCACCCGGGGAGTAATGGTTCTGGCTGAGTTTCCCCTCCCAGTCTTCCCAGATCGTAGTGGCACCCTGTCCGACCTCATAGAGCCAGCCCGGCTTTTGGGGATTCAGCAGAATCCGATAGGCGGTTTCCGCGTATCCGGCTTTCGTGAGCACGGGGAGCAGAAACGGCGTGGAGAGAAATCCGGTGCCGACCCGGTACCGATAATTTTCCACAGCCTTCTTCAGACATTTTTGGGCAGCGGTTTTGGCGTCTCCATCCAGGAGCCCGAAGGCAAGGGGACGGACCAGCTTCGCCTGGCGGTCGGTATCGAGCGAGGCATATCGGGGATAGACCTCTTTGGCCCGGGCCGCGATGGCGCGATAGTCCCCGGCTTCTTCCGGGTGTCCCAGAAGGTCCGCGATTTTGGCCATGGTCACCATGGCAAGATACAGATAGGCCGTGCACTCCTCCGGATGCTTCATGGAGGGGCCGTACTTTTTCTCCCGGAATTCCTCCGGCTCCAGCCACTCCCCGAGGTGAACCCCCTTCTCATAGTGGCCGTCCTTTTCCAGATGCTTTTCGAGAAACGCGGCATATCTTTTCATCATCGGCCAGGCCGCGGCCAGAACTTCCCGGTCCCCATAGCGCAGGTAGTACCGCCAGGGGATGAGATACACCGCGTCCGCCCAGCCGACCGACTGGCCGGTGGATTTGTACATCATCTCCACCCCTGCGTAGGGGAGAACCGCGGGGAGAAGGCCGTCTGCGTACTGCGCATCGCGCATATCGCGAAGCCATTTGCGCATGAACGCGGCAAGATCAAAGAAGTAGGCGCCGGTGGAGAAGAAGATCTGCGCGTCCCCGGTCCACCCGAGGCGCTCTCTTGTCGGGCAGTCGGTCGGGATATCGAGGAAGTTCCCCTTCATGCTCCAGCGGGTGTTTTCCACAAGCCTGTTTACCCGCTCGTCCGAGCAGGCAAAGGTGCCGGTCTCCTCCATGTCGGAGTAGACGGCTGTCGCGAAGAAGGCATCCGGATGAATCGGAACGGCTTCGGGATCATCTGCGGGGAAGGTGATCTCGGCGTAGCGAAAGCCAAACACCGAAAAGCGCATCCGGTAATGGTCCTCCTGTCCGGAACAGGTGAATAGAATCTGCTGCCTTGGCGTGACATCCGCCTTTCCGCGCACTTTGTTGAAGAGGAGCTTCTCGAACAGCTTCCCCTGCGTCCAGCCGCCCGCGGGCCTGGTCTCCTGAATGCCGGAGAGGTCGACATGGCCGTCTGCATCCAGCTTTTCCCCGCAGGTGACAAGAAGCTGCTGGCCCTTTTTGCCGGCGACCGCAAAGGAGAGAAACCCGGCGATGTTCTGTCCAAAGTCCAGGACGACGAAAGAGGCGTCTTTGGCGCTTTGGGTGATCTGAACTGCCGCAAAGCGCTCGTGTCCGGTGACCGGGACATTGTCGGAGGCAGCAAGGAAGGCCTTTGGGGCGGGAACCTCCCTGGCCTTCTGGCGGTAGGAGGGAACCCGCCCGGCGTCGACGATCTCGCCGTCCTTGAGATCCGCAAAGCGGATCGGGCCGTCATTGCTCCAGTCCCAGCCGGCATCGGTGCAGATCGTCTGGGAGGTCCCATCGGTGTAGACCACCTCGAGCTGTGCCAGCAGGCTGGTCTGCGTTCCGTATACGCAGGTGACGCCGTAGGCGGCGACGCTCCCCCGAAACCAGCCGTCCGCAAGGCCAAGCTCCAGCGTGCAGCTGTGATTGGCGTCAGCGCCGCTTTGCAGAAGATCCGTGACATCTACGGTCTGATACTGGATGCGCTTTCGGTAGTCGGTCACGCCGGGCGCCAAAAGAAAGTCCTCCAGGAGATGCCCGTTGATCGTGACATCATAGATTCCCCGCGCCGTCACATACAGCCGGGCTCTTGCAATGCCCTTCCCGTCCGGATCCGGCGCAAAGACCTTCCGGAAGCAGTCGGCGGGATACCGCCTGTTTTTCTTTGGCGTGTAATCCCCGGCGATCCACCTGGCCGTCCAGTCTGCATGCTCCAAAAGTCCCAGCTCGAACCGGCTCTCAGAGGGCTCCCCGGGAAGGCCGTTCTCATCCCAGAGGGTGACCGTCCAGATCACAAGGTCCCGGCTGTGGAGGGGTTTCCCCTGGTAGGCGATGTGGGACATGGAAGAGGACCTGATGATGCCGCTGTCCCAGAGAATTTCCCCCGGCGCGGTCTCTGCCCGGGTGCAGATGATCTGATAGGCGGTCTGTGTGCGCCCGCCTGCGCAGTTCCAGGAAAAATGGGGCGTTTTTGTGCCAAGCCCCAGCGGGGCAAAGAGGTCTTCTGTCTTTAGTCGGATGGCTTTCACGTGGCATCTTCCTTTCCGGGGGCGATGGTAAGGACCCCGTCCTGATACCGGATGGGGATAAAGACGGGATGCTCCTTTTGGGGAATATTGGGGGAGTGGAGTGTCAGGCAATAGTTCCCCTCCCGGGTGACAAAGATCATCCCGTGCCCGCCGTCCTTGTCATACAGGAGCCTCTTGTCGACGCTCCACGTCCCGGTGATGTCGTCGTTGTCGGAGTGGGCGAGCGCCTGCACATATTTGTGATTTTTTCCGAAACT
>JBJEYC010000243.1:0-9939 GCA_051886435.1 Lachnospiraceae bacterium
GCCAGATCCGGGATTGCCCAGATCGTGCCGTCGATGTCGGACTGCTCCAGGAAGGACGGATACAGCTTGTTGTAGACCTCATCGGAGGTGTACTCGGATGCGGGAACGAGAAGGTCATCTGCCACGAAGTCCGCAAAGACGTCGATGTTGAGGATGTCCGGCGCCTGCCCGTTTGCGATTCTCGTGTTGACAACGGTGTAGATGTCATTCCAGGAGACGACTTCCACGTTTAAGTTGATCCCGGGGTTTGCCTCGTTGAACTCCTTCTGGAAGTCTGCCCACCAGCTTGCGGTGTTCTGGCCGTACTGGGCGGCAATGACGTTGAGACTGACCTGATCGCCGGTGGCGGCAGGGGCCTCGGTGGTGGCAGATGCTGCCTCGGTGGAGGCTGCTGTGGCTTCCGTTGCCGCGGTCGTGGCGGCAGAGTCAGCGGATGAGGACGAAGATGAGGAACTTCCGCATCCTGCGAGGGCTGCTGCGGTCATCGCAGCCACAAGGGTCATGGTGACGAGCTTCTTTTTCATATCAATTCCTCCTTATGTGATAATCCGGCGTCCTGTGTTTGGTCCGCCGGGACTTCCCATGACAGTTTTGGGAAATACGGATCAGCTGCCAAGATGCAGCGCGTCTTTGTAAATCTGGCAGACTGTGTCTGCCTGTTCTTTTTCCGGCATCTCCGAGAATACCCGAAGAAGAGGCTCCGTGCCGGAGAAGCGGATGGAAACCCAGCCTCCGTTTTTGAAGTAAACCTTGCAGCCGTCCAGGTACGAGATGTGATCGACTTCATAGGGAAGGGACGGAACAAAGCGGTCCTCCATGATCGTCTTGATGTACCTGGGCTTGTCTTCGCTCCGGAAGCGGTAGTTGTTCTCGACAAAGGCGGTCTTTCCGACCTCCTTTTCGATGTCCTCCATGATCTTACTCATCGGCTTTCCGGTCACCGCCAGCATCTCCGTGAGGAGTGCCGCCGCGTAGACGCCGTCCTTGCCGTGGATGTGGCCCCGGATTGCGAGACCTCCGGAGGACTCGCCGCCGATCAGGGCATCGGACTGTGTCATGCGGGAGGAGATCCACTTGAATCCCACGGGGACTTCGTAGCAGGTCTCTCCAAACATCGATGCCAGCCGGTCCAGCCGGTGGGTGGTGCAGATGTTTCGAACCGCCGGTCCGTGCAGGCCCTTGTACTTCTCCAGGTAGTAGTACAGCACCACCAGAAGGTCGTTCGGGGAAAGGTACCGGCCCAGGTCGTCGATCACGCCGATTCTGTCTGCATCGCCGTCGGTGGCGATACCGATGTCGAAGTGCCCGTCGGTCACCACGGTGGAGAGAGGTCCCATCGCCTTCTCGTTCGGGGCGGGGAGCTTTCCGCCAAAGAGCGTGTCGTGGTTTCCGTGGATCGTGTACACATCGCACCTTGCGGTGATGAGGATCGTCTTGATCGAGGTCTCACTGACGCCGTACATCGGGTCCAGCGCAACCCGAAGGTCCGCGTTCCGAATCTTCTTCGTGTCGATCACGGAGAGAATGCTGTCCAGGTACTCGTTGAAGGGGTAGATCTCCTGGATGAGTCCCTGTGCGACCGCGTCCTGGTAGAGGAGCGAGGGGAGGGAGAAATCGGTTCCCGCCTTCAGTGCCGCGAGCTTTTGGTCCTCGATCTTCTGCGCGTATTTTTCGATGTCCGCGGTCACGGTCTCATCCGCGTCGCGCCCGCCCCGGGTGAAGACCTTCACGCCGTTGTAGGTGGCGGGGTTGTGGGAGGCGGTGACCATCATGCCGTAGGGCAGGTCGTGGGTCATCGTGTAGAACATCGCCACCGGCGTCGGGCAGGAGCGGTTGATCAGGCACGTCTTTATGCCGTTCGCGGCAAAGACCCGGGCCATCCACTGCATGGCCTCCTTGGAGAGGAAGCGCCGGTCGTAACCGATCACCATGCCCGCGTCCGAGACGCCCTCCGCTTTCATCTTGTCGCACATCGCCTGGGCCAGGAGCTCCAGGTTCCATCGCGTAAACTCCTCTCCGATGACGGCGCGCCAGCCGCCTGTACCAAATCGTATCATCTTCTCCTCCGCATTTGGTCATTCTGCTGAAGTACCATGCAAATATTTTACGACAGACCGCAGAATACCAAAAAGTTGAATGAATGCTATCCTGTATCCGATGTCTCTTTTGGACAGGTTTCTCACATCCCCATTCTACATGATGCGGGCGCAAAAGAAAATACCAAAAATGAAATTTATGTCTGATTTTTTGAAGGGAAGAAAATTTTTTTCACGTTCATCTCGGGACACAAAAAGAGTGCAGAATCCCTACGGGGGTTCTGCACCATTGCTTGTTTACTTTATCACAGTTTTCCCGAAAGGGAAACCGGTTTTTCGTCTTCCGTTTACGTTCTCGCAAGGGCCGTGGCGTGCCAGTAGCCATCGGTTCCCAGCGCGCAGGAAGCCTTGATCTTGCGGCCGGTCCGCAGAATTCGGCACTTCGAGACGTCGGTGGTGGTGTCAAGGCGGATGGTCCAGACGCTGCCCTGGCTGTCCTTGAGCTTGACATATCCGCAGCGGGCATCTGTGATCGTGCCGGTCACGGAGGTCGTGGTGTTCTTATTCACGTTGCTGCCGGTGCCGGCGTCATTCCCGGCCAGGTTCGTGATCGTCGCCACATGGTTGTAGCCGTCGGTTCCCAGATACAGGCTCACGCTGTAGGAGAAGCCCGGCACGATCGCGGAGAGATTGGTTCCCTTCGAGCCGGAGTCCAGACGAAGCTTCATCGTCTGCCCGTTCACGGAGAGGAGCATCACGTCATCGGTCGAGTCGCTCTGTACCGTTCCCTGGACGGTCACGGTGCTCTGCCCGGTCAGCATGCCCGTATCCCCCATGGATCCCTCTTTGACGGTCACCACTTTTTCGGTGTTGTCCACGAGACTGACTGCGTGGAGATAGGCGTCGGAGGCAAAGGCTACGGTGGCGGTGATCTTCTGTCCTTCCTTCAGGACGTGGCAGGCGGAGGTGTCCGTTCCGGAGTCGATCTTGATCGTCAGGCTGCTGCCGTCGGATGCCTTCAACAGGAGCTTGTTCTGCTTGGTTCCCGCAAGCACGGTGCCCGTGTAGGTGATGGTCTTGGAGGTGTTCACGCCCGCGTTGGTGCCGACGGTGTTGTCAGAAGTATCGATGATCTTGGCTGCGTGGTTGTAATCTCCGTCTCCGCGGTAGATATCCACCTTGTAAGTGCCGCCCGGGATCAGAACCTTCCCATCGGACATGTCGGTGGTGGTATCCAGGGTGATCTTCATTACCCCGTCACTGGTCTTGAGCACCAGAAGATCCGTGGTGGTGGCGCTGTCCACGACGCCGCTGACCCGTGTCGTCTTCTCCTGCACCTTCACTGTGGTGCCGGAGGAAGAGGCCGAAGCCGCCTTTGCGACAGAGGTTCCCACTTCCACAGAGCCGGTCTTTTTCGTGTTATCCGTGTTCACCTGAATGTCCGCCGCGTGGAATTTGTTATCCGATCCTGCGTAGATATCCGTCAGAATGATGGCACCTTTGTTCAGATACTCGGTGGAGCCGTACTGGGTATCCGTATCCAGCACGATGTTAAACTGTCCGGCCTGGGTATCCAGAACAAGGAGCGTTCCCGTGCTGCCATCCGCGACGGTTCCTGCCACCGGGACCGCATCCACAGTGGTGCCGCCGGCGAGTTTGACGGAAGCGGCCTCAGCATGGCTCCCCGGGAGAGCGGTGGGCACTGCCACCGCAAGCGTTCCGGCAGCGAGCGCTGCCAGAATGATCTGTACCATTCTCTTCTTCATATCAACTCAACTCCTTTTGCGCTGCGGGCCATATCCCCTGGCCCGATCCCTGTTTTCCTTCTGTTATTGTACCATCCGGGACAGGGATACGGAACAAGGTTACTGAAAACAAAAAACATCTCCGCCTTTCGGCGGAGATGTCTCAGTTCTGTTCCTTCTGCTCTTCCTCGGTAGGGGCTTCAAACTTGTACCCCATGCCCCAGATGGTCTTGATCAGTTCACCCTTGTCGCCCATCTTGCTCCGGAGTTTCTTGACGTGCGTATCGATGGTACGGGCGTCTCCGAAGTAGTCGTAGTTCCAGACGTTGTTGAGAATCCGGTCCCGCGAGAGCGCGATGCCGTTGTTCTCCATGAAGTACTGTAAGAGTTCATACTCCTTGAAGGAGAGCTCCAGGGGCTTGCCGTCGATGGTGACCGTGTGGCCCTTTTTGTCCATGACGATACCCGCAATCTCGAGCCGGTCCGGCTCTCCGTTTCCCTGGGCCTCACCGGAGGTCCTGCGAAGGATCGCATCCACTCTTGCCACAAGGGTCTTGGGGGAGAAGGGCTTGGTGACGTACTCGTCGATGCCCAGCTCAAAGCCCTGCAGCTCATCCTGCTCTTCGCTCTTGGCGGTCAGCATGATGATCGGCACCTGGGAGGTCTTGCGGATCTCCTTGGTTGCCTGGTAGCCGTCCATCCGGGGCATCATCACGTCCATGATGATGCAGGCAATGTCGCCCTCCCGGCGGAAGACCTCGACAGCCTCCTGGCCGTCTCCTGCCTCTGCCACGGTGTACCCGGCCTTTCCCAGAAAGTCCCGGATCAGTTTTCTCATTCTGGCCTCGTCGTCTACGACGAGGATTTTTGCATTAGCCATAAACCCACCTCACACCATTTTCCCTATCTTACAACTTTTTCTCCGGTCTGTGTGGGACAAATTTCTCAGGCGTTTGTCTTCTTCCCGGTCCAGAGCTCATAATACCGGCCCTTTTGGGCAAGAAGCTCGTCATGGCTCCCCCGCTCAATGATCCTTCCGTGCTCGAGTACCAGGATCTGATCGCTGTTGCGGATTGTGGAGAGGCGGTGGGCGATGACAAAAGTGGTTCTGCCCCGCATCAGGGAGTCCATGCCGCTCTGGACGATCTTCTCGGTTCTGGTGTCGATGGAGCTTGTCGCCTCATCCAGGATGAGGATCGGGGGATCCGCAATCGCGGCCCGCGCGATCGCAAGGAGCTGCCGCTGTCCCTGGGAGAGGTTTGTGCCGTCTCCCGTCAGAACGGTGTCGTATCCATTGGGAAGCCTTCGGATGAAGTCGTCCGCGTTGGCTAGTCGCGCTGCCGCCTCCACCTCGTCGTCTCCCGCGTCAAGTCTTCCGTAGCGGATGTTTTCCCGGACTGTTCCGGTGAAGAGATGGGTGTCCTGCAGCACCATGCCGAGGGATCTTCGAAGATCCTGCTTTCGAAGGTCAAAGAGGTTGATCCCGTCGATCGTGATCGTTCCCTCGTGGATGTCGTAGAAGCGTTCAAGAAGGTTCATGATGGAGGTCTTCCCGGCACCGGTGGAGCCCACCAGGGCGACCTTCTGCCCGGGATCTGCCCGCAGGGTGATGTCGGAGAGAACCTCCTTTCTTCCGTCATAGGAAAAGTGCACGTGGTCCATCTCGACCTGTCCCCGAAGGGGCACCAGATCGCCGGCTGTTGTCTTCCAGGCCCACTTGTCGGTGCGCTCTTTCGTCTCTTCGAGCGTTCCGTCCGGGCGTTCTTTCACTCTTGCCAGAGTGACATTGCCGCCCGCATCCTCCTTCTTTTCGTCCATCAGGCTGAAGATTCGTCCCGCCCCGGCAAGCGCCGAGATGATCGCGTTGAACTGCTGGGTGATCTGGTTGATGGGCATGTTGAAGGAGCGGTTGAAGGTGAGGAACGAGGCGAGCGCCCCCACGGTAAAGCCCGCGTAGCTGTTAATCGCAAGGAGGCACCCTACCGCCGCACAGAGCACATAGCTCGTGTTGCCCAGCTGGGAGCTGATGGGCCCCATAAAGCCCGCAAACATGTTTGCAGTATAGGCGCTCTTTGCGAGGTCCTCGTTCAGGACGAGGAACCGGTCAGTTGCCTCCTGCTCGTGGCAGAACACCTTCACCACCTTCTCGCCGGACATGATCTCCTCGATGTAGCCGTTGAGCGCGCCCAGGTTTTTCTGCTGGGCGATGAAGCTCTTTCCGGCGACCTTTGAGGCCTTCGACGAGAGAAACAGGATGAGGCACACCATCGCAAGGGTTAAGAGCGTCAGCGGCACCGAGAGGGTCAGCATCATGAACAGCACCGACACCACAGTCACCAGCGCCGAGAGCATCTGCGGGAGGCTCTGGCTGATCATCTGCCGCAGGGTGTCGATGTCGTTGGTGTAGACCGACATGATGTCACCGTGGCTGTTCTGATCAAAGACCCGGATCGGAAGCTCCTGCATGTGGGCAAAGAGATCGTCCCGGATGTGCTTCATCGACCCCTGGGTCACGTAAACCATAATTCTCGCCTGCATAAGGGAGGCAAGGCACCCGATGCCGTACCAGACTGCAACCCGGGCGATGGCGCCAGAGAGTGGGCCGTAGTCTGGGGCAGCGCTTTGTTCGAGCGGTGTGATGTAGGTGTCGATCAGGGTCTTTGTGAACATCGTGCCCTGGACGCTCGCGTAAACCGTCAGGAAGATGCAGGCGGCCACCGCCAGCATGTGCCAGCGGTAGCGCTTCCAGATGATGCCAAGGAGTCTTCCGAAGATGGGAAGTGCGTGTTCCACGTGCTCCCTGGGCATGCCCCGGCGGTCATGGGGCGTGTGCAGTACTTTTGCTTTTTCTTCTGCCATGTCCGTCACCTCTTCGGATCAAAGTCCGCATCCTCTGCCATCCCCATCTGGGAGGCGCAGACCTCCTGATAGATCTTGTTGGAAGCAAGGAGTTTCTCGTGGGTGTCAAACCCGGAGATCTGCCCATTGTCGAGGACGAGGATCCGGTCGCAGTCCTTCACGGAGGAAATGCGCTGGGCGATGACAAGTTTGGTCACCTCCGGCATCGTCTCCCGAAGGTTTTTGCGGATCTTTGCCTCGGTTGCCGTGTCGACAGCGCTTGTCGAGTCGTCAAAGATGAGGACCTTCGGGTGCAGAAGGAGTGCCCTTGCGATGCACAGGCGCTGCTTCTGCCCGCCGGAGACGTTGGAACCGCCCTGCTCGATCCAGGTGCGGTAGCCGTCGGGAAGCGTTTGGATGAACTCATCCGCACAGGCGGTTCTTGCCGCCTGCATGCAGGCCTCGTCCGAGGCGTTCTTGTCACCCCAGCGCAGGTTGTCGAGGATCGTGCCGGAGAAGAGGACGTTCTTCTGCAGGACCACTGAGACGCTCTTTCGAAGCGCCGTGGTGTCATAGTCCCGAACGTCAATGCCGCCCACCTTCACACTCCCGGAGGAGACGTCATAGAGCCTTGAGATCAGGTTGACAAGGCTCGTCTTGGCGGAGCCTGTGCCGCCCAGGATTCCGATGGTCTCCCCGGAACGGATGTGGAGCGTGACATCTTTCAAGACCGGCTCTTTTGCGTCCTGCCGGTAGGAAAAGGTCACGTGGTCAAAGTCGATGGAGCCGTCCTTTACGGTCTCTACCGCACCCTCCCTGTTCGTGATGGAGGGCTTTTCATCGATGACCTCGAGGATACGCCGTGCGCTCGCCTCAGACATCGTCATCGTGACAACGATCATCGCGACAAACAGGATGCTCTGCATGATGTTCATACAGTAGGTAAGAAGACTCATCAGGGCGCCTGTCGTCAGGGTGCTCTGCACGATCATGTGGGCACCCAGCCAGCTGATGAGCAGGATGCAGCAGTAGATCGCCGCGTTGGACACCGGGGTGTTCCAGGAGAGTCGAAGCTCCGCCTGCTGGAACAAAAGGCAGATGTCTGCAGAGGCCTTCTGGAACTTGGTGGTCTCATGGTCCTCCCGCACGTAGGCCTTGACGACCCGCATGGCAGAGACGTTCTCCTCGACGGACTCATTCAGCGCGTCATACCGGGCAAAGACCCTGCGGAAGCACTTGGAGGCAGAGAACATCGTTGTAAACATGAAGATTCCCAGAAGAATCACAACGACAAGGTAGATCAGGGCAAGCCGCGGGCTGATGAGAAACGAGAGAATCATCGCCACCGCGATCATCGCGGGGGCACGCAGGGCGCCCCGCAGGATCATCTGGCTCGCGTTCTGAATGTTGGTGACGTCGGTGGTGAGCCTTGTCACAAGACCCGCGGTGCTGAAGCGGTCGATGTTCGCAAAGGAGAACTTCTGGATGTTGACAAACATCTCCTTCCGGAGATTTTTCGCGAGGCCGGCGCTTGCCTTTGAGGCAAAGTAGGAGCCGGCGCAGCCGGAGAAAAAGCCTCCCACCGCGACAAGCAGCATCAGTCCTCCCAGGTGGGTTACGTAGGAAGGATCGCTCTGGTAGATGCCGTTATCTACCAGAAGCCCCATCAGGGCCGGGATCAGCATCTCGCAGATCACCTCTCCTACCATGGCAAATGGGGACCAGAAGACGTCCCGCCGGTAGGTCCCCAGGTAGGACGCGATCTTTTTCAGCATGCGGGGCCGGATTCATCCTGGACACTCTTTTTCCAGGCGGCCATGTTTTCGTAGACGCGAAGCAGCAGTCGGTCAAGTTCCTTCTTCTCCTCCTCGGAGAATCCCTTGCAGAGGAGTTCGTTCTTGATGTCTTCGGTCTTGCGGACGGTCTCAAGAAGCGCGTTGCCCTTCTCGGTGACTTGCACGGAATTCTGGCGCTTGTTGGCAGGATCCTCGGTCCGGAAGATCAGGCCCTTCTCCTCCAGCCGGTAGACGGTACCGCTGATCGCGGGATGGGATACGCCGAGTTTCTCCGAGAGTTCCTTCTGGGGAACGCTGTGGTCTCGGTTCTGGTCCAGATAACTCAGGATGCCAAGCTGGGTCACCGTGACGCCCTGCTCCTCGAGCTGGGTGTTGCGGCCTGCCACGAACTGATCATGCAGGAGTTTCAGCTTGAAGCCAAGCGGTGATGTCTCGAACAAAGTGGTATCCATTTCCATTGTCATGTCTCCTTACTTAAGATACGCTTAATTAACATGTTACCTGTTCGCGTGATTATTTAAGACTATTTCGCGTAATCTGTCAACAACAAATCCATCAAAAAGCGCGCACAGAACTTCATTCTGTGTGCGCTCATCAAAATCATCTTATATCGTTGTAATTGACGATTTTTTTACTTTTGCTCCCGCATCATGACAAAGACGCAGACGCTCCGCTCGCGGACGCTGATCATGACCCGGGAGAGGAAGGCAGGCTCCTCACGACACTGCTTTGCGAGATCCTCTTCTGCTGTGTCGATGCAGATTCCCCAGCAGTACCCATCGGGCAGCGCAGGGAGCCGAACCGACACGGTCTCCCAATAGGGATTGACCAAGAGGTACACCACGTCGTCCGCCCCCTTTGTGGGATCATAGCCCGCAAAGAGAACCCCCAGGGTCCTGGTGCTGCTGGTGATGCTGTGGTTGTCCGGGTTGCTGTCGCTGATCGAGAGCTTGGGCAGCCCGCACTGGGCGGGCGGCAGCTCTCTGGAGATCACCCGGTGATTTTTGCGGAAGGCGATCATACTGCAGTAGAAGTCGAAGAACTTCCGGTTCTTCTTTAAGTCCTCCCAGTTGAGCCAGCTGATCTCGTTGTCCTGGCAGTAGCTGTTGTTGTTGCCGAACTGGCTGTTGGCGAACTCATCCCCGGAAAGAATCATCGGCGTTCCCCGGGAACACATCAGGGTCGCAATGGCATTGCGCATCATGCGAAAGCGAAGGGACAAAACATTCGGGTCGTCCGTCTCCCCCTCTGCCCCGCAGTTCCAGCTGCGGTTGTCATTGGCGCCGTCGGTGTTGCCCCAGCCGTTCTTCTCGTTGTGTTTGTTGTTGTAGGCGTACAGGTCGTAGAGCGTGAATCCGTCGTGACAGGTCAGGAAGTTCACGCTGGAGGTGTACCCTTTATAAACGCTGTAGTACAGATCCAGGGATCCGGTGATGCGCTGAGCCGCCTCCGGAGCGCACCAGGTATTGCCCTTTAAAAAGTCCCGCATCGTGTCCCGGTACTTGCCGTTCCACTCCGCCCAGC
>JBJEYC010000244.1:0-2070 GCA_051886435.1 Lachnospiraceae bacterium
GTCGCGTTGGGGGACTTGTAGAGCTTCTTGAGCTTGTACTCCTGCATTCTGGCCCGGTTGGGGGTAATGGTGGCGCACTTGACGGCAACGCCGTACTTCTTGGTGGCCTCAGCGGCCTCCATGGTCACCGCGTCATCGGTGGCATCCCGGTTTACCAGTCCCAGATCGTAGTACTCGCTCTTTAAATCCACGTAGGGGAGAATCAGATCATCCTTGATCATCTTCCAGATGATGCGTGTCATCTCATCCCCGTCCATCTCGACGAGCGGTGTGGTCATGCTGATTTTCGCCATTTGCTGCCCTTCCTTTCCCTTTTCTCACTTGTACAGGTCGTAGAGACCGTTTTTCACCATGTTTGCGTAGGCGTTCTTCATGTGCTGGTCAGCGAGCTGCTCCGCCAGGTCCGGATTGTTCTCCTTGATGGCGGTCATGATCGCCCGATGCTCTTCATTGGAAGCGGTGGCCCGCTCCAGGGTGGAGAGGGTCTTCTTGCGGATGCGGTAGACATACTGGTGGTAGTCGATGAGCAGGTGCTCAAGCATCTTGGAATCACAGGAGGCGTACAGAATCCGGTGAAACTGGTTGTCCAGCTCTGCCATCTGGGTCAGATTTCCCTTCTTGGCGTGGAACTCAGCGAGGTAGACATTCTCCTCCATCTGGTCCATCTGCTCCTTGGAGATGTGCTCACAGGCCCAGCGGGCACAGAGCCCCTCCAGCTTGGAGCGGATCATGTAGATATCCTGCACGTCCTTGGCCTGGATACCGGTGACAAAGGCGCCCCGGTTCGGGATGATCTGCACGAGACCCTCCAGCTCCAGCTGACGCAGGGCCTCCCGGACAGGGGTTCTGGACACGCCCAGTTCCTCGCCGATCGTGACCTCCTTGAGCTCCTCTCCCTCCTTGTACTTCCCGTTGAGAATGTCATCCCGGATCTTGTGGAAGACCCGGCCCCGAAGGGAATACTTATCGCTTACGTCCTTTCGGACATCATAATCGTTCACGTTCTCCTCCCGCTGCGGAGCCCACATGGAACGGGCCGGGCAGCTGTATTATTGTATACAGGGGATACAGTTGCTGTCAAGGCAAAAAAGCCGGCCAGCAGGCCGTAAGACCTGGCTGTGCCGGTGGGAAGTTTCGTGGTTGTTTTGTCCGCTGCTCAGTCCTTGGGCCGGAAGTAGAAATGGCCCAGAAGCTGGGTGGTGCGGATGGAGTTGATGAAGGCGTGGGGGTCGATCTTTCGCACCGCGTGGATCACCTTGGTGGTGTCGCTTCCCGCTACCACCGAGTACACGAGCTCCCGCTCATCGTGCCGGTAGGAACCCTCTCCCCGCAGGATGGTCGCACCGTGCATCGTGTCGTGGTAGATCTCCTGACATACCTCATTCGGGTGATCGGTCACAATGAACAGGGTCTGCTGCTGGTAGTTGCGGTACAAAACGTGCAGCACCTGGGTCGAGCAGAACTGATAGATGATCGAGTACAGGGCCTTGTCCCAGCCAAAGAGAAAGCCCGCCGTGCCAAGGATTACCACGTTGATTCCGAGGACCACGTTGAAGCTGTCCATGCCCTTTTTCTGGGAGAGGTAGATCGCGATGAAGTCGGTGCCGCCGGAGGTGGCATCCACGGAAAGACACAGGCTGATGGCGGCGCCGTTGATCATGCCGCCAAAGACCGCGATCAGCAGGATGTCGTTGGTGATGGGCGTAAGGGGCAGCACATCGACCAGGATACCGTTGATCAGGATCATCCAGAGCGAGAACAGAGTGAACTTCTTTCCGATGAAGCGGTAGCCCAGGTAGACCGGGAAGGCATTGGCCGCGATGTTGATCACGGTGTAGGGGATGTGAATTCCCAGGTAGGTGGCAAAGATACGCTGGATCAGCACCGTGATGCCCGTGGCACCGCCGGGGTACAGTCCTCCCGCGTTGACAAAGATGCAGATGTTGCAGGCCATGACCAGTGCGGCAAGGCTCACGACGACAAACCGTTTTGTGTCCTTTTTGGGGTCCGGGGTGAGCTTCTGTCCGTGGGTGTTCTCCATGTAAGTCCTCCTGTCGCGCCTTTTGGCAC
>JBJEYC010000245.1:0-2069 GCA_051886435.1 Lachnospiraceae bacterium
GCCTATATGGAAGAAAAGGCGGGGGATGCGCTTCCCCTTCACTTTTATATTTTCTCGGACGACCCGGAATTTGCGGGAAGCTGTCGCTTCGGCACAAAGGGCGAGGAGAACACCGTGGTGGACATCAACCACGGGGAGAATGCGATGCAGGACATCCGCCTGATGGCGGCCTGCCGGGGCATCATCACCGCCAACTCCACCTTTTCCTTCTGGGGAGCAAGGCTCAACCCCGACCCCGACGCCGTGAAGGTGCGGCCCTTCCGCCACCGGAACAACCAGATCCCGGACCCGGCAAAGATGCACGACTACTGGCAGGGGTATGCGCTCATAGACAGGGACGGGAAGTTGCGGTAAAATCAGACATTGTAAGACAAAACAAGCAAAGGACCAAATCATGAGCAGAATTATTCTTACCGGCGACCGGCCCACCGGGCGCCTTCACATCGGACACTATGTCGGCTCCCTCCGCAGGAGGGTGCAGCTGCAGAACGAGGGGAAGTTCGACGAGATCCACATCATGATCGCCGACGCCCAGGCCCTCACTGACAACTGGGACAACCCGGAGAAGGTCCGCCAGAACATCTTCAACGTGGCCCTGGACTATCTCTCCTGCGGCATCGACCCTGACAAGACCAACATCCTGATCCAGTCCATGATCCCGGAGCTGACCGAGCTCACCTTCTACTATGCGAACCTGGTCACCGTGGCGCGCCTCGAGCGCAACCCCACGGTCAAGTCGGAGCTTGGCATGCGCGGCTTTGGAGAGAGCATCCCGGTGGGCTTTTTCACCTACCCGATCTCCCAGGCGGCGGACATCACCGCGTTCCTCGCAGACACCGTTCCCGCGGGCGAGGACCAGGAGCCGATGATTGAGCAGACCCGTGAAATCGTGCGCAAGTTCAATCAGATCTATGGAGAGACGCTGGTGGAGCCCAAGATCCTGCTTCCGGAGAATGCCGCCTCCCAGCGGCTTCCCGGCACCGACGGCAAGGAGAAGATGTCCAAGTCCCTTGGCAACTGCATCTACCTCTCCGATGAGCCGGACGAGATCAAGAAGAAAGTCATGAGCATGTATACGGATCCGGGTCACCTGCACGTCGAGGATCCGGGCAAGGTGGAGGGCAACACCGTGTTCACCTACCTGGATGCCTTTGCGACGAAGGAGCACTTTGAGGAGTTCCTGCCCGAGTACCAGAACCTGGACGAGCTCAAGGAGCACTACAGAAGGGGCGGCCTCGGCGACGTCAAGATCAAGAAGTTCCTGAACAACGTCCTGCAGACCACCCTGGAGCCGATCCGCAACAAGCGCCACGAGTACGAGAAGGATCTCGCCTATGTGGAGGACGTCCTGAAGAAGGGATCCGAGCAGGCCGAGGAGAAGGCGGCGAAGACCCTGGCTGCAGTGAAGGCGTCGATGAAGATCAACTACTTTGATGACAAGGAACTTTTGCTGCAGCAGCAGAAGGCCTTTGACGAAGCCGCGAAGGAGCGGGAGGCAAAGGAGATGCAGAGACAGCGGCAGAAGCGCCGCTGAGGGGAAGGCACACAGCAGGAGGGAGGCTGTAAATGACCTACGAAGAGGCGAAGCAGAAACTGGCGGCAGCAGGACAGGAGCATGCCCTGCAGTACTGGGGAGAACTGAAGGAAGAGGAGCGGGAGGCGCTCCTTGCCCAGATCGATGCCCTGGATTTTTCGATGATCCACTACGTGAAGGATCGGAATGAGCTCCCAAAGCGCGGGAAGATCACACCCCTCGGCGCCATGGAGCTCCCCGAGATTGAGGCAAACCGGGAGCGCTACAAGGAGAAGGGCCTTGCCGCCATCCGCGCGGGCAAGGTCGCCGCGGTGCTCCTTGCGGGCGGCATGGGCACGCGCCTTGGCTCCGACAACCCCAAGTGCATGTATGACATCGGCCTCACCCACCCGGTCTTTATCATGCAGCGCCTGATTGAGAACGCGATGGACGTGGTGCGGGAGGCGGGATGCTTTTTCCCGTTCTACATCATGACCTCCGACAAGAACCACGACGCCACGGTGCGCTTTCTGAAGGAGCACGACTTCTTCGGCTA
>JBJEYC010000246.1:0-9877 GCA_051886435.1 Lachnospiraceae bacterium
CCTTCGAGAGCGTGAGCAGCCAGAATCCGGCCAAGTTTTATCTCTGCTCCGGCCCTGCCCACAAGACCTATCCTACAAAGCGGATTCTCAAGGATGCCAAGGCTCAGTATCCCTACGATGTGGAGATCAAGCCGGAGAACAAGAAAGAGCTGGGATCTCTGGAGGATTCCAACCACCGCACGATCAACAAGTACATCCTGCCGGGACAGGTGGAGTCCTGCCAGCTGGAGATGGGCATGACCCATCTGGAACCCGGAAGTGTCTGGAACACGATGCCCTGCCACACCCATGATCGCCGCATGGAGGTCTATCTGTACTTCGACCTGCCGGAGGATGCGTTCGTCATGCACTACATGGGAGAGCCGCAGGAGACAAGACACCTGGTGGTGCGCAATGAGCAGGCAGTGATCTCTCCCTCCTGGTCTATTCACGCAGGGAGCGGATCCCGCAACTATACCTTCATCTGGGGTATGGTCGGCGAGAACCAGGACTTCGATGACATGGATGAAGTCCGGATGCAGGATCTTCTGTAAGAGACGGGAAAGGAGAGCACGCAATGCGCATTGCACTAATCAATGAGAATTCTCAGGCGGCCAAGAACGCCGTCATCTATGCTGCTCTGAAGAAGGTAGCAGATGAGAAGGGCTTTACCGTCCGCAACTACGGTATGTACACAGCAGAGGATGCCGCACAGCTCACCTATGTGCAGAACGGCATTCTGGCCGCAGTACTGCTCAACTCCGGCGCTGCGGATTTTGTGGTGACTGGCTGTGGTACAGGAGAGGGCGCGATGCTTGCCCTCAACAGTTTCCCTGGTGTGATCTGCGGTCATGTGGAGACACCTCTCGATGCTTTCACCTTTGCCCAGATCAACGACGGAAACGCTGTAGCGATTCCCTATGCCCTCGGCTTTGGCTGGGGCGGCGATTTGAACCTCCAGTACATCTTTGAAAAACTCTGGAGCGAGCCTTTCGGAGGTGGTTATCCCAAGGAGAGAAGAGAGCCCGAGCAGAGAAACAAGAAGATCCTGGACGGTGTCCGGGCAGCAGCCTTCCGTCCTCTGCCGGAGATCTTAAAGAGCCTGGATCAGGATCTGGTCCGGGGCGCTCTTGCCGGCGAGCACTTCTCCGAGTACTTCTTCGCAGACGCCAAGGATGCGGAGCTCAAAGACTTTGTCAGGAGCCTGCTGGGATAATTCATCACCAGCAGAGCACCATATCAGGATATCCTCCTTATAAAGGGCCGCAGTTTCCCATCCGGGAGACCGCGGCCCTCTTGATATGCTAAAATAATTCTCATCACCTGCAAGGAGAACCCCATGCAAAAGAGAATTCCCGTTGTGACTTACATCCTGATCGGCATCAACGCTGTCGTCTTTTTCCTTGAGACCCTGATGGGAGGATCGGAGAACCTTCAGGTCGCCCTTTCCTTCGGTGCCCTGTACACGCCCCTTGTCACCGAATACGGCCAGTGGTGGCGGCTGTTCACCGCAATGTTCCTGCACTTTGGCATCCAGCACCTTGGCTCCAACATGATCTCCCTGTGGGCAATCGGCCCCTACGCGGAGACCTTCTTCGGAAAAGCAAGATATCTTCTTCTGTACCTGGTGTCCGGCATCTGCGGGAACCTTCTCACCGTGGCAGTGGAACTGCACACCGGCTCCTACGCGCTCTCAGCAGGAGCCTCCGGTGCGATCTGCGGCCTGCTATCCGTCTTTCTGATCTTTGCCCTGATGCCGCAGACAAGGCGCGCCTTCCCGCTTCCGAGGGTACTTGCCGCGATCGCACTGGTCCTGCTTCCCGGCCTTACTGACCAGTCGATCAGCATGACCGCCCATCTGGGCGGCCTCATCGGCGGGTTTCTTCTCTCCGCTGTTATGACACTCCTTATGCGGCATAAAATTAGAAAGCAGAGGGGGTACTGACAGGAAGGCGGCAAAACGCCTCTTCCCGTCACGGATCCTTTTCAGACAAGTCATGGCGATGCGTGCCCACCCCCTGGGCCGCATTGCCTTTTTTTCTGATCTCAGGGAAAGCAAACCCTCCCCGGGGGAACTTCTGCGCAATCCGAATTTCAGCCATATTCATCACAATCCACCGATTGCAATGTGATCGTCATATATCTATGATTGTAATGACATTATATGTTGGAGGCGTCGATATGTGTGGTACGATCCTGGCCGCGGTGATCCTGCTGGCAGTGGGTATCATGATTGCCTGGTGGCTGCTGGTCATCTTTGCGGTCGTCTTTTTTCTGCTGGCGTGCGATGCCGCCTATCGGCGTCGGCAATGCATCAAACTGCAGCCGACCCCGATGGTGTGCAAAAACTGCGGAAGCACCAATGTGAAGATCCGCTCCCGCGTGTCTGGATACCAGCATACCGGGGGCAGTACCTTCGCTGGAGGGATCAACTTCTGGCAGGGTGCGACCTCAGTGCTGCGGCAGCGGGTCTACGAGTGCCAGGACTGCGGGTTCTCCGATGACTACGTGACCCAGGACGATATCAACAGAACAGCAAACCTGTATTCACAGCGAACCGGGCTTTACCTTCTGCTCTCGTTCGTGTTTGCTGCACTTGCAATCCTGATCTGCCACAGCGCCGGTTAGAAAGAGAAGAGAAGATGAAATACGGATTTCGCAAGCCAAGTATCAGGAAATCATTGAGTGCCCGGACCAAAGGGCGGGCAACCCGTGCCGTGAAGCGGGCACTTATTCCCGGATACGGGAAGAAGGGAATGGGCGTCCTGCACCCAAAGCGGGCACTATACAACAAGGTCTATCGAAAGACCACGTTTGGGCTGGGAGACCTTCTCAAATGGCTCAGGTAGCGTCGTTTTTCTGACAGACCAAACAATGCCCGGTGCTTTCCCATTGGGGAAGGCGCCGGGCATTTGTCATTTCTGCATGATGCGTCCGCTGACCTTTTTGATGTGGTTTCGCAGGGAGACCACCGCAAAGTCCTTTTCTCCCTTTTTGAGGAATTCCAGGATCTGCGCATGTTCCTCCAGCGCCTCCTGCACATGGGATCCCAGCGTGCCGGAGAGGACGTTGTAGCGGACCATGACCGAGTTCACATTTCGGATTGTCTCAATCAGAAGATCGTTGTCCCCGCAGGCTGCCAGCGCTGTGTGGAATTCCCGGTCGAGCTCTGCATACCGGATAAGATCCGACTTTTCGCCCTCCAGCGCCATGCGCTGGTCAATCAACAGGGCCTCCAGTTCCGCGATCTTTTCCGACGCAATCGGAAATGCCGCCTCCTCCAGAGCAAGGGGTTCGAGCGCGCCGCGGATGACCGTCATGTCGTGCACATCTTTGTCAGTCAGCGTAGAAACGTGGAGATGCCGGGTATTGTCCTGCACTGCAAGTTTGTCAAAGACAAGCTGCTGAAGGGCTGCCCGAATCGGTGTCCTGCTGATCCCCAGCTGTCTGGAGAGCTGTTCCTCCACCAGGGGCGTTCCCGGCGGCAGCGTATTGTCATAGATGGCCTTCTTGATTGCCTGATAGGCGTCGTCCTTGAGCGTCTCTCGTTTCGGTATGGTCTTCAGTTCCACGTGTAAGCCCCCTGTTCTGTATACAAAATACGAAATCATCGTACTGCCAAACGCCCAAAAAGTAAAGGCAGCGGGGGAGGACAAAAGCCCTTTGCGGCGCAAAAGATGGAAAATTTCAGTTGACAAAGAAGAGCGTCCTGCATATATTGTATACAGTATACAAACACAGATCAGTCAGGGAGGGCTGCATGGCAGCCCTCCCTTGTTTTGTCCAGGATCTGCAAATGCGTCGGACCGGCATCGGTTCTCCGGCCGGAAAGGAGTGCACGGTATGGCCCTCGAAACCTCCAAGCGGTACAACGAAATCCTCGCCCTCACCAAGGAGCTGGTCGGGATTCCAAGCGTCAACGGCACGTCAGGGGAGCGGGACATCGGCCTGTTTCTGGAACAGTGGTTTCGGGCGCTGCCTTACTTCAAGGCGCACCCCGAATATCTGATCATCCGACCGCTTACGGGCGATCCGCTGGGACGGCAGAGCATCGTCGCCTTCTTTCGCGGAGAGAAGAACGACAATCCCAGAACGCTGCTTCTCCACGGCCACACGGACACGGTGGGGCTTGAGGGGTATGGCGATCTCGCGCCTTTTGCCTTTGACCCGGATGCCCTGGCAATGCAGCTGAAAAATGCCGACCTTCCCGAGGAGGTCCGGAAAGACTACGAGTCCGGAGAATTTCTCTTTGGCCGCGGCACCTGCGACATGAAGGCAGGAGATGCGGTCTTTATGGTCCTTTTTCGGCAGTACTGCGAACACCCTGAAAACTTTTCGGGGAATCTCATTCTGACGCTCAACCCGGTGGAGGAAAACATGCACACCGGCATCATCGAGGCCCTGCCGGATCTGGTGCGCCTCAAGGAAACCTATCACCTCGATCTTGTGTGTGCGCTGAACAATGACTTCACGGCGCCTCTGTATCCCGGAGATCCCACAAAAACCATCTACACCGGAATCGGCGGCAAGGTTCTGCCATGTTTTTACATTCTGGGAAAGGAGACCCACGTGGGCCAGTGCTTCGAGGGCTTTGATGCCTCGCTCCTTGCCGCCAAACTGGTCAGCCGGATCCATCTCTCCATGGACTTCGCGGACAGTGATGAAGGTGAGACCGCCTATCCCCCGTCGGTTCTGAAGATGAAGGACCTGAAGACCTGGTACAACGTGCAGACCGCAAAAGAAGCGCTGGTCTACTTCAACTACTTCGTCCATAAAAACAGCGTGGAAGACATCACTGCACGCCTGGTTTCCGCGGCGGGCAAAGCCTTTGAGGAGGCGCTGGATTGTATTAACCGGGAAAACCGGCGGTTCTGCGAACTTTCCGGCGAAACCTTTAAGGAAAAAGACTTTGCGCCGCTTGTCCTGACCTACCAGGAACTCCTGCAGAAAGCCCAGGCGGCCCCTGACTTTGACCCTTCCGAACCCAAGCGGATCATGGAAAAGGAAAAGCAGGCCGGCACGGACCTTCGGGAGATCCCGATTCCCGTCATCCGGTATCTCCTCGCAAGGGCGGGCCTGAACCGTCCTCTCATTGTTCTGTACTATGCGCCTCCCTACTGCCCACACTCCACCGTGCGGGCCGACCACCAGGATCTTCTGGATGCTCTGGCTCAGAGTACGGAAAAGATCACGCTAAAGACCGGCACCAGGTACCGGTTCATGAAGTACTATCCCAGCCTCTCTGACAGCAGCTACCTGAAGATCGATGACGACGAGGCATCCATTCAGACCCTTCTCGACAACTTCCCCGGCTTTTCCATCACCTATTCCCTGCCGGTGGATCTCATCCGAAGGCTTGACGTCCCGGCCGTCAACATCGGAACCTACGGTGCGGACTGCCACAAGTGGACAGAACGTCTCCACATGCCCTACACCTTCGGGGTTCTGCCGCAGTTGGAAGAGGAGATCATTTCCCGGCTTCTTGCCGGAAAACAGACGGACGCAAATGTTGGAAAGGAGAAAGATTATGCCGACCATGTATGAGCGCTGCAAACAGGTCATGTCCGGGGTGGCAGATCGCGCCACCACCCTCGGCGTCACGCGGGCAGAAGGGTGTTACCTCTTCACCGAGGACGGGAAAAAGATTCTGGACTTTGCCAGCGGGGTTGCGGTCAATAACCTCGGGGCGAGAAATCCCGAAGTCGTGGAGGCCATCGAAAAGGAGCTTCGCTCCATGATTCATGTCGGCCACAACGTGGTCTACTACGAGTCCTATGTGAACCTGGCGGAAAAGCTGGTCGCGGCAACCGGCGGAGACACCAAGGTCTATTTCTCCAATTCCGGTGCAGAGGCAAACGAGGGTGCCCTCAAGCTGGCCCGTTATGTCACCAAGCGCCCCTGTATCATCGCCTTTCGAAATTCCTTTCACGGAAGGACCCTGGCCGCCCTCTCCGTGACAGGGAGCAGTGCTTCCTACCGCAAGTACTATGAGCCCCTCGTTCCCGGCATCTACTGGGCCGACTACTGTGACCCCTATCACCATCCGGAAGGCATGGAGACCGTAAACGGAAAGCTCCGCTGTCTTGCCCAGTTCGATGCGCTTTTCGAAAACCTGGTGGACCCCGAGATGGTGGCTGCCATCCTGGTGGAGCCGGTGCAGGGCGAGGGCGGATATGTGGTCCCGGACAAGGCCTTTTTGCAGGGGCTTCGGGAAATCTGCGACAGACACGGGATTCTGCTCATCTTCGATGAGGTCCAGACCGGCATCGGAAGAACCGGCGCTCTGTACGCATACCAGCGCTTCGGGGTCAGACCCGACATCCTGACAAGCGGCAAAGCCCTGGGCGGCGGCATCCCCCTATCCGCCGTCATCGCGAGAAAGGAGCTGATGGACGCCTGGCCCGCCGGCGCCCATGGCGGAACCTTCGGCGGGAATCCCCTCGCCTGCGCTGCAGGCGCAAAGACCCTGGAGATTATCGAGCGGGACAACCTGCTCGCCCACTGCCGCGAGATGGGCGCCTATTTCGTGTCGGAACTGAAAAAGCTGCAGGCAGCCCATCCGGACAGAATCGGTGACGTGCGCGGCCTTGGCCTGATGGACGCCATCGAGATCACGGACAAAGAGGGTCGGCCTGACGGGGCAGCCTGCCAGAAGCTCCGCAGTCTTGCCCTTGCAAAAAATGTTCTTTTGCTTTCCTGCGGCCCGGACCACAACGTCATCCGCTTCATCCCGCCGCTGATCGTAACAAAACAGGAGATTGACCTCTGCATCCGGGCACTCTCGGAAGCATTCAATGCCCTCTGAGCAGAAAGGAGACAAGCGATGGCAACACTGCAGATGTACATGGACCAGAGCCACATCGACAACACCTTTACCTCCGATGTGTACCGGGAGGTCTGGGGGCGGGACCTCTTCGTCGACAACTCCGTCGGAACCATCCGGCAGATCCTCGTGCACTGTCCCGGGGAGGAGATCCTGCAGCTTCGGGATTCCGCCTACGAGGAGGATGCCGGTGCCCGTATTCTGAAGGATGCGCGGGGGCGGATCCGCAGCTACTGGAAGGGCACCAATCCCCCGGATCTTGACCTGATGCAGGCGCAGCACCACGCGATGACCGAAATTCTCGAAAAGGAGGGGATCGAAGTGCTGCAGTTCACGGATCCCTCACACTACTGGACCAATCTGACCTTCACCCGGGACATCGCCCTGATGACGCCAAAAGGTGTCATACTGAACCGTTTTGCGATGTACTTCCACCAGGGGGAGACCCGCCTGGCCGAGAAGTTCTTTGCCGATCATGACATCCCGATTCTCGGCGCGATCCAGGGAACCGGGACGGTGGAGGGCGGCTCTTTTTCCATGCTCGATCCCCATACCGCCATTGTCGGCCGCTCGGTGCGGATCAACGACGAGGGCATCCGGCAGCTCCGGGCACTCCTCGCCCTGCAGGATATCGAGCTATATGTCATTGACATCCCTGCTTCCTACATCCATCTGGATGAGACCTTCCTGCCAATCGACCGGGACAAGGTGCTCTGCAGCACGTTTATTCTGCCGTTCTGGTTTTTGAAGCTTCTGCAGGAGCGGGGATATACGATCATCGAGTGCGACCGGGACGATCCGATGCTGACCAACAACTGCCTCGCCATCGCCCCCGGCAAGGTGCTGTTCTCCGCAAAGGGAACAAGAACCATGAAAAATCTGGAAAAGGCAGGGGTGGAAGTGATCCCAGTGGACATATCGGAGATCAACCGCCTCGGCGGCGGCATTCACTGCTCCACGCTCCCGCTGCTTCGGGATCACGTGGACATGGCAGGCTGTGACACCGGCAAGGTGTGCTGAAGGAGGCACTATGCAGGAAGAAAAGGACAGGAATCCCCATGTCATCATCACGATCACCCGGCAGTTCGGCTCCCTGGGCCGACCGATCGCAAAGAAGCTCTCGGAGAAACTCGGCATCGACTACTATGACCGGGAGCTGGTCGACCGTGCGGCAAGCGAATGCAACCTTGCCACCTCCCAGGTCGGGGAGTTGGAGGAGTCCGGGAAGCTCCCCTTCTTCTCCATGAAGTACCCCCTTGGCAGGGGAACTTCGGATCTGCAGGACCAGATCTTTGAGACCCAGCGTCTCCTGATCCAGCAGATCGCAACCAAAAAGAGCTGCATCATTGTCGGCCGCTGCGGCGACAGCATCCTCAGGGAGTTCCCCAACGCCCTGCACATTTACCTCTACGCCCCGGAAGAGGAGCGCCTTGCCGTCTGCATCAGCCGGTTTCACTACACAAAGCCGCAGGCTCAAAAAATGCTCCGTGATGTGGATGCCGCCCGGGTGCGCTATCACAAAAAGTACGCAGGGTACCGGCCGGACGACCCGCGCTACCAGGATCTGATGGTGGACACGAGTGTTCTGGGCCCGGACGGCACAGCGGATCTTCTGGAGACCTATGTGCGCGCCTTTGAAAAGGGCCTTACAGATCCGGCACGGTCTCCCCGCCACAGGGGATCAGAAGAACCCCCGGCGTCCTCCCCTTCGTCTGCACAAACGACGTAACAAAATCCATCGTCACCTCCCGCAGCCGGCAGTCCGGATCGACCGCCATGCTCCGGGAGGTGAATTTTTTCTCCCAGAGTCCGTCGCTGAATACATGAACAGAGAAAGCCTGCGTGCACTTTCGGATCGAGGTGGCAACAGATTGGGCAAGAAGCGCTTCTCCATATTCCCTGCGGGAGAGCATGGCAAGGATCTCCTCCCGGCCCTGCGGATTATCAATACGCACACCAAGGTCAGGATGCGGGCCGACGCCCTCGGGGCAGCTGCAGACCAGAAAAAGGCTCCCGCCCCGGCGGGTCACCCTGGCACCGCTCTCAAGAGCCTTGGAGCACTGCCAGAAATCAGTCGAAAGAGGCGCTGCATCAATGATGGCGAGATCCGGCGCAAACGGAACTTTGACACCGTACACCGCCTTTGCCATTTTGCAGCCCGCGCGGTGTGCAGCGATATAATCTCCGCTGACCGCGTCTGCAAGCGAACCGTCCGGTCTCAGCACGCAGTTGACGATATAGTCCAAACCGATCTTTTTCGTCCACTCCTCCACGGCAAGCCGCGGCTTTGCGTTCTCCTCGCCAAAGAGAAAGTCCGTTTCAAGTCCCTCCATCGCGTGAAAGGCCGAGACCACAGAAGGGCCTGTCACGCCGGGAAAGAGGATCTTGGCGCCGCCACTCCAGCCCATGCAGGTGTGGGGCACGATCGACCCGATGCCAATGCGAAGATCCGCCTCATATACAGAGCGGGTGACCTGGATGTCTGCGCCCATGGAGGTCGTCCCAACAGAAACAAGCCCTGCCGGATCCCAGAAAGAGGAGTTCTCACAGCGAATTCGGGAGAAGACCTCCGGTCCGACCTTTTGGATCATCTCGTTTCTTGTCATTGCCCGATGGGAGCCAAGGGCAAAGACAATCCGGATGTCTGCGTCCATGATGCCGCCGGCATGGAGCCGTGAGAGGACCCTGGGCAGAATTCTGTCCGCCGGTGTCTTTCGGGTTGCGTCATCAACGATCACACAGGCGCTGTGTTTTCCCTGCGAGAGAACCGCAAGATCTTTGGTCCCGACAGGATAGGAGAGGGCAGTTTCAATACAGCTGTCTTCGTCTTTTGAAGCATTTTCCGGGGATGCCGCCCTGCAGCGTGCGGTAAATACCCTGCATCCTGCCATTTCCAGCATGGATTCCAGTTCAGCAATCATGTCTTCACCTCCTGCATATTTGTATACAGTATACATTGATGACGTGTGACAGAAAAGCGAAGAGCCACCTAATTTTCTAAGTATTTTTATTTTAGCGGTTGACAGCCCTGCCATCTGGTGCTACGATGCACCCAACATAAATGAATACGGTATA
>JBJEYC010000247.1:0-44043 GCA_051886435.1 Lachnospiraceae bacterium
GAGCTGCCGCATGCTGCCAGTGAAGCGGTCATGCAGCCCGTAAGTACCAGTGCCAAAACCTTTTTGCTTTTCATATGTCCCTCCTTGAATTCTGCGGGATCAGGTTCTCCCCTGCCCGCAAGCCTTAACAAAACTTAAATCATGTTTTGTTGTGCTTAAAATATACAATCCACCGGATAAGTTTACATCACTTATTCTTGATTTTTATCTCTCAATATTGCGGTTTCTATAAATTCTGTTATAATTCAATAGATTACATCCAGTTGTTTTGCGCACTTTGACGGGCAAATGTTAAATTTTCCCGCCTAATTAATCTTAAATTAATCTTAAATAATTAATTTAACTAGTCAGGAGGCCGCGATGACAAGCCAAAATACAAAAATGACAGCCGCGCGCTGGGTGCGCCAGATCGGCGTGCAGGGCGCGGTGACCAGCCAGATTCTCTCCCCGGATTCCCTGTTCTGCGCGCTTCCCACCCCTGAAGGGGCATGCGCCGGTCTTCTTCTTCGCGCCGCGGCGGCCGGGACCCCGACCATCCCGGACCTTCTGCGTCTTACGCTGCCCGCCTTTCCGGAAGAAAGAGCGCTTCTTCTTATCCGCGTCTTTGCGGGGAGCATCAGCTGCAGGATGGGAGGAAGCAGCGTATCCCTCCGGGAGGGAGAACTTTTTCTCATCTCTCCCTCTTCACCGCTTCTTCTGCAGCTTCGACTTGTTCCCTGCACCTTCTCCCTGATTCTTGTATCAGGGGAGCTTCTTGCCGCCTACGAACCGCTCCTTCCCCTGGGAACGCCCCTTCCCCTCACACCGGAGCGCTCCTTTTTTCTGGATGCCCTCTCACCGCTTCTTGCGGGGGACCAGACTTCTCCCCTTCTGGTGCATCGGGCGCTGACGGATCTTCTCACCACCTGTCTTCCAGAAAGCGAAGATCCCGCGCCTTCCGGCGCCGGGTGGCTCCTTGCCGTACACGAGGCAATCCATGTCCGCTACTTTCAGAGCTTTTCCCTGGAGCAGGCCGAGCAGCAGACCGGAATCTCCCGCTACCGGATCTGCCGCGACTACAAAAAGGCCTACGGCAGACCCCCGCTCCAGGACCTTCTCTTTGTCCGGATCCGTGAGGCACAAAAAAAGCTGCTGACCACAGACCTCTCGGTCCAGGAGATCAGCAGCGCTGTCGGCATTGACAACGTGAATCACTTCATTGAACTGTTCAAAAAGCAGACCGGTATGACCCCACGGGCCTTCCGGCAGTCCGCCGGCAGTCCCGCGTCTAGATAAGCGGCACCGGATCGCCGATTCTGATGGCACTCTTTCCCTGCGTGAACCGGCCCCGGATCAGGGTGATTCCGTTGGTGTACTGGGGGCTCATGATGTGGTGCCGGATCACGTGCACCGCCTTTTTCGCCATCGCATCGATCCGGGTGTCGTAAGTGGTCAGCGGCACCGGGCTCTGCGCTCCAGAGAGGTAGTGGTCAAAGCCCACCACCGAGATGTCCCCGGGCACCGCGTAACCCATCTTCTGGAGCTGGACCACCAGAACCCGTGCGGAGAGATCGCAGTTGCAGAAAAAGGCCGTGGGCAGATCTCCCTCCGGGAGCTGGAACCCGTCCTCGGTGACCAGAAAGTCCTTCCGATCCCGGTCGTCCACCACCCACCGGTCTGGGATCGACAGGCCCCGCATAAACATCGCCTTCTGGGCGCCGAAATACCGGTCATCGATGGAATCGGTCACGTGCAGGGTTCCCACGTAGCCGATATTTCGGTGGCCCAGCTCCAGAAGGTGCGAAGTCATCTCGTATCCGCCATAGTAATTGTCCGCAATGATGCTGTCAGCTTTGCCGGAGGGGGCGCCGGTATCCACAAAGGCGACCGGCACCTTTGCCTCCTGCTCAAGCTTTGCTGCATAGCTGTGCTCAAAAGCGCCGAGGACGAGAAGACCGTCTGCCTTCTGCTGCACCAGTACGTCAGGCAGAACGCCCTCGCTCTCCATCGCCCGGGGCACCATCTCCAGAAGGAGAAAGGCTCCCTTATCGGCGACATTTGTGGAGATCTCCTGGTAGATCTTCCAGTACAGGGACTGCTTGTCCATGAAGTAGCGCTCTGCCACCACCACCGCGATGGTGCCGGGCTCGTTTCCCCGGGTTTTTCCGTAACCCAGAAGATCCGCCTCCCGAAGGATCCGCTCCCGGAGTCCCGCACTGACACCCTTTTTCCCCGACAGCGCCTTCGACACCGTCACGGTACTGACGCCGGTTTTGCTGGCGATGTCCGCCAGCGTCACAGATTTTGACATAAATTTTCCCCTCTCCCGACGGTTTACCCGTTCGGCTCCACATGCCGGATGGCACTGCCCCGCATCACCATGTGGGAATCCACGTACACGATCTTCTCACCCTTTTCCCCGGCCAGCTTTTCCCGCAAAAGCTGCAGGGTCTGTTCCGCCATCTGCTCCATATCCACGTGAAACGAAGTCAGGTATCCCGAAAGGGGATGCCCGTACAGATAGTCGTCATAGGAGGACAGGGAGATCTCCTCCGGCACCCGGATGCCGGCCTGCAACAGCGCATCGTACAGATAGCTCGCCGCATAATCCGAACTGCAGGCAAAGGCGGAAGGAAGCTCTTTCGGCAGGACGATGTTCTCCAGCTCTCCGGTGGTGCGGTCACGGAGGAACCATTCCGGCCGGATGGGAAGTCCCGCTTCCTCCATGGCCCGCCGGTAGCCGAAGGCACGCTCGCGCACGTTGTGGGAGACCTCCGGGGTGCCCACAAAGCCGATCCTTCTGTGTCCGAGATCGATCAGGGTCTTCGTCGAACGGTACATACCCACGAAGTTCGCGGACAGCACACTGGAGAGGCCCTTGTCCGGCTCACTCACGTCCAGCAGAACGGTTGGCGCCTGCATCTCCTGCAGGATCCGGTACAGATAGGGTTTCTTGATCATTCCGATAATGACAAATGCGTCGATCCTGTCCTGTTTCTGGAGCGAGGTGGGGAGCGGTGCCCCCGGTGCCTCGTTCTGCAGAATCTCCAGGTTCAAAAAGATGTTTTCCCGGGAGAAGACCAGGACCAGGTTCTGATACATCTCCCAGTAAAAGGACGAGCCGATGCCGATGTAGCGCTGGGAGACCAGAACGCAGACCGTGAGAATCCGGTGCCTTGCGGGATCGAAAGTTCCCTTTCGGTACCCAAGTTCCTGCGCAGCCGCGAGGATCTTTTCCCGCTGTGCCTCGGAGACACCCTTTTTTCCGGCGAGGGCATTGGAGACCGTGACCGCGCTGACGCCGGTTTTCGCCGCGATGTCCTCGAGCCGAACTTTTTTCGTCTTCATGTTTCCTCACTCCCCTGCCAGAGCACGCCGTCCAGAATGAGTTTTTCCTGCACCGGATGGACCAGTCCCCTGGTACCTTTCTCCTGGATGTGCTTCATGCACCGGATTGCCTCCCGCACCATGCTCTCCCGGTCCGGAACGATCCCGGAGGAGAAGAGATGGAGGGTGAGTTCCTCCTCGCTGCAGCAGGGAAAGATCTGCGGCGGCACCGGGAAGATCTCGGTATCCGCTGCGGCGCGCCGCACCTCGATGGCAAGATCAATGTCCGTGCAGAGTACCGCCGCCGGGCGCTTCTCGCGTGGGAGCTCCCGCATCGCACGGTAGAAGGCGCCCGCCCCGCGGTACACTCCGGGCTCTCCGAAAAAGTCCGCATCGCTCTCTTTCCGTGCGCACAAAAAACCCAGCACACGGTCCTCCTCCCGGCAGCCGGAAACCGTCCTGCACTCAGGATTCTCCCTCCGCACCAGGGCGATGGGGACAAGCTCGCTCCTTTCCAGGGCGCGTACCGCAAGCTGCATGCTGTCAAAAGCGTCCGGAATCACGACGTCCGGGCCGCTGCCGGGGACGTGGGGACCGATCGCAAGAACCGGGACCTCCTCTGCCTGCAGCGCTTCGAGCTCTGCCGCGGTAAAGACTCCGGCCGCAAAGATGCCGGCCGCACCTTCCGTCTTTTTTGTCAGCTGATCCCTGTCCGCCGCAAGCGCCGCCTGGAGCCTGGAAAACCACCAGGCCTCTTCCTGCGCACGCAGGCCGCGGCAGACCAGGGCATAGGGGACCCGCTCGTTCTTTCCGGGAACAGAGACATATGTGTATCCCAGGCGCTCCCCCTCGGCAAAGATCTGCTTCCGGAGGGATTCGCTGACGCTCTTTTTCCCCGCGTAGGCGTTGGAGACGCTGACCACGCTGATGTGGAGCGATTCGGCGATGTCTGACATCGTGACGTTCTTCTTTGGCCGCATCCTCCCCCTCCTTTTTTGATTAAAATAAATTAAAACATCTTGATCATAAGCTAACTTTTTCCTCCCGTCAATCGCCGTTCCCCGCTTCTGTCAAAATTTTCCGAAATTTAAAAAACTAATACAGAGGATATTACCAATTCCATAAAAAAAGCCCTGCGCCATCCCCGAAGGGAAGACACAGAGCATGTATCAGACCGTCAGGGTCTGCCGGATATCCAAAAGAGAGCTCCCGATCCGGTAGGTCGTTTTGACTTTTTCCGAAGGAAGCGGAATCCGAAGCGTCCGGGTCTCTCCCGGGCGAAGGAGACGCTTTTTGAATCCGCAGAGGGCTGCAGACGCGTCTCCAGGATGCTCCCGGTAAACCTCCACCGTCTCCTTTCCCGCCATCTCTCCGGTGTTGGTCACCGAAATCACAAGCTCTCTGCGCGCACCGCGGGTGACCATCCTCGGCGTCCCATAGGAGAACTCCGTGTAGGAGAGGCCGTATCCGAAGGGAAAGAGGGGTGCCTTTCCCGTCTTTTCCAGATAGCGGTACCCCACCAGGTCCTTCTCCCGGTACCAGACCCTCCCCGCTTCTCCGAAGGTGCCGAGCGCATGGGCAGAGCAATCCGTAAGGCTCCGATAAAAGGTCTCCGGAAGTCTGCCAGAGGGATTGACCTCTCCCAAAAGGATCTCCGCCAGGGCGCGGCCTCCCTCCATCCCGTTGTAGTAGCTCCAGACAACTGCCTTCGCCCGGTCAATCCAGGGCGTCATGGACACGCAAGAGCCGCCCGTAAGAACCACAACCAGATCCTCCCGGATGTCGAGAAGGGCGTCAATCAGCTCTTTCTGCCCGTCGGGAAGGGCAAGATCCGCCCGATCGAGCCCCTCGCTGTCCTGCCTATGGGTGAGGCCTCCCACAAAGATCACCGCGTCGTAGACATCCCGCTGCTTTGCAAGAAAGAGGGCCTCCTCTCTCCTTGCCGCATTCTGCAGCTGCCCGGCGGCAGCTCTCTTTCCGCCTCCATCCTGCAGGCTGTCCTCCTGCCAGTTGTGCCCGCAACCGCTCTCTTTCTCTTCTTTTCCATATCCCGGGCAATAATCCACCCGGCAGTTTCCGCCAAGTGCCATCTCAAGGCCCATCAGAGGCGTGATCTCATAGAGCGCGTTGATCTCAGCGCTCCCACCGCCCTGACTGTGGCGAAGGACCGCGTTCTCCCCGATGACAAGGATCCGGTGAAGCTTTTCCCGCCGAAGCGGCAGGGCCTTATCCGTGTTCTTTAAGAGGACCACAGACTCCCTGGCCGCCTCCAGGAGGATTTTCCGATGTTCCGGGGTGTTTCGGCTGCCGGCCCTGCGTACCCCGTTTCCCAGCATGTGAAGCCGCAGCATCAGCATCAGGATCCGCTCCACCTTCTGATCCAGCACGTCTGTGGGTACCTCTCCTTTCCGGACCGCCTCCATAAGCGGCTTTGCAAAGAAGTAGGAATCAAAATTGTCGGTAACGGACATCTCGATATCGAGCCCTGCCAGAGCGGCCTCTTTTGTGCTGTGAACACCGCCCCAGTCGGAGACCACCACTCCGTCAAATCCCCACTCCCCGCGAAGGACCTCCTCAAGAAGCCAGCGGTTCTCGCTGCAGTGCACGCCGTTCAGCCGGTTGTAGGCTGTCATCACGCAGAGAGCGCGGCCCTTCTGCACTGCCGCCCGAAAGGCCGGAAAGTAGACGTCTCGCAGGGTCTTTTTATCCACGAGCGTGTCCACCCAGAGCCGGTCCGTCTCCTGGTTGTTCGCCGCAAAGTGCTTGACGCAGGCCGCCACGTCCCACTTCTGGATGCCCTGGATCAGAGGAACCGCCATGGACGCCGTGAGAAAAGGGTCCTCACTGAAGTACTCAAAGTTCCGGCCGCACAGGGGACTTCGCTTTAAGTTGACGCCGGGAGCAAGGATTACGTCCTTTCCGCGGTTTCTGGCCTCTGATCCCAAAACCTCTCCCGCCCGTCCCGCAAGGTGCGGGTTCCAGGTGGCTGCCAGGGCGCTGTTGCAGGGAAGATAGCTGACTGCGTCATCGCCGTGTCCTGCCGGGACCCAGGCATCGGGGGCAAATTCCTGCCGCACCCCCATGGGCCCGTCCGACATTCGAAGGGGCGGAATTCCCAGCCGGGGGACCCCAGCTGTCGCAAAGAGTTCTGCCCCGTGCACCATGCCGATCTTCTCCTCCAGGGTAAGCTTCCCTGTGATCCGCTCTGCCTCCTGCCGGATTTCGTCTTCCTTCTTTTTCACCTGCCAAGTCTCCTTCGATAGTCCGAGGGGCTGATCCCCTCCTGTTTTTTGAATTTCTGATTGTAGATGTCCACGTTCCGGTAGCCGACCCGCTCCGCGATCTCATAGATCTTCAGCGGCGTGTCCGACAAAAGCGCCTTCGACTTCTCGATGCGCACCCGATCCCGATAGACATTGAAACTGCAGCCCGTCCGCGCCGCAAAAATCTTTCCCAGATAGGCGCTGTTGTAGCCAAACAGCGGTCCTATGGACTCGAGGGTCAGCTTCTTTGCGTAGTTCTCTTCGATGTAGTACAGCACATCGTCCAGAACGCTCTCAGAGGAGCTGCTCTTTGCGTGCTGCATCACCTTCTCGAACTGCTCCATGCAGTACTGAATGATGTCGTTGAAACAGGAAGCGCTCTCGAGCGCCTCAATCATGCCGGTGTTGGAGTCAAACCCCACCTCGCCCGCCGCGTTTCCAAAACCCGAGAGCACCCGGCTCTTGACCTGCAGAAGAAGATCGATCATGAAGTGCTGTACCGCAAGCGGCTTCACGTTGCGGGCGGCAAAGTAATCCCGAAGGGCCGAGAAGAGCTGCGCCGCATCCTTGCGCCGCAGAGTGCGGACGCTCGATGCAAGTTCGTCCGCATAGCGCTTTGCAAGGCCCTCGTCGATGTCGGTGGGTGCCGTCTTTGGCGGCAGATCCTGCATCGTGAGGACGTGCTGCTCCCGGGTGCAGAAAAACCGACGGTCCGAGAGCCGCCGACACTCCTCATAGGAGGGCGCGATCTCCTGAAGACTGTGCACGGTTCTGCCGCAGGCGAGAAAGATGCTGTCGATGAGGGAGTTGGGCTGAAAGTCCCGCTGGGCGTGCAGGAGCCACTCATCAAAGCGCTCCAGCGCCTGGTAGCCCTTGAGCAGCACCACGTTTTTCCGCCCGATCTCGATGGCATCCACCGCCGCCGGCTCGTCCCCGGAGAGGGAGAGGAGTTTCGCGAAGTCCGCGATCTTCGTGTCCGGGATGTAGCTCTCGTAGAGGATAACGCGAAATACCGGGTAATCCAGGTCGTAATCCCCATAGTTGATCTGCGTGCCCCGCGCCCGGCCCTCCAGAAGCTCTGTCAAAACCACGCTTCTTGCCTTGCGCATGACCTGACTGATGGACTTCTCGCTGTTCCGGTTCTCCCGGATCTTTGCCCCGGCCCGATTGACCGCCTGTAGCAGCTGCATCTCATCGATAGGCTTGACGATGTAGTCAAAGGCCCCGTACTGGATCGCCGCCCGGGCATAGGCAAAATCGGAAAAGCCGGAGAGAATCAGAAACTCCCCGGAAAAGCCGATCTCCCGCGCCTTCTGCATGACCAGGGTTCCATCCATCCCGGGCATGCGGATGTCGAGAAGCACGAGGTCCGGGTGCAGAAGGCGGATCTGTTCCAGAGCCTCCTCTCCGTCCTTCGCCTCCCCCGCGATCACAAACCCCGCCTGTTTCCAGTCAATCAGATAGCGCAGTCCCTCCCTGACAAAGTTCTCATCGTCCACGATGAGCGCCCGCAGTATCGTCTGCATGACTCCCTCCTTCTCAGATCTTTTGAGCCGCAATCGTAATTTCCACGCTGGTGCCCTTCCCAGGAGCACTGCGGATCGTCATGCCGTATTCCGGCCCATAGAGCGCCTGAATGCGGTGATGAATGTTGGCAAGGCCGATGCTCCTGCCAAAGACCTGTTCCGGCTGGTGGATTCTTTCCTCCACCTCCCGGAGCTTTGCTTCCTCCATTCCCGATCCGTTGTCCCGGACCGTGATCGAAATGGTGCCGCCCTGCCTCTCCAGGATGATGGAGACGTGGCCGGTTCCGATCCGGGGCTCAATGCCGTAGTTGACCGCATTCTCCACGATCGGCTGGATCAAAAGCGGCAGGATTGCCGTGTGCTGCGTATCAATGTCCTGAGCGGGATAGAAATCCCATGTAACCCGCTCGCCAAAGCGCAGATGCTGGATCTTCAGATACCGCTCCACCTGATCCAACTCCCGCTGGATCGGCACAAGCTTCGTCCCGATGTTCTCGAGCACGTAGTGCATGGAATTCGAGAGCAGCATGATGGAGGAGGCGGTGTCCCGGTCCCGATTGGCAAAGGCCTGCATCCGGATGGTCTCCAGGGTGTTGTAGAGAAAATGGGGGTTGATCTGGCTCGCCAGCATCTTGAACTCCATCTCCTGCTGTCTGATCTGCACCGCGTAGTACTCCTTCTCCCGGGCTCGGATGTTGGAGGCAGTGGTCAGAAGATCCCGGTAGGTGTCCGTCAGCTCGTCGTCCCCGCGCGCCTTTGCCCGGGAGATCTCGCCATCCAGCTGATAATCACCAAGGCTCACCTGGTGCATGGCGCCCCGAAGTGCCAGGATCCTTTCGGAGAGATCCCGGGAGAACCACAGAATGAGCAGAGAGGGAATCAGGATCGCAACCAGGACAATCAGAGTAAGGAGCAGCCCCTCCCGCCGGATTGCAGGCAGCGCCCCAGGATCCCCGGTGACAACGGTCAGCTGCTGCTTCGTGTTGTAGAGCTCCAGCACGTGGGAAGCACCGATCACCTGACTGCCGTCCACGGACAGGATGCCGTCCTGATCGTCCGGATTCCGGTCTTTTTCGGCCTCCGGCATGGGAACCCCGACGTGGTGAGATGAGGACGCAAAGAAGGCGGTGTCCTCTCCCCGAAAGCTCACCCGCACGTCGTAGTCGGTGATCAGCACCGCATTGCGCAGGTAGTCATCAGAGACGTGTGCCACCAGGTAGGCGTGCCAGGAGCGGGACCCCAGATTGATCCGACGCACAAAGGTGAGCTCCGGTCTCGTCTCACTGGCATTGAGTGCAGCCCCCGAGAGGCACCACCTGTCTCCCACATCGCTGGCACTGTACCAGTCCTGACTGGCAAGATCGGTGCTGTGTATGTAGTTTCCGTCGGGGATGTTGGGATTGTCCGTGTAGACCGCGATCGACCGGAGCGCGACCAGGTTGTGCCAGAGGGTGTCCAGGTCGGACTCCAGCGCCTCATACCGGCTCCGCTCGGTCCCGCCAAAGGAAGAAGCGGACAGCATCCTCCGGTAGGTCAGATTCGTCGCCACAGCCTGCGTAGACTGGTAGAGGCTTGTCGTCACGCTGTAGAGCTGGGAGCGGACTCTTGTATTCTCAGCGGTCACCAGGTTCTGATAACGCTGCACAGACTGGGCGTCCTCGACCCAGACAAGCAGCCCCGCCAGCACCAGCATTGGAAGGAGCAGGGCAAGCAGAAAAACCCGCCGGATCTTCTTCTGGATGTGAATGGCCCCCCGGTGCGGTGCCTTCTGTGTGTTCTCCTGTTCCATCCGCTCTCCCCCCGTTCGCTTGTTTACGTTCCGTCCGCGCCGCCGCGCGCTTTTTCATACAGTGCGGTCCGCGCGTCACAGTCTGCAAAGTCCTTCTGCAGCACCTGATCGTAGCCCAGGCTCCCGCAGGCGTCCTGCAGTTCCCGCCAGAGGCTGTTGAAGGTGATTCCGTTTTTGGCAAAGACCATCCGCCAGGAATAGTCCAGAATCAGCTGCGTGCACTGGTCCCGGATCGCGTAGATCTTACTGTCGTCCTCCGGCGTGGCCCAGGCTGTCCCCGGAAGTACAGCCACCATGTCGTTCTTCTCGATGTACTCCAGGGCGGTCGATGCACCGCTCCAGGCCTCCCAGCGCTCAGAGAACGGGGTTTTGGCCTTCTCCTGGTAGTCCTTCCACAAAAGGAAGCTGTAGGGCGTCCCGTCTGACATGGTGTCCCGGTTTCCCAGGGGCCTGTAGTTGAGGGTGCACACGCCTTCGCTCCATGTGCCGCCGCCAAAGGACTCGGGGACCTGAACATCAGTGTTGTGATCCACAAAGACCTGCTTTCCCAGGTCCGTGAGGACCGGCTCCCCATCCTTCTTCTCCCAGGTCAGCCCCTCCGGCCCGCAGGTGCCGCCGGTGTCAGAGCTCATCATGGCAACCCCTTCCTCCGAGTAGAGCCAGTCCACAAAGTCCACCATGCGCTGGGGATCCTGCGCTTTGCTCCCCACCATGATGGCAAAGCTGTTCTTGCCCTCCGGAAAGCTCCCCCAGCAAAGATACTTTGCGTCATCAATGCCGATCACCGCAAAGCCCTTGCCTGCCTGCATGTGCTCCGCGCTGTTGTACTGGCCGGTTCCCAGCCAGGGCCAGAGTGCATAGAGGACCGCCCCGTCCCGAACCTTGGCCGCCAGGGCATCATAGCCCTGAGAGGCAGAGTCTGGATCCACCAGTCCCTCCTGGTTGGCCTCATACAAAAAGTGCAGGACCCGGTAGTAGATGCCGTCGGAGTCCAGAACGCTCTGCTTCTCCCCGGTCTCCACGTTCAGCATCGCAAAGCCCTGGGGATCATAGCCGTAGAGAGCAGCAAAGGCGCCGGCGTTCTGCATGATGGTGTCATCCCAGTCCCGGAACAGGGAAATGGCATAGACCTTCTCCCCGGAATCGCTGGTTCCTGCCGCCTTCTGCATCTTCTCGAGCACCGGGAGAAGATCCTCCAGGGTGGCAATCTTCGGCGCGCCGATCTCCTCGTAGAGGTCAAACCGAAGATCCGCCCCGTTGGTGGGCTCCTGGGACTCCGAGGGCTCATCCGCGGGAAGGAGGGAGATCTCGCTGGGCACTGCCCAGAGTCCCTCCTGCCCGGCAAGTTCGGAACAGCTCTCGATGGCGCTCCGGTACCGGGTCAGGTTCTCCTCGCCGGAAAGGTACGGTGTCAGGTCCAGGACAAGGCCCGCCCGGACCATGTCGGAGAGATAGTTCCGGTCCGCCCGAATCAGGATCAGATCTCCCAGGTTTCCGTTGGCGGACCTTGTCTGGTAGAGCGTATCCCCGCCGCCCGAAACGTTCGGGGAAATCAGGTTGAGCTCCATATTGAAGCGATCCCGCACGACGTCTGCATACCAGCCGGACTGCAGGCCCTGGTAGTTTGCCTGGGCGTCAAAGACGTCTGCCGTGAGGAATTCCGGATCGCTCCTCTCCCCTGCAGCCGTCTTTTCGCCGCTCCCGCAGGCGGCAAGGACCGCTGCCAGCGCAGCAAATCCCCCGATCCATCCTGCAAGCCTCTTTCTCATGATCCCTCTCCTTCTCTCTTTGCAACAAGCCGGAAGCGGTTCCCCGTGCCCGGCACCGCCCAGTGATTTCATGGTACCATCTTACCCAAGACAGTGTCTCCCTTCACGCGCGGGATTTCACACAAATCCACCATCTTTTCTGCAGTTCCTGTCCGATCTGCAAAAAGTATGGCAAAAATCTCTGATTTTTTGGGATGGCCACGGTTTTCGTCCGACCGATTGCCACAACTCGTTCCAGATCTGTCATACCTTCGTGCCGGTCAACCAGTCCCCCTGATTGCCACAACTCGTTCCAGATTTGTCATGCCATGGGAGCCGGGAAAATCCTACCCTCAAATGCCAGAACTCGTTCCAGATTTGTCATACCCCCTCCCGGACAGTCAAAAAGCCCGTCTGACACGCAAAGCGCATCAGACGGGGCAAAGCATTCTGACCCGTTCGGTCAGGGAATGTGTCAGTTTTCCAGTTAACTTCGCGGCGATCCCGCAAGGTCAATGCAGACGACTTCAGACCGGGTGCCGACCCGGATCGGAATCTGGAAATAGCCGGCGCCGGAAGAGACGATGCAGTCGGTGCCGCCCTTTTTCGAGTGGCCGTAGAGCATGCCGCCCCGGTAGGTGCCCCGGATCAGAAGACCGCAGGGAAAGTACTGTCCTTTGTGGGTGTGCCCGGCAAGGAAGAGGTCAGCAGATACTTCCGATGCTTCCCCACTTCCGTCCGGGTAATGGTCCAGGATGATGCTGTAAGAGCCAGGGGAACCCTCCCGGTCAAAGAACGAGTCGAGGGGCGTTCTGCCGCGCAGACGGTTTCCGACCCGGCCGCAGAGAAAGAACGGGCCCGCCGAAACGCAGGTGTTGTGCAGAAGACGGATGCCGCTTCTTTCCAGAAATGCCGAAAAATTCTTCTCCCCCACCATCGGATCGTGGTTTCCAGTCACAGCGTAGACGCCCCAGGTTGACCGGATTCCGGACAAAAGCTTGGCCGCCTTCTCTGGGTCTTTGCACTCCCCCACTCTCCCGTGATTGAACAGATCTCCGGTGATCACCACAAGATCCGGTTCGCAGGCATTGACTGCGCGCACGATCCGCTCCACCTGCCCGGTGCCGACAACGGCTCCCAGATGCAGATCAGAGAGCTGCACCACCCGGCACCTTCCGCAGGGCTTTTTCGTCGTGAGCGCGTAGCGGGTGGTGGTGATCTGTTTTGCCCGAATCACCCCAAAGAGGGTGAAAAAAACTCCCACAATCAGGGAGATCCCGGCAGCTGCCGCATAGGAAGGGCGAAAAACAGTCAAATGCCGGATCAGGAAAAAGGCCGCGTCCAAAAGGATCATGGTCATCCCGCCATAGACAAGAATCGCCACCGCAAGCCCCGAGAGCCACACCAGCACCCGGTACAGGCCAGAAAACGTCTCCCGCTTTGTGTTGTCCGAGACAAGCTGCACCAAAAGAAGAAACAGAATGCATCCCGCAAGAAACGGCGTGCAGGGGATTTTCAAAACAAGCTCCATCGCCCGGCCCACCCGGATGCTGTACCAAAGTCCCGCCGCGCCGGAGAGGATGCAGAGAATGACAAGCCACACGGCCCTGCGGCAGGGATCAAAATTTTCCTCCATCGTCCTTTCCTTCCTTTCCTGAATTCTGACTCCATCATAGCCGCTCCGGCCATTCTTGACCAGTGGTCATTTATTAACTTTCCTTGAAATTTGTCCGGACGAAAAAAAAAGAAATCCCGCAATGGGATTTCCTTTTCCAGACATATGGATTTGGGCTTATTCGAAGCAGGCGCGGATCACCTCGATGATGCGGTCCTGCTGAGCAGGGGTCATCTTATTGTCCGAAGGCAGGCACAGTCCTCTGCGGAAGATGTCAGCTCCCACATCCAGAGGCCGGCCGTCACGTCCGAGAAGTCCGCCTGCGATGTAGGCGTTGGTCTTTGCCCGTCCGTTTCCCTCCCTCGTCACGAAGGCATTCATCCGGTAGATCGGCTGCAGATGCATGGGCTTCCAGATGGGACGTCCTTCCGCGCGGATCGCGGCGATGGCGTTCAAGATCTCCGTGGGGCAGCTCTTTCCATGCTCTGGAGCAAACAGCACATCGGTCTCCCCCCGCACCTGGCGGCACATAGCCTCCTCATCCAGAATCATACAGGAGAGCCAGAAGTTGGGCTCAGAATCCTTTGCATCATAGGGATTCATCTGTACCGGAAGACCGGCAAATCCCTTTTTGTATCGCTCGTAGATGGCGCGCTTTTGCGCGATATGTTCCTCTAGATGGGGGAGCTGACCCCGGATCACGCCAGCGATGATGTTGCTCATCCGGTAGTTGTAACCGATCTCCTCGTGCTGGTACCAGGGTGCCGCCTCCCGGGACTGGGTGGACCACTTGCGGACCTTGTCCGCGTCCTCCTTCGAGTCCGTCAGGAACATGCCGCCGCAGGAACCGGTGATGATCTTATTGCCGTTGAAGGAGAGGCAGTTATAATCGCCAAAGCACCCCGTCTGCTGTCCTTTGTAGGTAGCCCCCAGGGACTCGGCAGCATCCTCTACAATCAGGCAGTTGTGTGCCCTGCAGATCCTCCGGATCTCATCGATCTTTCCGGGCGTGCCGTAGAGATGGGCGATGATCAGAAGCCGCACATCCGGGTAGAGTGCAAAGGCCTGCTCCAGCGCCGCGGGGTCCATATTCCAGGTGTCGTACTCGGTGTCGACAAAGACCGCCTCGCCGTTCTCATAGGCGACAGGATTGATCGTCGCGTCAAAAGTCATGTCGGTGCAGAACACTTTGTGCCCCTGCAGGGCACCCTCCCCGGCTTTCGGAGATCCGTAGAGTGCCTCTCCCGCAAGACGGGTGGCAAGGTGAAGGGAAGCCGTACCCGCGGAGAGCGCCACGGCATATTTCACACCGCAGTAGTCCGCCACTGCCTCTTCCACCGCATCGATGTTGGCGCCCACCGTGGAGACCCAGTTGGTGCGGAAGGCCTCTTCGATGAACTCCAGCTCCTCCCCGTGCATGGTGGGGCTTGAAAGCCAAATCTTCTCCGGAAACGGCTCAAATGACTTGGTCAGCATGGTATTCTCCCTTCTTACTCTTCCTCCCAGCTCTCGATGCGGATCGGCTTCTTATCAAGGTCTTCCTGCTGCTCTTTCGTCAGGTACTCCCTGCGGATAACCGCCTCATAGACGTACTCCTGGAAGTACTTCTCCGAGCAGACGAAGTATCCCTTATCGCCGGCCTCCTCGCCCCAGCTGTTCTCGATCTTCCAGCGGGCAGGTCTGCCATTTTTGTCAAAGGCAACGCCCACCAGGATCATCGCGTGCACTGCCAGGCTCTGGCGGTAATCCAGGCGTCCTGCCTTGGTCATCGTGTAGTCAAAGCCGCCCAGAAGTCCCGGATAGTCCACGCTGTCCGGATCCCAGACGCCGGCCTTGCGGTCCTCAAAGGCGCGGGAATCGCAGGCAAACCAGATCGCCTGTCCAGCCCGGAGCTGCTTCACGCACAGATCCTCCATCTCCTCCTGCGGGAGGTTTAAGGCAAACATGTCACGGCCCACCATGTTTTCCATGCCGTGCCAGACGATCGGTGTGTGCAGGGCTTTGTTCGGCTCCTGCAGGATCGGGACATAGGCGTCCAGATCCAGGCCGATGTACTTCTCATAGAAGGACTTTGGTGTCAGATCCCGCTCCTCGCCGTAGTTTCCGTCCTTGTCGCGCCAGGTGAAGGAAAAGGTCTTGGGCGGGACGCCGAAGGCAATGCACTCGGCGCGGTAGATCTCTCCGACCATCTCATTCTTTCTCGCGTTGGCTTCCTCCCACTTTCCTTCCAGAACGAGGTCACGCAGGATCTGCTCATCCTTTGCCAAAAGACGGTTGATCTCCCGCAGAAACAGCTCTGTGTGCTCGGACTGGTAAGTCTCGGGGAAGGCATTTTTCGGCATCATGCCGTATTTTTTGACCAGGTCCACCGCCTGGCTCCAGAATCCGCCGTCGTCGACCCCCTTGAGGATCTGCATCCAGCGCTGTCCGTGCAGGGGCTCTTTGGCGTAGGTGATGGCCATGTCAAGGAGATTGTTTGCCTTCTCCAGCTTGTCATAGAAGGTCAGGTAGTTCTGAGAGAGCTCAAAGGACTCCAGGTTCAGCTTCTCGGCGACCAGCTCACGGCAGATGTTGCAGACGGCAAACATCCAGCAGCGGCCGGATTTCTTCTGGGCGGTAATTCCCCGCGTCTTCACCTCAACCTCAAAAGCTCCGCGAAGGGGCGCCGCGCTCTCCGGCACATAGGCCAGCTCCCCCATGTCAGTCTTGGCAAGCGCTGCGGAGAGGACTTTATCCTCTCTGCAGCCCTTTGTATTCTGTTCCCAGGATGCAAGCATCTCGTCGGTGATTCCGTTCATTGAACTGATTTCCTTTCTGAAACAAATTTCGCGCACAGAATGCGCAGTGACATTCTAACACGCTTTGCCGGGAATGGCATCCTGACAGGCTGCAGACCCCAAAGCCGCACAGATTTCGGCAATTTTTCCGCTTTCTCCCTCTGCAAAGTTGTGTATAATCAGAGGCGTGTGCCGATTGTATACATGAATGCAGTTATGCCGGCGCAGCCGCATGGAAAAGGAGAGAAAGATGAAAGCGTATACGGAGATGACAAAGACGGAGCTGCAGACGGAATATGAGCAGCTCCAGGCCGAGTACCGCAAGTTTCAGGCGATGCAGCTTGCTCTGAATATGGCTCGCGGCAAGCCCTGCAAGGAACAGCTGGACCTGTCCATGGGCATGATGGACATCCTGAATTCCTCCTCTGACCTGTGCTGTGAGGATGGTACCGACTGCCGCAACTACGGCGTGCTCGATGGCATCTGGGAGTGCAAGGTCCTGATGGGCGCTATGATGGAGAACGATCCAGAGAATATCATCGTCTACGGCAACTCCTCCCTGAATGTTATGTACGACACGGTCGCCCGCGCGTGGAGTCATGGCGTCATGGGCAGCACGCCCTGGTGCAAGCTTCCCGAGGTCAAGTGGCTCTGCCCTGTTCCGGGATATGACCGCCACTTCGGCATCACCGAGTACTTCGGCATCAAGATGATCCCGGTGCCGATGCACCCCACCGGCCCCGACATGGACATGGTGGAAAAGCTCGTCTCTGAGGATGAGTCCATCAAGGGTATCTGGTGCGTTCCCAAGTACTCCAACCCCCAGGGCTATTCCTACAGCGATGAGACCGTCCGCCGCTTTGCACGGCTCAAGCCCGCAGCCAAGGACTTCCGAATCTTCTGGGATAACGCTTACGGTGTCCATCACCTGTATGACGACCACCAGGATCAGCTGATCGAGATCCTCGGAGAGTGCCAGAGGGCCGGCAATCCTGACATGGTGTACAAGTTTGCGTCCACTTCGAAGATCACTTTCCCGGGCAGCGGCATTGCGGCCCTGGCAACTTCGGCAAACAACTTAAAGGACATCAAGGAGCAGCTCAAGCACCAGACCATCGGCCACGACAAGGTCAACCAGCTGCGCCATGTGCGCTACTTCAAGAACCTGGACGGTATCAAGGCCCACATGAGAAAGCAGGCAGACATCATCCGCCCGAAGTTCGAGTGCGTGGAGGAGATCTTTGATACAGAACTCGGCGGCCTTGGGATCGGCACCTGGACCAAGCCCAACGGCGGCTATTTCATCAGCTTCGACGCCCTTCCGGGCTGTGCGAAGGAGATCGTCGACAAGGCAAAGAAGGCCGGCGTCACCCTGACCGGTGCCGGCGCAACCTGGCCCTATCACAACGATCCGCAGGATTCCAACATCCGCATTGCGCCCACCTATCCGCCGCTGGATGACTTAAAGACCGCTGCCAAGCTCTTCACGGTCTGCGTCCGGTTGGTCTCCGCAGAGCACCTGCTGCACCTGGATTCCACCAAGGCAGAATAATCTCCAAAACTGCAATAAGATCTGGCACCTCCCGGTTCGTCCGGGAGGTGTTTTTTTGCACCTGTCCCGTCCGGAACTCCTGTGGTATACTTGGTGTAAGCGCTTACAATACGCAGAAAGGAGTTCCCATGTCCCCCACTTTTGACCTTCTCTCTCTCGGAGAGATCCTGCTGCGCCTCTCCCCCGTCGGGAACGAGCGCATCGCCCGCGGGAGTCTGTTTGAGAAGACGATCGGCGGCGCCGAGCTCAATGTCGCCTCCGGCGTCTCGCTTCTGGGCCTTCGCACCGGCATTCTCTCCCGCCTTCCCGCCAACGCCCTGGGCACCTATGCCAAGAACCAGGTTCGGTTTCTCGGTGTCTCCGACGACTGGCTGGTCTACGATGACAGCAAAGACGCGCGGCTTGGCATCTACTACTATGAGTCCGGTGCCTATCCGAGAAAGCCGGGTGTTGTCTATGACCGGCGCCACTCGAGTTTTACCGGCATCGCGACCGACCAGTTCTCCCCGTCGGTGTATGAGAGCACCCGGTGTTTCCACACCAGCGGCATCACCCTTGCCCTGTGTGAAAAGACCCGTGAGACGGCCATCGCCATGATCCGCTCCTTCAAGGAACAGGGCGCCCTGATCTCCTTTGACGTCAACTTCCGCGGCAACCTCTGGACCGGTCCCGAGGCACGGGCATGCATCGAGGGGATTCTCCCGATGGTGGACATCTTCTTCTGCTCCGAGGAGACCGCCCGCCTGACCTTCGGCATGGAGGGAAGCGCGGAGGAGATCATGCGGGAATTCACCCGCCGCTATCCCATCCGGATCGTTGCCTCCACCCAGCGCACCGTCCACAGCCCGAAGATCCACGACTTCACCTCGGTCATCTACGACGCCAGGACGAACCAATACTTCCGGGAGGCCCCCTATGAGCACATCGACGTCATTGACCGGATTGGTTCCGGCGATGCATACGTGGCCGGTGTCCTCTATGGTCTTCTCTCCGACCCGGAAAACCTCTCCCGGGCAGTCTCCTACGGCAACGCCTGCAGCGCGGTCAAGAACACGATTCCCGGGGATCTTCCCTCCTGCGGGAAGGAGGAGATTGACCGGATCATCGCAGCCCACCACGCAACCGGAAGACAGTCCGAGATGGACCGGTAAGCTTCCCCTCTCCCTTTTCCTGGATTCCACGCAAAAACAGCAGGCATCGTGCCTGCTGTTTTTCGTATGCCGAATTCCATAGGATTTTGGTCAGACTGTCTTCTGTTCCAGGACGGGTGCCTGCGCCTGTTCGATCAGTCCCGTCTTGGTCTCTTTGCTCTCCGCATCCTCCGCTTTTGCCTCCTGCGGCGCCCGCAGCAGAAGACTTCCCACCAGCACCGTCACCGGGACTGCCAGGACCACACCGAAGCTTCCGGAGAGTCCCTGCATGATGTCCAGGCCGATGATGTTGGAGTTGATGATCTGCCGGTAGGGCAGGTCGTAAGCGTAGTCGAGAAGGAGCGTGGAGATACTCGTGCCGGCAAAGGCCAGAATCAGTGTGTTGGAGTCCGTGCCCATCATATCCCGGCCGACCCGCATGCCGGAGCGAAACAGCTCCTTGCGCGAGAGCTTCGGATTCTGCACCAGTACCTCCTGCATCGAGGAGGTGACACTCATCGCAACGTCCATGACCGCGCCCAGGGCAGAGATCAAAAGCCCGGAGAACAACAGCTCTCCCACCTGGATGCCTCCGGTGTACCAAAGGTCCAGAAGGCTCTCAATCGTGGAGACGTTCCAGCCAGAGAGCCCGGTCGCCATGCCAAAGAGCTTTGCCGCGATGCTGGCAATGACCACGCCCGCCGTGGTACCCAGGGTGGCACAGACGGTCTTTCTCGTTGCGCCGCCGATGAAGTACATGGTCACCAGCGTCGTCACAACGCAGATGACGATCGTGACGAGATACGGCGAATAGCCGCGGTAGAGAAGCGGGATCTCAATCAGGATCACGCACACGAAGGTGAACACCAGCCCCAGGGCGCCGCGAAGTCCCTTCTTTCCGCCGATCACGACAAGCGCAAGAAGATACAAAGCGGCAAAGATGTAGACCGCCATCTCCCTGTCCTGGGCGTAGACGGTGGTGATCACCGTATCCCCGGATACGGACTGCATGACCACGACGTGCATGCCAACGGTGCAGGCCGCGCCAAAGAGGTATCCGGCGGAGCTTGTCGTCTCCAGCTCCTGGCCCTTCTTCTCGCCGGTGGTCATGCGGACCATAATCTTCTGCTCTCCGACACGGGTGCCGTTCTCATCGACGTTGTCCTCGAGGATCTGGGTGACCACACCCTTTTCAAAGGTGTACCCGGCGGTCTCCACGAGGGGGATCTTCTCGGTTTGGTTGAGTTTTACGGTAAACAGAATCAGAATGACAAGAAACAGCGCAGGGACGATTCCCCTGCGCCATTTCCCTGCCATGAATCGCTTGGATTTCAAGGCATTTGCTCCTTTGCTGAGAAATTGTTATCTTGCAACAGTCTTCGTGATGGTGAAGGGATCATCGATCTCGCTGACGGTACCGCCGTCATCGATCTCGTAGGTCTCAATCTTGAAGGTGCTGGACGTCATCTCGATGACCGAGTAGGAAGGAAGCCAGTTCTGGGACCGCTTTGCGATGTAGTCCTGCTGGGTGGTGTTCAGCTCATAGTACTTGGATCCGGAAGCCGAGTTGGAGGTGATGTACAGGATGCCCTTGGGATCAATCACGTTGTTGGAGGCAGCGTCCTCAATCGTGTAGCAGCTGTTGTCATCGCGGAACTGCTGAAGTCTGTCGCTTCCGGTGGTATCGCCGTCCTCGGGATACAGGCTGATGTTCTCGCCAGTGGTGGTGTCATATGCGTGATCCCAGTCGTAGTCATCTCCGGTTGCATCCAGGTTGAACTGATAGGAATCATGCGTCTTGCCATCGCCATAGAGCAGCTTGGAACGGCAGTAGCTGTGATCATGGCCCTGCAGAACCACATCCACGTCATACTTGTCGAAGATCGGAGTCAGCTGCGTGCGCAGGATCATGCCGTCGGTCTCGGAGTGATCGAGGCCGGCACCGTAGATATCCTGGTGGATGCAGACCACTCTCCAGGTGGCAGTGGGATCCGAGGCAATGGCCTCCTTGATGGTATCCTCATGCTCTGCGGCGTTGTAGTTGTTGGTGTTCAGGACGATGAACAGGCCATCGCCATAGCTGTAATAGTAGTCACCGCCCGCCTTGGTCTCACCGTTGTCGGTCGCATTGGGGACGTTGAAGTGTGCGCTGTAATCAGAAGTCAGGGAATCATGGTTTCCGATCGTGGTGGCAACAGCGGTTCCGGAGAGGACATCAGCGGACAGATATCCTGCGAACTCCTCCTCCTTTGCCTTGCCGGTCTTGTTGACCTGGTCGCCTGCGGAGATGATGTAGTTAATTGTCGGATTCAGGGCCTTGGCGATGGAAAGGGTGCGGTTCCAGCCATAGGAGTCATTACATGCTGCGGTATTGGAAGCACCGTCAGTGTTGGTCAGCGTCTCAGAGCCCTGGGTCTGGCCTTTGGAAGCGCCGATCTGGGGATCACCGACGAAGAGCATCTTCACATCGGTGAAGGAGCCGGTGGTGTACTTGCGGACCTCAGACTCCACGCCGTTCTTGACCACGCTGTAGTAGTAGGTGGTGTTGGGCTTGAGTCCGGTAACCGTGACCTTGTTGGAGACGTACTCGGTGCCGCCGGTCAGGGAGCTGTCAGTTGCCTCGACCTTGCCCTTGTACCGGATCAGGTTGTTCTTGCTTCTTCCGAAGAGCACCACAGCCTCATTGTCGCTGTCCTTCTTGGTCATCCAGCAGAAGTTGAGCTTGGTCTCATCTGCGCCGGGCTCAATGGAAACCTTGGTGTAATCTGCAGCGGTCTCTGCCCAGTTTGCCTTCCACTCGTCATAGCTGGTGGCAAAGGCTGCCTGGGTCGCATCGTTGTAATGCGAGGTGGCTGCGAAGGCGGTTCCTCCAAACATGGAAGAGAGCGCGGCAGCAAGGGTGATCGCGGTAATGACTCTTTTCTTCATGACACTTCCTCCTTAGGGTAAATGCTCCTCTCGAGCCTCTCCATCCTATATGGCCACTGTTAAATACCTCTCCGTGTCAGGTTACGTTTGTGTTAGTCAAAGTAAAATTTCCGTGAGCTTGCCCCCGCCCTGCCGGGTGCCGTATGATAATCGGAGTAACCACAGGAGGGTACCGCTATGAGCAAACCGCACACCGTCTACTATCTGGTTGATACCGAAAACCCGGGAGGCTTCAATACCGTGGAAGATCTCCTCAAAAAGACCGCCGAGGAGAAATGCCGGATCATTCTCTTTTATTCCGACAACACCTCCAAGCTGGCGCCCTCGATGGTGGAACGGATGCTCGAAGCCGACTGCGTGCGTCTCATTCGGGTGGGAACCGGCAGGAACTCCCTGGATTTCTGCCTGATTTCCATGGCCGGCTACCTGTGCGCCAAACACCCCAAGGCCACCTTTGTGATCCTCTCGGATGACCACGGCTATGACAATGCCATTAGGATGTGGCAGGATTCGGGGATCCGGATGATCCGGTCCGGTTCGCCCCAGAAGTCCCCGGCAAAGAAACCGGAGACGCCCCAAAAGACAGCCGCTGCGCCTAAGAAAGCTGCGAACACCTCCAAAAAATCCGGACCTTCGGAAAAACCTGCGTTCCTTCTGGAAGCGCTTCCCACAGGAGAGACCGCTGCGCCGGGAGATCTTGCCCTGGAGGAGAACTGTGCACTGGATCTGCCGGACCCTGCGCCGCAGGTTCCTGCCCTCCCGGATCGCACCGCATCTGCCTCTCCCCTGGTTCTTGATGGAACAGCTCCCTTACTTCCGCGGGGTGCGAGGCAGGTATCGCTCCTGGATGCCTCCTGCCGTCCTTCGCCAGAGGAACTGCTGCAGGCAGCGCAGGCGCTCCTGTCCGACGCGGGCATCACGCAGATTCCCGCAGACGCGCTGCTGCAGGCCCTTGCCACCGATAACCCGCAGGATACCCTGCGAAAGACCTGTGACTGCCCGGCCTCTCTGATCTCATCCCTTTTTCAGAAGACCGACCGTGCCCAGCGCAAGGCTCTCTCCCGCCTTGCGCAGCGCGCTCTCTCCGGAGAGGAGAAGTAGCAGATGGCACTCGTTTCCAGAGCCGTCCTTTTGGCGGTCATCACGGTCCTTGTTCTTGCCGCCGCAGGCCTTGCCTTCCGGCTTCTGCAAAGGCTTTTGCTCTCGCTCCTCTCCCTCTTTCTTGGCTCCGGAGCTGCCGCCTTTGTACTGACCGTCCTGACCTTTCCCGGAACGATCCACCACGAGCTCTCCCACGCGCTGGCCGCCGTCCTCTCCGGCTCCCGGGTGACATCCATCCGGCTTCTTCCCGCCGGGCAGGAACTTGGAAGCGTCACGATCATCCCGCCAAGGGGCTTTTTTGCGGGGAGCCTCTCCCGCACCCTCACCGCCTTTGCACCGGTGTTTTTGGGATGTCTTTCCCTGTTTGGCCTCATTCGCGCTGCCCTGCCAAGGGCTTCCACCACCGCGGCAAAAGTTCTGGTCTGGTATCTTGCCTTCTCCATCCTGCTGCACATGGATCTCTCCGGTGCGGATTTTCGGGCAGCAGCAAAAGGAGCGCCAGGTTTTTTGGCGCTCCTCGTACTTCTGTATCTGATTCTGCTTGCTTTCTTCCCTGCGCTTTCGCAGGCGCTCCCGGCTTTTTCTTTTCTCTGATCAGGAGCTGACCGTGCGGTCCAAAAACTTCGATGCCTCCAGATCCGCCTCATGCAGGGCAAGGACCAGGGGGTATTTTTCGATGGCCGCATCCAGGCTTCCCCAGACTTCCTTCGGCTCCGTGTATCCCATATGCCAGCGGATCGCGAACTTCTCCTCCTCTGTGAGCTCGATGAAATTCCGGATGATGTCCACCGACTTCTCCCCATGACCGTAGGGGTAGTCGTCCGCCACCGCAAAGAAGGGCACCTGCTGCCAGACGCCGTTGATCTTGCGATTGCGAAGCTCCACGGTATAGTAGTTGGCCTTGCACACATCGTGCAGAAGCGCTGTGATGATTGCGGTTTTCATGGACACGTTTGTAATCCGCTCCCGAAACAGCTGATCCCCCATGTGTTTGGTGAGCCGCTCCAGGACATGCAGGCTGTGCTCACAGAGCCCCCCGGCGTAGTTGCCATGAAACCGGGTGGAGGCAGGGCAGACAAAAAAGTCTGTCTTGTCCGTAAGGTAGGCGATGAGCTCCTCCATTCCATCCCGTTCGGTACGGCGCAGGTAGTTCACATAGAGCTCCCGGTTTTTGTCGATTCCGCTCTTCTCTTCCGGGGAGAGGGTCAGATCTTCCACATCAATCATCGGTATTCCCCTTTCGGATGGCCCGCGCCATCACCCGGATGGCGCGCTCTGCTGCAGCGCCGGACACGGTCTTTCCCATGGAGGGGATGGTTCCGCATTCCGTCACCGCCTCCTCCGGGAGGCAGGGGAACTGCAGCATCCCCACCCGCATGCCCGTTCCGGCGCGTTTTGCCCGATCCAGCATGCCAAACATCAGCTCATTCTCCACACCGGTCCCGGCGCTGAGGGATACCTCCGCGGGAATGCCCGCCTCGACGATCTCCGTGCGCACCTGCTGTACCGGTATGGTGGCAAAGTAGGCGTCCGGAGCATCCCGGCGGATCCGCTTCTCCCGGCAGTCCGGCCGGCTTCCCCGGACCAGGTTGACAGCAACGCGCTCCACCGAGACCCCGGCGCGCCCAGGTGCCGCGGCAAGGATCAGCACCCCATCGGGGCGGATTCCCTCCGCTTCCTCCCAGGCTCTGGCAAGAGCGCTCCCATGCGCATGGGGGAGCTCCGCCCGGTAGAGTTCCACGCCGCGCTCCTTCCGGCGAAGGCAGGAGAGCGCCTCTTTCGAGGCGCTCTCTGGCTTTCCCCGAAGCGGCCCAAAACAGGTGACCAGTATCCGAATGTCCCGTGTTCTTTCCATATGGCTTGCCTTCTTCCCTGTTTCCCCATTGTACCAAAAAGGGACGGAACCTTCCCGCTGGAAAGCTCCGTCCCTGCCGGATCCGATTCTCAGGCGTCTGAGCGGGAGAACGCGTTTTTCATCTGCATGCTGCGCTCATAGAGCACCTTGTTCAGGGTATCCTGGGAGAGGGCTTTTGCCGCCTCCGCCACCTTTTCGTTGGCCTCCTCTTTGAGTGCTTTCTGCTTTGCGGGATCCTGCTCCTTTGCCAGCAGAGCATCATAGGTGTTGAGGATCTCGTATCCCTTTGCGTGAAGCGCATTCTGATAGCGCTCAATGTGGGAGGCGCAGGCCTTGTAGGAGCCATCCGCCAGCGCGCCGATCAGGCGGCTTGTCCAGTAGAAATTGTCGGTGGAGCAGTCTCCTGTGGTGTTGGCAAGATAATCAGGCGTCGTGTCCACGTCAGCATAGAACGGGATCATCGCGTTAAAGGCATTGGAACCAAAGGCCAGGTACTCCACTGCCTGATATGCCTTCGGCAGATATCCTCTGAGCTGAATGAAGCCCATGAAGCTGTTGCGGTTGATGCCGATAGTGCGGTACTGATTCCGTCTCGACAGATCTCCCTTCTCCGTGTAGGGATCAAAGGGAGTTCCCTGATAATGGGAGGAGAGGACATACTTCACGTCCTCCGGGGTGATCTTCTTCTCCGGCACCATGCACCAGGGCAGATCGTCATCCGTGGGCTTTGCCTCGGCATCCGGTCCGTCCCACTTCTTTGCATGGGGATTGAGATACCGCAGCATGAACCAGGCCCTGGGGGTGTTGTAGATGTGATCGGAGTCATCATGGCTTCCGAAGGCATCCCGGGGATTCAGGCTCCCGTCAAAGGAGAGGTTCAGATGATACTTCTCCATAAATGCCGGGAGATCTTTGGAGCAGAGGTACTCCTTTCCCTCGCCCATGGCATCCTTCAGGTCAAAGTGGTCAATGCCAAGCTGGTTGGGCATGACCACGTAGACATCATCGGGAACTCTTCTTGCGATCCAGTGGTGGCCGCCGATGGACTCAAACCACCAGATCTCGTTGACATCCTGGAAGGCAATGCCGTTCATCTCATAGGTGCCGTACTGCTCGGTCAGTGCGCCCAGCCGCAGCACGCCCTCCCGCGCGGAGTGAATGTAGGGGAGCACCAGAACCACCAGGTCCTCCTCGCCGATGCCGCCCTTCTTCTCCGGGGCGCCGTCCTTTGCGGGCTGATAGGTCACGAGGGGATCTGCCCCCTGGACCCGGACATTGGAGGTAATGGTCTCCGTAGCGCTCATGGCGACGTTCTCGCTGTTGACGCCGCAGGCTGCCCAGATGCCCTCACCTTTCACGGCATTCGGCACCGCGGTGTAGCGCAGCGGGTTGTCCGGCAGATCGACCTCCACATGGGAGAGAACCGAGACATAGTGTCTGGGCTGGTCCTTCGGCTCCACAACCACGAACTTCTTCTCGGTGAAGCTCCCGGAGCCGGAATCATCGTTTCTTGCAATCATGGTAGAACCGTCACAGGTAGCATTTCTGCCTACCAGTATGGTGGTACAGGGCATAATATCACTCTCCTTTTTTCAATCTGTGTGATACCAAGTATAGCACGGGGCTAGTCCAGGGAAAACCGCAGGATCTCGCAGTTGCGTATGCCGAAAGCCGCATACTCCTCATTGGTCATGTCGTCGAAATAGGACTTCAGCACCCGGGCAATTCCGTTGTGGGCGACCAGGAGATAAGTCTTGTCCTCCTTTTTCAGATCGTCGACCAGGCCGTAGATGCGCTGCGCCATCTGCAGCATGGACTCCCCGCCGTCGTAGTGATCTGCGAAGTGTGTCTTGGCAATGGCAAACTCCGCCCCGTCCCGGGGTGTTCCCTCAAAGCGGCCAAAGTTCTGCTCTTTAAGGCGCATCTCCTCCCGCCGCGGAAGTCCTGTCACTTCCGAGACGATCCGGGCCGTCTCACTTGCCCGGATCAGGGGCGAATACAGGATCTCGTCGATGGGGAGGTTCTCTTTTCGGATCTTCTCCCCAAGGTCTCTTGCCTGCTGATAGCCAAGCTCCGTCAGCGCGATGTCTGTCGCGCCGCAGATTTTATTGGCCACGTTCCAGATGGTCTGCCCGTGCCGGGCAAAGTAAAGCTCTCTCATATGTCCTCCCATTTTTGGCCTGTATGCCTGCTTATCTTAGGCGCCCCGCAAAAAGGGGTCAATGAAAAATCCCGCATGCCTGACACACAGAGGGGTATTTGTTGACCGGTCTGCCGGATCATGCGATAATGCAATTTCGGACCCCGTAGGGGCGGGAACTTTTGTCTGGCTTTGCCAGGTACCTTGAGGTAAGAAATTTTATGAAGAAATCACTGATCACCCTGTTGGGTGTACTGCTTGTCATACCGGCATTTGCAGGCTGCGGGAGCACGGCATCCTCCGCGGATTCATCCACTGCCGCAAGCTCCGAACAGACCGCCAGTGCCGTAGCGGAAACTGCCGCTACCACCGCGGAGACAGAGGCTTCTGACACAGAAGAGGAGCTCGCCGTAGAACTCTCCACCCAGCTCTCCACACAGGACGCCGAGGAGGCCGCCGCGAACACCCAGGAAGCCATCGACGAGCGCAACAAGACCATCTATTTCTCCCTGGACGGCACTGACCTCTATCTGGATGAAACCCTGCGCGACGTGGTCGCCACAGGTTTATCCTTCACCTACCATGACAGCTCTACCAATACGGACGTCCCGGTGGACGACGCGTTCTGCGATACTGCTTACACCCGGGGAAATTTAAACATCACTGCAACGGACTCCTCCGGCAATCCGGTGACGGTCAGTCTCTGGAACAAGTGGCTCGATGAGACGCCGGATACCTACGGTGATCTCAATGTCATGAACATCGGCATTGCAGAGCCGGCACCGGTCACCTGGTCCCAGGCAAGTCTTGGGCCCTACGGCATCTACATCGGCATGTCCAGCAGCGACCTGACCGCCGCCGCGGGAAAGCCCGAATCCAACACCGAGTTCGTCAACTCCAACACCTGGCTCTACAGCGGAGACAACTACTCCATGACGGTGAACGTCTCCAACCACGTAGTCACCGGGTTCTGGATCGACGACACCAACAAGATCCGCAAGAACGGATAAAAGGCATTTGACCAGAAAGAAACAGCACGGGCGCGCCCGTGCTGTTTTTTCATGGGGATCCGGATTGTTCTCCTGCCTCTTACCCGTTCTCTGCCGGGATCAGAAGGACCGCGTGCAGAAGGGCCAGAGACCTTGCCCGTTGGATGAGCACCGTCAGAAGGTGGACGGAAAACACCATGCCCACTGCAGTCAGATATCCGATCGCGTCGAGCCGAAGATCCAGCACGTCAAAGTGCCGGTATTGGACAAAGATCTTGTGTGTCTGATCAAGGACGCTGCAGAGACTGCAAAGCAGCGCCGAAAAGGCATAGCCGGCAGCCGGCGCAAAGCGGCGGTTGTCCCGTTCCGAGAGCTTCTGCCTTGTCCGGACCAATACCGTCACCGCAATGCCCAGGGCAAAAAATTCGTAGATGTGGGCGAGGCGCCTGGCGCTGTTCAGGTGCAGGGCAAGCCAGGTTCTGCAGTGGGCATGCTTGGGGAACAGGACGGGAAAGTACTCTTCCGCAAGGGCCTGGGTCTTCAGGGTATCCGTACCGCTCTGAGCGGTCAGATAGAATACCGCGGCGAGCACCGCCAGGGTTCCCACCAGGGAGAGCACATACAGCACCCGGATTTCTCTTTTTGCAGCAGCATCTCTCATCGTCCATTCTCCTCTCGTTTGATAAGAAGAAATATATTCCCGGAATGTGGCAGGAAACGGACGAAAATATGAACGGATTATGAACGGACCGAACCTCCCCGCACTGCGCTATAATGGCACTGTTGCAGGTCCCGGGGGGCCTGCCGGAAAGGGAAAAGCGATGTTTCTTCTCAATGATGCGAACAATCAGATCGCGCTGAAAAGCGCAAGCGCCTATATCATTCTGCGGCAGAACGGAGAAGTTTCCTTCCCCAGCCCTGCCGAGTCCGGCCCCACCGATGTGCTGGTGCTCAATCTCTCCTCGGCAAAGGAGTACGATGCCCAGAAAAAAGTTCGGACTTTCTCCGGCGCTTTCACCTTTCACGAGTACAACGCCTATCACCAGTGCCTCTACGAGGGCAGCATCGGGGCCAATGATCAGGCGGTTCTTCTCTCAACCGGAACCCTGATCGACATGTCCGACTCCTGCCTGGTGCTTGTCAACCTTACGGAGGAGGAAGCCTGGACCTTCCTGCACGAGGTGGCGATGCAGCATGAATCCCAGGTCAGCGGCAAGTCCGACAAAGAGTCGCTGCGTGAGGTTCTGCAGTACTGCGCGCAAAAACTTGGCCTTCCGGAAGAGCCGGAAAAAAAGGGCGGATTCTTCTCCCTCTTTCATCACAAAAAGAACTGAACCAAAGCCAATGGCAAAGGAAAAGAGCAGGGTTCCCTGCTCTTTTCTTTACTGCATAGCTTTTCTGTCAGAATCCCAGGCTCTCCCCGACGAGGAAGACCTTGATCCGTCCCCTGACCCCGCTGCGGCGGGTGATGACGAACTGGTTGCAGATGGACTCCTCACTCAGGCAGTTGGCGCAGCGCCCGGTGGTAAGGCAGGGCGTCTTGGTTCTGCCGACCCGCAGGCAGTTGGCCGGGGCAGCAAGGTTTCTCGCACGCAACACGGCGCTCTCAAGATCCGGCGCGACCTTGTTCATCCCACAGACCACGAACACATGGGAAGGCCCGGTGATAAGACAGGCCACCCGGTTGCCGTTCCCGTCGATGTTGACCAGCTCGCCGTCCATCGTAATCGCATTGGTGCTCATCAGGAAGTAGTCACAGAGCGTCTGCTTCGCATAGAGCTCGCGCTTCTCCTCGGGAGTTTTGGCGGTGGTGCGGTCTAAGGCTTTCAGATGGCTGCTGGCAAGACAGGCGTCAAACAGGCCCATGTCTTTGCAAGTCTCGCTCCCGCCCCAGGTGACGGAGCTCCCCTCCGGCATCTCAGAGAGAATTGCCTCCTTTGCCTCGGCAGCGCTCGCATAGTAGACGCCGTCCATGTTTCTGGCTTCCAGTTTGCGGATGATCGTGGCCGCAAGCTTTGGATAGGTCTCCTTCAGGTAGTCCATTGTGCTCCTTCCTCTCCGCCATCCTCGCGGAGTCCATGTCTGTCTCCATGATAGCAGACGATCGGGAGAAGCGCGCGGCTCTGTTTATCAGAATTTTTCAATAGATTTCTGTCTTTATTGTCGGAATTGGATTAAAGATTATGACTATACAGACGATTTCAGATTTAGATTGACAGTTTTCAGTCCCGCAGATATGATGAAGTCAGAAACAAGAGATACAAAACAAAGACGCGTCGAAACAAAAAGTATCCGGTTTCTTCTCTCCAAAGTCCCTGACGAGAAAGGGGATGGCGGAAATATACGAAAGAGGTACACTCCGGCAAAGACGTAAGGGTACCAAAGCTCCATAATTCTCCAACGGGCAGTGTGCAATCGGGAAATGGATCTGCCACAGACAGAACGCAACTCTGTCATACCGGACCGGGATCAGAAGCATTCGGGGCAGCTGGCGGGACAGACACCGCATGACTGATTCGGATCAGAATCCCCGCCCGAACATCCGCAGCACGATACCATACCAACAAAGCAGCAATGCCTGGAGCTGAAGAATACGAACGAAAGGAAGGAAATGCACAGATGATTCCGTATAGAATCCGGCAGATCAATCGTTTTATCAGGTGAGAGGACATCAATCGCAAATCAGGTTGATGTCCTTTTTTTATGCCCTGCTGCCCCTCCCATCATCCCTTCTGTGCCCTCTCTGGCGCATTTCCACAATATGCAGAACATCCCCCGGTGGGAAGCTTTGCGGTTTTGCCTGTGCTCCCTGCGGGGGATGTCATCTCTTTTTCAGTTCGTTTGGTGCAGAAAAACCCTGTCACGGCGTTTTTGTGCGTTACACTTCGCTTCCTGCGTTCCTGTCACAGAGAAAAGCCAGTTCTCCGAGATCCCCGGGCCCAGGCTGCGCGCCGCTCCGGATCCTGCTGCGCAGGACCTGCATTCTGCCGTTGATCTTCCGAAGTCCCTCCAAAAGCTCCCGTTCCCCGTTTGTCTGCTCCAGAACTGCGGCAATGCCGCCATTTCGCATGACCAGCCGCTGCCTGGACATCAGGGAGATCTCCGGATCATGGGTTGCGATCAGGACAATCTTCTGGCTGCCCGTCAGGACCGAGAGCGCCTTTCCCGCGCTGATACCGGCATTCTCGATCTCGTCAATCAAAACCACCGGTGCATGGGAGAGAACCGCACAGTCCGCGATCATGAGCGCTCTGGACTGGCCACCGCTCAGGGAAGTGATCCCGGCATCCCGGGCAAAGGGCTCTCCGCAAAGCTGCAGGGCAAGCCGGTACACGCGCTCGGAAAGCGCCTCTCCCTGCTCTGCCCGGTTCTCACACTGCGCGTGGAGCAAAAGAAAGCTCCAGACGTCCATGTCGATGACAAAATTCATGTTCTGGCTGATCATGGCGGCAAGATGCTGTGAACGGGAGGGTGTGTCGGCCCCTTCAGGGCCCGCAAGATGAATCTTCCGCCCTGTGGGCGTGTCCGACTGCGCCTGCCACTCGATGTCCTCAAGGAGCCGTGACTTACCGCTTCCCGTAAAGCCCACGATGGCGGTGACGGTGCCCTTTGCAAGACGGATCGGCTGGAATGTCTCCGGCGTTCCATCCTTGAAGCGGCCCGGATAGATGGTGAGATGGTCCACTTCCACCCTGGGACGCTCTGCTGCCCGCGCCACCGCCTCCGCATAGCATAGAAAGCGCTTTTCCTCCTCTTCGGGTGAGGAATGCCGGTTCTCAAAAAAGGCCTCTCCCGCTGCCGCAAGATTTTCGTGCAGCGTCCGGGAAGGATCTGCATCCAAACACAAATCCTCCAGATAGATCCGAAAGAACGGAAAACGCTGCAAAAGCTCTCCCACCGGGATGGATAAGAGCTCCCCGGCCTTCATCTTCTCCATGGTCACTCCTCCTGCCTCAGGATCAATCCTGATCAAAGTTCATCTTCTTCACGTTCCCGATCTGATACGCCTCTCCGATCCGCGTCTCCCCCAGGCAATAGGAACAAAGGGCCATCGGCATGGGGAAGCGTAGCTGGGCGCGCTCAAACACCGTCTCTTTGCTGTTTGCAAGGAGCCAGTCCAGCGCAGCCCCCGCTCCCTGACCGGTGAGCCCGTTGACCTGCAGCACATCCGCCGTTGGATTCACCAGCCCGATCTGCCTGCGGAACACATCCCGCTCTGCCTGGGAGACCACATCCGCCTTGGTGACCAGAATCAGGTCCGCAAGCCGAAGCATGGGGCCGATCTTCTGCGGCGCGTGAATGCCGCCGAGCTGGTCCACCACACAGACGGCAGTGGCCCCGGTCAAATACGGAGAGCAGCGGTTGCAGAGCCCCGCGCTCTCTGTAAACAGAAGATCCAGTCCCTTCTTTTCGCCCCAGTGCCACACCTCCTCCACATTGCTGATGAAGAAGTGATCCGGGCAGAGCTCCTGGGAGAGTCCCCGAAAGGCCGGAACTCCCAGCGCCCGATAGCGGGCCGCGTCCTCGGTGTGCAGGCAGTCAAACTTTACCACGCCGGCGCGGATCTGCCGCCTCTGCGCTTCCCGGATTACACCGCAGAGCGCAGAGGTCTTCCCGCTTGCAGGCTGTCCGGCAACCGTAATCAGACGCATGGCGCCTCCTCCATTCGGGTTCTGCACCTTTGTATCCTCTCATTGACATCCGGCCGGTAGATGCTCTCCCAGCCAAGAAACGAGAGGGGTCCCGGCAGGGCATTGTCATAGTCGGTGCGGGCAGAGGGAAAATACCCGTTCTTTCGGAAAACGTCCGCGCACGCCCTGCTGCACAGAAAATCCAGGATCTGTTCCGCCCGTACGGTATCTCTTGCACTGACAACGAGTGGGATGCCAGGCGCCCCGTCCTCAAACCAGATCAGGCGGCATCCCCGCTGCTGTGACTTGATGCGGGCAAAGACCCATGGCATCAGCATCAGAAACGGCGTCGCCTGCAGTCCGCCGGGGCGGATCATCTGGGAGGGATGTGCGCCCAGGATGCAGTTTTTCCGGAACTGCAAAAGCCCCTGTTCTCCGCCGGCTTTCTCCACGTACAGCAAAAAGATGGAGTTTAAAAGCGCTCCGTCATCCGGGTACACCAGTGCCTTTTCGTAGACAGGATCCAAAAGATCCGAAAAGCGCCGCGGGAAGGGCCGCCCTGCTGCCCGTGTCTCGTTGGCAATACACACCAGCGGAATGCAGGAGAGCACGTCAAACCTTCCCTTCGGATCCCGAAAGGGCGCAAAGTCTGGATTTTCCAGGCGTTTTCCGGCACGTGCCTGCCACACCGAAGGCTGCAGCACCTGCACCATTCCCTCCACGCCGGTTCCCATCACCACATCCGGTTCCCGGCCGGGAAGCAGATCGGAAAGCCAGTCTGCGCCAAACTCCGCAAGTGCAATGTTGTACAGAGAGCGGTCTCCCAGGGTCTTGTCCAATAGCTGCTGGAACGGGAGTTGCACCACACAGGGAATCCGCCCCAAAAGACTTGGATGCGCATTCTCCCGGGTGAAGTGGAGCTCGTCCTGCACCCGCTCCACTCTCCTATCCAACGGCCGCCTGCGTTCTCAGCCGGACCGGCAGAACGCAGGCGTATTCCCCGTCCCTTCCTGCATCCAGTACAACGCTGCGGATCCTGACATCCACGTCAAAGGCCCTGCTCAGGGTATCTTCCGTGATCACCTCCCTGGCAGTGCCAAAGAGGCTCTCCCCGCCCCGCAAAAGCACCAGGGCGCGGTCAGATACCTGCAGTGCGTGCTCAGGATAGTGGGTATTCAGGATCACCGTCCGGCCGTATTCGTTCCGGAGCCGCTCGATCAGATCCAGCACCATCAGCTGGTTGTGGAAGTCCAGTCCGGTCTCCGGCTCGTCCATCACCAGAAGTTCCGGTCGCGAGGCGAGTGCCCGCGCGATGAGGACCAGCTGCAGTTCACCGCCGCTGATCTCCCCGCAGTTCTTGCCGGCAATCCGTGTCACACCGGCCATCTCCATCGCCTCCTCGGCAATCTCCCGGTCCTGTTTTCCCGGCATTTCAAACAGACGAAGGTACGGCCCCCGCCCCATCAGCACGGTCTCCTCCACCGTGTATGAGAAAGACTGGCTGCGCGCCTGGGGCACGTAGGCGACCTTCTGCCAAAACGCGGCGGAGCCAAGGCTTTCCCGCTCCTGCCCGTCGATGTAGACGCTGCCGCGCTTCCAGCGCTGCAGGCCCAACAGGCACTTGAGGAGCGTGGTCTTGCCGACGCCATTGGATCCCAGGATGGACATGATCTGCCCCTGCTCCAGAACAAACGACACGTCCTGCAGCACCGGCGTCTCCGGGTGATACCAAAAACTTCCTTTGCACAGTTCCAGTTTCATTCGATTCTCCTCTCTCGGCGGCTAGGAGCGTATGCCGCCGGATTTCTGCAAAAGCAGGATAAAGATCGGCGCGCCGATGATGGCCGTCAGGATCGACACCGGGATTTCGCTCTGCGTCGCGCACCGGGCCACGGTGTCAATCACCAGCATGAACAGGGCACCCATCAGAATGCAGGCGGGTACCGCTCTGCGGTTGTCATTGCCAAGCACCATGCGGACCATGTGGGGCACCAGAAGTCCGACCCAGCCGATCAGACCGCATACGGATACAACCGATGCCGTGATCGCGGAAGCTGAGACAATGACAAGCCCCCGCACCAGGGGAAGATTCCGGGTCAGCCCCCTCGCCTCATCCTCGGAGAGCGAGAGACCGTTCAGCCGGAAACGAAGCAGAAAGATCACCAGCACGCCGCCCGCGATCAGCGGGATGGCAAGCAGCATGCCCTTTCTGGTAACACTCGAGAAGCTGCCCATCAGCCAGAAGGTGATCGCCGGGAGCTCATCCTCCGGATCCGCCACATATTTCACCAGAGAGACCAGCGCGGAAAACAGAGAGGAGATCACCATGCCGGCGAGAATGATCACCGTCATGGACCGTGTTTTGCCGCTCGTGATCCCCTTTGTCACAAGAAATACCAGGGCCACCGCGACGATGCCGAAGACCAGTGCCGAGAGCTGCACGCCGAAGGAGTCCAGCCCAATCAGAAGACCCAGCGCCGCGCCGAAGGAAGCTCCGTTTGCCGTTCCCAGCGTGTCCGGGGAGGCCAGCGGGTTTCCAAACATGCACTGAAAGGCCAGTCCCGCCACGGACAGCCCCGCTCCCGAGATCATCGAGAGCAGGATCCGGGGGATCCGCACGTTGAACAGAACGGAGTGGGCACTGCCCAACTCCGTGGCTCTGCCTGAGAGTTCCGCGACCACGTCACGGATCGGGATGCGGTACTGCCCCAGGCACAGGGCCAGGCACGCCATGGCGACAAGAAGTACGGCGCTGCCAATCATCAGCAGGATATACTTTGTCTTTGTGCTCACGCTGTCACTCCTGTCAGTTCAAGACGCCTGCATCGCTGTTGGGATTGAACATGCGCGAGATCTGGTCGTCTGTCAGATCTACGTCATAAAGCTGTTTGTAGTAGTCCTTCACATCCGCCTGGACGTCCACATCGGAGAACAGATCCGGATAGACTGCCTGCGCGAGCCATTCCAGCGTCATCGGCGTATCCACACCCGGGGTGTAGGTCCGATAGGAACCAAGCGGCATCTTGTAAACCCTGTGGTCCTGCACTGCCTTGACTGTGCTCCAGTCGTCATCGCCGATTGCGTTGTTGTAGAGATCCTCCGGCTGGGTCTGGGTGAAGTTCGTGATGATGATCACATCGGGATTCCAGTCATAGACCTGCTCCATGGAAATCGTGGCATTGCTGTTGTCCAGCGTGATGTCCTCGGCCACGTTTTTGGCGCCCACCGCGTCGCACCACCACTGGCCAAAGAAGCTCTTTCCGGAGGTGATCATGGTGCTGTCATCGTATTGGAACAAAAAGAGCACCTTCTGGCGATCCTCGTCCGCGATGTCCGCGACCTTCTCCTGGATCTCGTCATACTTCTGGGTGCTGTAGTCCTGAATCAGCGACTGCCGGCTGCTGCCGATGTCGGGATAGATCTCATTGAGGAGATTGATCCACTCGTTGTAGGTGGTGATGCAGTCATAATTCCACTTGGTCGCAGAGACACCGACTGCAGGCAGGCCGGCATTCAAAAGTTTCTGTCCCTCTTCCTCGGATCCCGCATTATAAAAGACCACGTCCGGCTCCAGGGCCGCGATCGCCTCCACGTTGATGTCATCTCCCGTCAGGATGTCCGTGTCGGCATTTAAAATGTCCGGATAGATCTCACTGAGGATGCCGTTCCTGGCAGCGTTCATACTTGCGGGCTCCATGGCAACAATCGAATCCGCCGAGTTCAGGTAGACGGTCAGCGTTGCCGCAAGGGGCAGAATGCTGGTGACCACAACCTTTTTCGGATTGGTGGCAACCGTCACTTCCTGCCCTGCATGGTCGGTGAGGGTGACCGTTCCGCTCTCTGCGGTCTCCTCTGTCGCCCCCTCGGTGGAGGACTCTGCCGCAGTTTCTGCCGCTGCTTCTGTGGAGACGCTCGCTGTGGTGAAGCTCTCCGCAGAGGAAGTGGTGGCAGAGGTCGTGCTCTGCGTTGTGCCGCAGCCCGCAAGGAGCATCGCAGACGCCGCAATTGCTGCCGGCAGGCCTTTTTGCAGCCATGTCCTGAAAAGAAATCGATTTTTCATCCGTTTGTATCCTTTCCGGCGAAGCAGGTTCGCCAATCCTGTTGATTTGTCCTGTCCGCGCTTTCTCAGAGCGGACATCCGGGCAAAGCCGCTGCTTCTTCCAGACGGGTGCGCCACATCGCATCATCCGTGATATCCCAGTGATCATGCCGGGTGGTCCTGCTTGAGACCGCCCACCAGGGAAGGGCAAGTTTCCCCACCCTGGACGATTCGACAAGGCCAAGGATCAGAGGATCCGCTGCGACAAGATCCCAGGCGGGATCGTTAACGGCTTCCAGGATTTCCTCCTCGCCGGAGAGAAAACGGCAGGTCTCCCCTGCCCTTCCGGAGACGGTGGCCGATACGCCGTCATATCCCGCCTCCCCAAGAAGCTCACAGACCGACCGGGCGGTTACCGCATCCGCGATGACAAGGGCCTTCCCGTGCTGCCCCGTTTTCTCCTTCTCTTTCTCCGGGAACCTGCAGGATGTTCCCGTCCCGGCCGCCTTTTCCAGGCAGGCAAGGTATTTCTCCTCCTGCCTGCTGCCAAGGGGAAAGCCGGAGACATATGGAGTTCCATATTTTTCCTCATAGCGTGCTGCCAGTTCCTCGCCAGCCTGGGTCGGCGCAAGGTTCAGAACCGCCCGCCGCGGATGCTGGATCTGCTCCATGCTGTTGTAGCGCTGTGGCGGAAGTTCCAGCTTCCAGCCGCCCCGCTTACAGACACTGCGGAAATGGTCAAAGACCGCCTGGTCCAGATCCAGGGGCGTTGCGCCAAGGATGTGCACGATCCGCTCCACTGGCGCCTCTGCCTCCGCCGCAAAGCGTGCCGTGAGCGCAAGGTCCGCCTGCACAATTCCGTCCCGATAGGAGCCCCGGATCCCCGCCGTGGCAAAGCCGAAGGACGGAATGCCTGTGTGGGCCTCCACTGCCCGCGCGACACCGTGAAAGTCAAACCCGATCACGTTTGGAACCGGACTCCCCACGATGGCGATAAAGCGGGGATGGAGCTCCTTCGCGGCAGCTTCGATCTTCCGGATGGTGTGGTCATCATTTCCCAGCACGGCGTCCAGCTTCCGGAACTTTGTGCAGTACACCATGGAATCGCTCCCGTACCACCTGGGCTCATCAAAGTGGGTGTAGTTTCCCGTGCAGCCTGCGGCGTCGTGAAGGCAGACCATTCCGCCAAGGTCAAACAGATCGGAGCACACCCCGGAATAGTCGCCGGAAAACGGCGGCAGGTACATGCTGATACGATTCATCTCAGATCACACCTCCATACTCCTCAATCATGGTCCGAAGATCCGCGGGTGCCTGAAGACTCTCCCGGAGCATCCGCATCAGGCTGCGGATCCCCCCGTAGCCGCACATCCTGTCATCTTCCGAAAGATCAACCGCATAGCGGGCGCCGGAGAGGTAAGCTGCCTCCTCGCCGATGGCAGCTGCCAGGGCACTTCCTCCAAAGGCGTCGTGCTGCGAAGGATCATCTGCCTGCACGATGCTTGTCCCCAGAGCCTCGAGTTTTGCTGCTGCCTCTTTTTCTTTTCCGGCAAGTTCCTGGGTGTAGACCCGGGGAACGCAAAAACCGTAGGAGCGAAGCGCCAGCGCCATGCTGCAGGGAGTAAACGTAGCCGAGTCGGACACATACACCGGAAGCCCCGCAAACAGCCGCACCGTCTCTGCAATCTCCTGCTCTGCCTTCTCCCGGTCCTTTCTGGTCTCTTTGGCAAGATCCATCCCCAGGAATTCGGACAGCGTCTCATACTGTGCGGCCACCTCTTCGATGTCATAGCTGACCGGCATGCTGCAGGAAGGCATCGCCATTTTCTGCTGCAGGCGGGAGACCGCGTAGGCATAGAAGGACCTGGTGATGATGCAGGATGAGGAACGGGTCAGCTCGCAGTACTGCGCAAAGTCGCGGCAGTTCCCAATCTGGCGGACCGGGCGTCCCTTTTCTGTAAGAATCCGGACGAGCTCATTGGTATCCGGTATCGGCAGGATGTTCCCGAACAGGGTGATGCCCTCATCCCGGTTCTGTTCCTCCCAGGTGGGGAGGACATTGGTCATGGCATCCAGGGTGGTGACCAGAGGCGGGCGCTTGGTGGAGGAGGCGATGGGATTCATGTGTCCTGCCTGAAACAGGATGTCCGGATGCTGTTTTGCCGCACGTTTCAGGATTGCCTCCAGATCCGTGCCAATGAAGTCATCAAGGCAGGAGACATAGACAAACAGCACCTTCGGCGGCGTGGGCAGACGGCGCAGATACTCCTCAATACCCTCTGCGATGACCCGGTCATACCCCTGCGCAATCTCCGCCTGGGTAATGGCACAGTAGGCGAGCCGGTTCTTGTATCCGTGCTCAATCGCCCCGAGAGATCCGTGGCGAAAGCAGGCGGCCGGGCAGATGAAGAGCTGACGGCTCTCCGGGACCGCGGCAGCCGCCCGGATGATGCCAAAGCCGCCGTGGGCGGGAGAGCAGAAGGAGAGGCTGTCCTTAAAGGGAATCATGAGCGGCCTCCTTTTTCTGACAGCAGGCGACGATCGTATCGGCAAGCCGGCGGTATTCCGCGGCGGTCTCCGATTCCGGAAATGCCTCAATCACAGTCTGTCCCGCATCTTCCGCCTTCTGCACCAGGGGACTGCGGTGAATTTTCTGCAATAGCGGAAGGTTCTGCTCCTTCGCAAATCTGGCAACGATCTCGTCTTCGTTCTCTACCTTCCGTTCGTTGAGGATCAGCCCCCGCACCCTTGCGTATCCGCGGTCGGCGAAGTTGCGCACGGCACGGTTGATGTTGTCAGCGGCAAAAAGGGACATCATCTCTCCCGAGGTCACAATGAAGATGTCATCCGCGTATCCGTCCCGGATCGGCATGGCAAAGCCGCCGCAGACCACATCTCCCAAAACGTCGTAGATCACGATGTCCGGTTTGTAGGTTTCAAAAGCGCCCAGCTCCTCGAGCTTTTGAAACGCAGAGATGATGCCAAGTCCGGCACAGCCAATGCCAGGCGTGGGACCGCCGGATTCCACGCAGCAGACGCCATGAAAGCCGATCTCCACAATGTCGGAGAGCTCGATGTCCTCTCCCTTTTCCCGGATCGTGTCGAGTACCGTGTGGATCGGCTTGCCGTGCAGGAGGTTCTTCGTGGAATCCGACTTCGGATCACAGCCGATCTGAAATACCCTGTAGTGTTCTGACAGCGCCGCTGCCAGGTTGGAGGCGGTTGTGGACTTGCCGATCCCGCCCTTGCCGTAAAATGCGATTTTGATCATGTTTTCCCCTCGATGCGGTCTTTCTGCGCGCAGCTGCCTTGCAGCTGACCAGACCGTCTGTTCGTTGTTCTTTTCGATAGTGGGCATTCTACCACTTGGTTAAATTATATTCAACTATCTCTTGTTAATTTTAATATTTTAACATTATATGCATCTAACTTCGTGTCAGTATTTCGCACACTTTTGGCTGCTGCCCCGAACTGTTCTGCCGTGTCCCGCAGCTGCGGCAGCACCTGGTTTCTCTGTTCACCCGTGATCCTGTCGGAAACTTTTCCAAACATCAAAAAGGAGAGCCGGCAAAACCGACTCTCCTTTCACTACCTGTTTCAAATTTTACGCTTCCCGCTGCGCGAGGATCACCACCTGTGCCGGGGCAAGCTGCAGAGTCTCTCCCTTCTGATAGGAACCCCCGCCAAGAAGATCGGTTCCACCAACGGGCAGAAAGAGCTCCTGCGGCGCATCGCTGTGGTTTAACAGGAACAGGAACGTTCCGTTTTCGTTCTCCCTTCTCGTGATCTCCACCTCTGCGGGCGCCTTGGCAAGGGGCGAAATCCCGCACTCCCGGCAGACATCGGACACGAAGGCCCGGTAGAAGGCCTCATCCGATCTTGTCCCCACGTACCAGCAGGTGCCCTTTCCGAAGGGATGTTTTGTCACCACCGGCATGCCCTGATAGAAATCCTCCTCGTAGGAAGCAAGGACCTGGGCGGTGTCATCCAGGGGATGGGAGAGATCGCAGAGGATGTGGCAGGAATGGCGCACCCCGTCATAGCTGAAGTGGTTCGCGACATCCGGCGGCAGCGCATCGCTCTCCTCCACCCAGACCCCCAAAAGGTCCTTCCAGGAGGCCGGGTATCCGCCGAGGCGCACCAGGTCTGTGTCATCCGCATAGCCGGAGAAATAGCTCGTCACAAAGTGCCCGCCCTGCGCCACGTAGCGGTGGAGGGCATCGGAGAAGCCGTTCTTGTCCAGGTACAGCATCGGGGCAAAGACGAGGTCGTATGCGGCAAGCGCGGCCGCCCCCTCCGGGTTCTCGGCCTCCGGGTCCCGGATGGCACAGACCTCACGGTCTGGATTTCCCAGCACCGCATCCACAGGAAGAAGATCCACCGGGATGTGGAGCTGCCAGAGGGCCCGATACCAGGTCTGGATCTCCTCCAGGTAGGAGATCAGAACGCTCGGTCCCGCCGAGAGTGCGGTGCCCCACCAGCTGTCCCAGTCAAACAGAATGGCAGCCCGTGCCCTGCTCTTTGCCGCAAGGAGGGTTCCGCCAAGCTTTTCGAGCTCTGCGCCGAGCTCTGTCATCTCTTTGAACACCCGGGTGTGCTCGTTCCCCACGTGGTCGATCAGCGCCCCATGGTACTTCTCACAGGCTCCCCGGCTGCGGCGCAGCTGGAAGAACAGGACGGTGTCCGCGCCATGGGCCACCGCCTGGTAGCTCCCGAGCCGCATCATCCCGGGGCGCTTGAGCCGGCAGTAGGGATGCCAGTTCGTGACACTCGGCGTCTGCTCCATCAGAGAGAACGACTGTCCGCCCCCGATGCCACGCATCAGATCGTGCCACATGGCCGTGTTGGAAACCGCATCCCCGTAGGCGGGATAGCTGTCCCAGGACACAAAATCCAGGTGCCGCGCGATCTTGGCAAGATCATAGCCGTCGAAGTTGTACATCAGGTTCGTGGTGATGGGCAGGTCCGAGTATTTCCGGATCGCGGTCTTTTCCATCTCGACCAGATCGATCGTGCAGTCCGTCATGAACCGCCGGTAGTCGATGGAGTTGGCCTGCACATTGGTGCGCAGTGCCGGCGGCGTTCCGTAGTCAAACTCCTCCGTCAGATAGTCCGGGATCCGGATCTGCGAGAAGTCGTAAAAGCGGTGTCCCCAGAAGGTGGTGTTCCAGGCGCTGTTTAATGCCTCGATGGTCCCGTAGCGCCTGCGCAGCCATTCCCGGTAGGCCTCCTGGCAGTGCTCACAGTAGCAGTACCCGCCGTACTCGTTGGACAGGTGGTAGGCCACGAGGTTGTCGAATCCGGCGTAGCGCGCCGCGAGCTTTTCCACCAGGCGCCCCGCGAAATGACGGAAGATCGGACTTGTCGGGCAAATATTCTGCCTGCCGCCGAAGTGGTGCTGCTGCTCATGTGCATCGGTGCGATTCGTCTGCGGGTAGCGCGCCGACATCCAGGCGGGCTGGGCCGCGGTGGAGGTCGCAAGGATCACCTTCAGGTGTTCACGCCTTGCAAGCTCCATGATCCTGTCCAACTGGCCAAAGTCATAGGTGTCCTCCGAGGGCTGGAGCAGAGCCCAGGAGAAGACGTTCAGGGTCACCTCCGAGACGTGCGCTAAGTGGAACAGGCGCATGTCCTCCTCCCAGACCTCCTCCGGCCACTGTTCCGGATTGTAGTCCCCTCCAAACAGAATGCGGTCCGTGTGCAGCTGCATTTTTCCTTTCCTCCTCCTGCCCGTCCCGGGCAGTGCATCAATCGTCGCAATCGGATTGTACGGGAAATCCAGGCAAAACAAAACCCGGGAACCCCTCCTTTTCCGGAGGACTTTTCCCGGGTAAACTGCACATCTTTTACTTCATCACTTCATGTCGGCGTCAAGCATCTTCTCCGCCTTGAGGATCAGATCTTTGGTCTTCTGAATCAGCTCCGGCACCGCGGCATCGCTCTTTCTCCTGGCATAGAACCCGCTCAGGGCCTCGGTCAGGAGGGAGAGGCCGTTCTCGGCGTTCTGGGTCACAATATCCCCATCGACCAGCTCCCGCCCCAGGCGGAACTGGATGTCCGGCGCGCAGCTGTGATCCGCGTTCGGTGCAGAAATCTCCTGCAGGGCCCGCAGGTAAAGCTGAAAGGCGTACTTCCCGTTGGCGGTCACAAACAGGCCATCCCGGTACATGTCGCCCAGCTTGTAAAGGCAGTTGGGGTCATCGTAGAGGACCGCCCCCAGGTTGAAGCACTGAAAGGCCTTGGCGTAATCCACTTCTCCGCAACGGCCGTAGTAGTAAACGTAGCCCAGGTTGCAGATCGCGCGCACCTCGCCTGCTGCCGCCGCGATCTCATAGAGCTCCTTGGCCCGCTTGAAGTTCTGGGGCACGCCGTCGCCGGTGTAGTAAAGCGTCCCCAGATTCAGTGCCGCCACCGGGTTGTTCTGCTCCACACAAAGCTGGTAGCAGCTGCACACCACCTTCATGATACCCGGGCAGTCCACGCGGTCATGATGGTTGACGGCCCACTTGAACATCTCATCGTAGTTGCCGCTCAGGATGTACCCCATGGCCTCAGCGATCTCTTTCTTATCGTCCTCGGAGAGTGCGCCCTCCTCACCGGCCGCCGTCCCGTTCTCATTCTCGTCCCAGTCGCTGTCGTACTCCTCGGGGCTGAGCACGCGGATGATCTTCTTGGTCTTCTCCACGGGCCAGGGGGCATTGTCCTCGGTGTAGTAGCCAAAGTCCACCACCAGACCCTTCGTCAGCACGTTGTCGTGGCCGAACGGGACCTCCACCGGGGTTCCGATCCGGATGTCCATCCCCTCATCTGCGATGTAGGAGTAGACGCTGGACATTCCCTTGGGCTGCACACTGCAGTAGCAATATTCTTTCACTGGCTTCTCCTTTCGGTGAGCGTTCCCGACCCGCCGCGCCGGTTCCTGCGGCATATATTAGGACATTGTGATCTTGCGGAGCCGATTTGTCAAAAGATTCCGGTGTCCAAACAGCAAACAGGGCCCCTGCCGGTTTCGCAGGAGCCCTGTCCATCATTGGTCTGTGCTCACTGAATCTCAATGGTCTTCTTTTCAGGATCCTTCCTTGCGGTCCGCTTCGGAACCGAGAGCTGCAGAACGCCGTTCTCATAGGAGGCTGAGATCTCCTCCGGGCGCACCGACTCTCCGACATAGAAGGACCGCTCGAGACTTCCCTCATAGCGCTCCTTGCGCAGAACCTTTCCGGCCGTCTTCTGCGCATCTGCCTCGACAGCCTTCTCTGCCGAAATGGTCAGGTAGCCGTTCTCAAGGCGGACGTTGATCTCATCCTTGCGGAATCCCGGAAGTTCCAGATCCAGAAGGTACGCGTCATCTGTCTCCCGGATATCCGTCTTCATCATGTTTTTGGCATGTCTGCCGTACAGCGGATTCTTCTGCGGCGTAAAAGCCCGATCAAAGTCATCGAAAAAGTCATCATCGAAAAATGCAGGATAAAGCATCGTGGTACCTCCTTCTGTCAGGGTTCTATATGATCTGCCCCGGCCCCCGGCCGGAGCTTTTTCCTCTCACAGCATCGTTATACCACGATTGTTAGCACTGTCAAGAGGTGAGTGCTAATTGTTCTGCTATTTATTTTTCTTCCGCCTTCCAGCCTTCCGAAGATCGTCCTTTTCCCTACGA
>JBJEYC010000248.1:0-2051 GCA_051886435.1 Lachnospiraceae bacterium
CGGTCCACATCTCCGCCATTGAGAACTACCTCTCCGACTCCTGCCTGGAGCGGATTTCAATCCCCGTCGCACCGCGAAACGGCAAGAAGGCCGCGGTCATCGGCGCCGGCCCCGCCGGCATCACAATCTCCCTGATTCTCGCCGAGCGCGGCTACCAGGTCACCCTCTTTGAGGGACGGGACAAGATCGGCGGCATCATGCGCTACGGCATCCCGGAATTTCGCCTGCCCCACAGCATTCTGGACCGGATCGCGGCCAGAATGAAGGAGGTGGGCATCCTCTACCGGCCCAACTTCACGATCGGCGGAAATGTCACCCTCACCGACCTCTTCGCAGACGGCTATCGCGCCGTCTTCGTGGGCACCGGTGCCTGGCGGCCCCGCCGCATGGGGATTCCCGGGGAGACCTTCGGCAACGTCCACTATGCGATCGGCTACCTGAACGACCCGGAGGCAGTGGATCTGGGGCGGAGCGTCGCGATCTTCGGCGCCGGAAACTCCGCGATGGACGTGGCCCGCACCGCGATCCGCCAAGGCTGCCGGGACGTGACGGTCTATGTCAGACGGGACAAGGTGGCCGCAAGCCCCGACGAGTACGAGTACGCCCAGCTCGATGGCGTGCGCTTTGAGTTCTGCAAGACCGCCATCCGGATCGAGGACGAGGGCCCCGTCATCTGCGACACCAAAGTGACAGAGGACGGAAAGGTGGAGGTTCTCAAGGAGACGGCACACCTTGTCCCCACCGACTCCGTCGTCATTGCTGTCTCCCAGGTACCCCGGCACCGGCTCGTCGAGCACAACGCAGAGCTCCAGCTCAACGAGCGGGGAAACCTGAAGGTGGATGCCCTCGGCGAGACCACGATGCCCGGCGTCTTCGCCTCCGGCGATGTGGTGACCGGCGCCAAGACCGTGGTGCACGCGGTGGAGGCGGCAAAGAAGATCGCCGACGAGATGGACCGCTACATGCAGGCCCAGGGGGACTGAAGTCTCTCCGTTTCCAACTCCACAGCACAAAGGAGGCAGACAGAGCGTTTCGGCTCTGTCTGCCCTCTCTTTTTCAGTGGTCCGTCTTTTTCTCGTAATCCCCACCGTGGTCATGTCCATGGTGGTCGAGACCATGTCCGTGCCCACCGCCATGCTCATGCGCATGACCCCCGCCGCAATCCTGTCCCTCGCCGCGGTCATGGTCCTCTGCGCTCCCGCCGGCTTCTGCGCCAAAGAGCTTTCTGCCCCTTCCGCACTTTAAAGCATCCTCGGGACACTGGTTGGGACACTGGGTGCAGTGCCTCACGCCGTTTTCATCGGTCCTGATGAGATTTTCTGACATATGCTTCTCCTTTCTTATCAAAATCCGCAGCTGCGGGAACCATCCCCACATCTGCGATTAATGGTTTCTGTCAGACTTAATCCGCGTCCAGCGGCTGGTCGTGGTAGGCCGCATAGAGAACCGGAAGAACTTCCAAAAGGTGTTCCCGCTCCACGGTGTTGTGGATCAGGATGGCCCGCAGAAGCTCCTCGCAAACGGGCGTATCCGCGTCCCGGATGATCTGTCCATTCTTTGCGTAGTAACCGAGCCACTCACAGTTGAAGCTCTCCCGTCCGCCTGTCGGGCAGGGCCTTGAGAAGCAAAGGACAAGGTGATGTCCCGGACCCTCGAACTCCTCCCAGCAGGCATCAGCGCGGCAGCCGGCTGCTTCCAGGGCCTTCTTTTTTTCCTCAGTGAGGCCGTACTCCAGAGGATCCATGTTGTGGGAGATCGCGGGGATGCCGGTCCTGGGATCCGTGCCCTCTTGCATCTTCAGCGTCTCCAGAGACCAGACTCCGTCCCAGTCGTTGTCGCCGTTGGCGAAGTGGTGGTCCCAGTGTTCCAGGGGATTCCAGATCTTGTACCGGAGGTTCCCGGTCTTCTCGGTCATACCCTTTGCGTAGTGGTTGTAGAACCGCCCGTACCAGCGCCGCCAGGCGCCGTCCCAGGTGGCGGGAGTCCTGGAGTACTCGATGTAAAAGCCGGAGCCGTCCGGCATCATCGTGTACCCGTAGACGATGTTTCTC
>JBJEYC010000249.1:0-2050 GCA_051886435.1 Lachnospiraceae bacterium
CTCACCGACTGCGGCAGCCGCTATGGCACGTTTCTGAACGGGGTGCGGCTGATGCCAAATGAGTCCATGACCCTGCAGTGCAATGATCAGGTCCGTCTCGGAAATCTTTCCTTTGTCTTTCGGTGATGCTACAATACCGATGAACGCGCCGCGTGAGAAAGGAGACCGCAATGAGAGACGAGAACTGCATTTTCTGCAAGATTGCAAATGGGGAGATTCCCTCAAGAACGCTGTATGAGGATGCTCGCTTTCGGGTCATTCTGGACCTGGGACCGGCAACGAAAGGCCATGCGCTGATTCTGCCGAAGAATCACTATGCGGATCTGTTTGCCATGCCCGAGGAGGATGTGGCAGAAGCGGCCAAAATCGCAAAGAAGATGGGCGCAAAGCTCGTGGAGAAGCTCCATGCGGACGGACTCAACGTGGTGCAGAACAACGGGGAGACCGCTGGACAGACAGTGAAGCACTTCCACATTCATCTGATCCCCCGCTATGAGAACGACGGACAGCATATCCTGTGGAATCCGGGAAAGATGTCCGATGCGGAACTCGACGAGATCGCTGCGAAAGTAAACAGCTGAGAGCATGGGAGAAGACATGGAGAGCGAAATTCGTTCCGTTGACGTCGCCGGTGTGACATCTGCCATCCGGGACATGTGCATCCGGGCCAACTGCGGACTGGCAAAGGATATGCAGGACCGGCTGCAGGAGGCGCTGGCGCGGGAGACATCCCCGGTGGGCAAAAGTGTCCTGACCCAGCTGGAGCAGAACCTGGAGATCGCGGGGAAAGAGAAGATTCCGATCTGCCAGGATACCGGCATGGCTGTGGTGTTTATGGAAGTCGGCCAGGACGTGCACTTTGTGGGCGGCGATCTGAATGAAGCCGTGAATGAGGGTGTGCGCCAGGGATATACCGAGGGGTATCTGCGCAAGTCAGTGGTCTCGGATCCGCTCCTTCGAAAGAACACCGGGGACAACACCCCGGCGGTGCTGCACCTGTCTATGGTGCCCGGGGACAAGGTGAAGATCACCGTGGCGCCCAAGGGCTTCGGCAGTGAAAATATGAGCCGTGTCGTCATGCTCAAACCCGCAGATGGCGAGGAGGGCGTGATCGATGCCGTGGTGCAGGCAGTCAAGGATGCCGGCCCCAATGCATGTCCGCCTATGGTGGTGGGCGTTGGCATCGGCGGCACGTTTGAGAAATGCGCAGAGATGGCAAAGCAGGCGCTGACGCTCAACACCTCTGAGCACTCTGATCTGCCTCATATCCGGGCGCTGGAAGAGGAGATCCTGAAGAGGATCAACCGTACAGGCCTTGGACCTGCGGGACTCGGTGGCGTGAACACGGCGCTCTCCGTGCGCATTCTCACCTATCCGACCCACATCGCGGGGCTCCCGGTGGGCATCAACATCTGCTGTCATGTCAACCGCCACGAGACGGTGGTTCTCTGAGGCAGCAGGAAAACCGGTTTGCAGGAGGCTTTGGAATCCGTGGCCGCATCAGGCCAGGGAGGGAGAAGATGGAACACGAAATCACAACACCGCTGACAAAGGATGTAATAGCCACGCTCCACGCAGGGGATACGGTCAGAATCACAGGAACGATCTACACCGCCCGGGATGCGGCGCACAAGCGGATGGCAGAGGCCCTGCAGGAGGGAAAGCCCCTCCCTTTTGATATCCGCGGACAGATCATCTATTATATGGGACCTTCTCCGGCAAAGCCGGGCCAGGTCATCGGATCTGCCGGCCCGACCACGGCAAGCCGTATGGACAAGTACACACCGCAGCTTTTGGATCTTGGCCTGATTGGCATGATCGGCAAGGGTAAGCGCTCTCAGGCGGTGAAGGATGCCATCGTGCGCAATGGGGCAGTATATTTTGCTGCCATTGGCGGTGCGGGGGCTTTGCTCTCCCAGTCGATCACCAGCGCGAAGGTCATCGCCTATGAGGACCTTGGAACGGAGGCCATCCGGGAGCTGACTGTGAAGGACTTCCCTGCGATCGTCGTCATTGACGCCGAAGGGACAGATCTGTACAAAAAGGTGGC
>JBJEYC010000250.1:0-2047 GCA_051886435.1 Lachnospiraceae bacterium
GGATGACGTCGTTGATGTGCGACTCGCACATGCCGCAGGCCATACCCCCGATCTTAACGGTAGTCTTGATCATTTTTGCGATTTCTCCTCTTATCCTGACCGCGGCGCAGCATCCTGAGGGAGAGATTCCAGAGGCATTTTTTTGCCGCCAGCATCCCGGCACCGATCAGCGCCGCAATGGCCATCGAGGCCAATCCCAACAGAAGTGATTCCATTCCGCAGCTCCACGATCTCATGTCTGCCCTCCCGTTTCCGGGTCCGTCCGGAGTGGTTCCCCGGCGACCCGCAGCAGGGCGTGGAGGGCATCAGTGCTGACCGCGTGGGCCAGGCGCTGTGCCTGCTCCTTTGCAGTCTTTTCTTCCATACCCCCCGCCTCCAGCATGCCCGAGAGGATCCGGGTCTTTTCCCAGAAGATCGCTCCCAGGTCCCGCCCCTTCTGTGTCAGCACAATATCTCTGCCATTGCAGGAGATGACGCAGCCGTTTTCGGCCAGTTTCTCCAGGGCGTTGCATACGCTGGGCTTCTTGACGCCCATCCGGTTTGCGATGTCGATCGAGCGGAGTCGTACCCCCGCTGCCTCCATCTGCACCATCAGGGCCAGGTAGTTCATCATGGCGTCGGAGAGCTTTGGCTCCTTCGCCTGTCTGGTGTGCTCCTGTTCCTCCACGGCAGTCACCTCGCTTCCTGCCGTCAAGAGATCAGGCCTGTTCCGCTTCGCGGCGGTACTCTGTCCGCTTCTTGGCATACGGATTCGGACGGAAGACAAAGTAGCATGCAGCGAGGATCAGGACAATGGCAACCACCGTTCCGAAGGTGAAGCTTCCGGAGACCCAGGCGCCGATCTGATAGACGCACAGGGACAGGCAGTAGCCGACCATCATCTGATAGCCAAAGGTGATCCAGCCCCACTTGCGGCTTGCCTGCTCACGGAATGCCGTGGCGATAGCAACCATGCAGGGTGCATCGAAGATGTTGAACAGAAGGAAGCTCATGCCGATCAGCTTGCTGCCGCCGAACATCGTGTTGATGGCAGTTGCCACATCAGCCTCATCATCGCTTGCCGCGTGAGCCAGCATGCCAAGGGTAGCAGTTGCCTGCTCCTTTGCGACCTCAGCAGAGACCGATGCCACGGCGCCCTGCCAGGTACCGAATCCGAGGGGCTTGAAGATCCAGGACAGTCCCTCACCGATGTAGCGGAGGAACGAGGAATCAATGTCATCCGGAAGGAAACCGGTGGGTCCGAAGTGCATCAGGAACCAGATCACGATGCACATCGTGAAGATGATGGTGCCGGCCTTGATCATGAAGGCCTTTGCGCGCTCCCAGACATGGATCAGAACGCCCTTGACAGTCGGGATGTGGTAAGCAGGCAGCTCCATGACGAACGGTGCGGGATCTCCAGAGAAGTACTTGGTCTTCTTCAGGGCAATGCCGGAGAAGACGACGATGCCAAGGCCCACGAAGTACATGGCCGGTGCAACAAACATGCTGCCGGGGAAGCAGACCAGGGTCATCATGGCGACGATCTCCATCTTGGCGCCGCAGGGCAGGAAAGTGGAGAGGATGATCGTCATGCGGCGGTCCTTCTCGTTCTCAATCGTACGGGATGCCATGATGGCGGGCACGCCGCAGCCGGTGCCGACCAGCATCGGGATGAAGGACTTACCGGAAAGACCAAATCTGCGGAAGATCCGGTCCATGATGAATGCGACACGTGCCATGTATCCGGAATCCTCCAGAATGGACAGGCACAGGAACAGCAGGATCATCTGCGGTACGAAGCCAAGGACCGTGCCGACACCGCCGATGATGCCGTCGACCAGGAGGCTGATCACCGCATCGGAAGCGCCCAGAGCGGTGAGACCTGCGGTGGCGCCGTTGGTGATCCAGGTGCCGAACAGGACATCATTCGTCCAGTCGGTGAGCCAGGAGCCGAGTGTTGTGACCGAGATGAAGTACACCGCCCACATGATCACTGCGAAGATCGGGAGCGCCAGGATCCGGTTCGTGACGATCCGGTCGATCTTGTCAGAGGTTGTCATCTGCT
>JBJEYC010000251.1:0-2047 GCA_051886435.1 Lachnospiraceae bacterium
CCCCAGTCGGACATGACAATGCCGTCAAATCCCCACTCGCAGCGGAGCACGTCTGTCAGCAGATCTTTCCGGTTTGCCGTATACACACCGTTGAGCATGTTGTAACTGCTCATCAGCGTGCCTGGGTGGCCCTTGCGCACCGCAATCTCAAATCCCTTCAGATAGATCTCACGAAGAGCCCGCTCCCCAACCACTTCGTTGATGCCGTTTCGGTTGTCCTCGGAATTGTTGCAGCAAAAATGCTTGATCGCAACACTCCTTCCCGGATGACGCTGCACGCCCCGGGTCAGGGCCGCTGCCATCTCTCCCGAGAGCACGGGGTCCTCGGAATAATACTCAAAGGTGCGGCCGCCCAGGGGATTCCGGTGGATGTTCATCCCGGGCGCAAGCCAGACAGAAATGCCAAACGCCTCCATCTCCGCCCCGACTGCATCGCCGATCTCCTGAAGAAGGGAGGTATTCCAGGTCTGGGCAAGAAGCATCTCCACCGGCCATGCCGTTGCATAGCGATAGACGATCGGCCCCGGTGTGGCGGCGAGCTGCTTTGCCACCATCTTGCCAAGAATCCCCCAGCGGTACCGCTCCGGCACATCCACGGCCGAGAAGGTTCCATCCGGCAGCGCATGGGACCGGTTCATGACGTTCAGCCCGGCAGGTCCGTCCGCAAGAAGGACATTGGGAAGGCCCTTTCCGCCAAGGGCGCGCAGCGGGCGCAGGATGAGGGCTGTTGTCGTCTTGCCGGCGGCTCCGGGGATATTGAAGATCTCCGGCGCGCTCGACTGCAGATCCCCGCCAAGTGTCAGCTGCAGAAGTTCCTGCGGGGACAGTTCCCGCAGAACTTCCTGTTCCGTCTGTGTTTCCTCCAAACCGGGTTCTTCCAAATACCTGGTCTGGATGCAGGAAAGACAGCTTTCGTCAAAGGAGAGAACCGAAATGCCGGCGGGAATCTCTGTGGGATTCAGGGCTGGTGCAGGGAGCTCGCTGATCTTTTCCATCGTTCCATCCTGCCCCAGCCCGCAGGGTCTGCACTGCTGCAGGATGTGATCCGAACTAACCCGGATTGCCGCCACGGGCTTTGCCCGCTTCATGTCTTCTCCAACAAGGATGACATAATTGCCCTTCTGCAAAAGCCACGCGGACTGCGCCGGATCATAGACTGTCATATCCTGTGCCATAAACGAGAGGGAAAGCGCTTCCTTCTCTCCCTTTTTCAGGACTTTCGTCTTGGCAAAGGCGACAAGCCGCTTTTTTTCGCTTGGGAGCTCTGTCTGCGGCATCATGAGATAGGCTTCGACAACCTGCTGCCCGGAAAACTCACCCTCATTGGAAACTGTAACGGAAATCGTGACTTCCTCCCCGCGGACCTTTGCACCTTCCGTATGAATCGGATAGGAGCCATAGGAGAGACCGTAGCCGAAGGGATATCGGACCGGGACGGAAAAGGTATCGTAGTAGCGGTAGCCCACATAGATGCCCTCCCGGTACGCCTCCCTTTTGGTATTGCCATCCAGATAGCTGAAGGACCCGCCAAAGGGGATATCTGCGTACTTTAATGGAAGTGTATCGGCAAGCCTTCCGGAAAAGTCCACCTTTCCTGACAGGACATCGGCGAGTGCGCTGCCGCCCTCTTCCCCGCCCTGGGCAAAGATCACCACAGCGTCAATCCCTTCGATCTCATCCAGAAAGCCCAGATCGATATGGCCGCCGACATTGATCACCAGGATGGTATGCCGGTACGCGCCCGCGCAGAGTGTCAGATTCTCCCGCTCCGTGTCAGTAAGGTAGTAATCTCCCTTCTCCAGGCGCCGGTCGTTGCACTCTCCCGCCTGCCGCATCACCACGTAGATGCAGGTGTCCGTATCCGAAGCCGCCACATCCTCCCGGGAAATCAGCCTTCCGCTCGGGTACCGGTAGACGTAGCTGTGGGCCAGCGGAATGATCTTCATGGGATCGGTGAGGCCCGCCACCTTTTCCTCCACGCTGTCGTGCCAGGCCTGGTAGGTCGTGTCATATAACCGGTCGTAGTCATCCAGCCATTTCTTCGTGG
>JBJEYC010000252.1:0-2044 GCA_051886435.1 Lachnospiraceae bacterium
CCGGCCATGGCCAGCCTTCCTTCGACAAGCAGTTCGTCCGCGACTGGCTGAAGGCACATCCGGACTCCGATTACAATCTGCCTGCCGATGTCATCGACAAGACGATCGCGAAGTACAAGGAAGCCTACCAGCTGCTCACCGGAAAAGCACTGGACGAGTGATATTTCCAGAATTTTCCTCTGTTTCAGAAACTCAGCCGGGCCCCATAGGGGTCCGGCTTTTTGCTGCCCTATTCTTCCACCAATGACCGCCAGCGGCGATGTTCTTCATGACCATTCACGAAATGTCAGAGGTCTTACAAAACCTCTGAACCGTTCCGATGACCTGGAAAGTGTACGCCAGATTCCATGTCCCTGCTTCCTCCAGGAAGGACAGGCCTGTCTCAGAATCCAAAATCGGTTCGGGCATCTTTTTGGTTCCATCTGCTTTCTCCCCGATGTGCGCGCACGCAGACGGATCTCCTTCTTTGGGTTCTGTCCCCTCCAGACAAGGGCCAAAACCAGCTTTCCTGTCCCTCTCTTTTGTCTCCGCCATCCTCACGGCTGCTGCAATGTCCACAATCAAAATGGCACTTCTGAAGGTTTTGGCTTCAGAAGTGTCATTTTTGTGCCCTATTGTGTGTTCTTTTTTGCGTTCTTTTGTCAGAGGGAGATTTTCAATGGTTACATGGCTTTCTCGTAGATCGTGCGGATCAGCTCTGCATCTGCCCCGCCCGGCGTGTTCTTCAGGTTGCCAGCGGAGACCTTCTGGCAGTTCTCCACGAGCCACGGGATGTCCTTCTCGGTAAAGCCCAGAGCTGTCAGGTTGTTCTCGAGCCCCAGTCCGTCGGAGAAAGCACGAAGGAGAGGTGCTGCGTCCTCGGCGGTCATGCCGCCCAGGATTCGTCCGATGTTGCCGAACTTGTACCGGTTCTTCCGGTAGGTCGCCTCGATGACATAGGGGCTCAGCACTGCCAGGCCTCTGCCGTGGACGATGTTCTTGAGGCCCGAGAGCGGGTGCTCCATCGCATGGGCGAGGGTGACGCCCGCCTGGCCGATGACCATGCCGCCGATCGTGGCAGCGATGGCGAGCTTCCCCCAGGCTTCCTTGTCGGAAGGATCCGCATAGGCCGCCGGGAGATTCTTCACGATGAGGGGCATCGCGTACAGGCACAGGGCATCCGTCAGGGGCTCTGCGTTGTTGGCGGTGTAGGCCTCCATCAGGTGGCACAGGGCGTCATATCCCACCGAGGCAAGGACCTCTTTGGGCATCGTCATCATGTTTTCGGGATCCACGATGGCTGCCTTCGGGGCGATGGAAGCGCAGCGGAGCGACTTCTTGTCCCCGTTTGCGGGGTTGGTCAGAACCGCGAAGCCATTGCCCTCGGAGCCCGTGCCGCAGGTCGTAGGAACCGCTATGACAGGAAGTGCCAGATCAGAACTCTTTCTGCCGTAGATGTACTCGTCGATGTCATCCCCGTTCACCGCACAGAAGGCAATGCCCTTCGCGCAGTCGATGACGGAGCCGCCGCCCAGAGCAACCACCACATCGCAGCCGTTCTCCTTCGCGATGTGCGCGCCCGCCACCGCGTCCGTGGTGAGGGGGTTGGGCTTTGCCTGGTCAAACAGAAGGGTTTGAAGCCCTGCCGCCTCCAGGGAGGTCTTTACTTTGTCATACAGGCCGGACTTCTTTGCGCTGGAGCGGCCGGTGACAATGAGAGCTTTCTTTCCATAGGGCTTCGTGAGCGTACCGATCTCAGCGGTCTTGCCAAAGCCGTACTGCACCGAAATCGGCAGGAAGAAGCCAAAGGACTTGTCGGTCTCCGGAACAACTGCCTCCGAAGCTGCCAGTTCCTTGCTCCGGACGCGCTCCATGTCGATCGCGACGGAGACGTCCTTCGGGGCAGCCGTCGTGTGGATTGTCTTGGACTCACCCTCGTTCTCAATCAGGATGTTTTCCAGGGTGCCGAAGTCATCGCCGTACTTTCTCTTGCTGGTGATGGCGAAGACAACGCCCAGCGCACTCCAGGCAATGAGAATGCCCCACTCCGCGGGCACCAGCGTGA
>JBJEYC010000253.1:0-2039 GCA_051886435.1 Lachnospiraceae bacterium
GCAGGCGGTCCTCAGATCGGCCGATTCATCGCCGAGGCCCTGGGCATTGAGTTCTATGACCGGGACATCGTCGACAAGGTCGTGGAGGAGACCGGCGTCTCCCGGGATCTGGTCGAGAAGACCGATGTCGACAAGAACGTCAAGTACGAGGTCGACACCTCCCTGGGACCCAGGTACTTAAACCTGACCAACCGCGTCATCTACGTGCAGTTCGATGTCATTCGGCAGATGGCGGAAAAATCCTCCTGCGTCATCATCGGGCGCTGTGCCGACTACATCCTGAAGGACCGTCAGGACACCCTCCGGGTGTTCCTGTACGCCCCGAAGGAGGTGCGCATCCGCTCCGTGATGGATCGCGAACACCTGTCGAAGGAAGAGGCGACGAAGCGCGTGGAGTATTACGATGAAAACGAGCACGTCCGCTATAAGTACATGACCGGAACCTACCGCGGCGACAGAAACAACAGAGATATCCTGCTGAACAGTGCCCTGCTCGGCTGGGAGAAAACAGCAAAGTACCTGCTGCAGCTGATTGATCTTCGCTTCGGGGAGTAGCTCCGGGAACGGGATCGTCGGCAAGGGCGCTGACGGGCACAAGGCCACCATGGCTTTGTGCCTGTCGGCGCCTTTTTCTGTGCCCTGGCCGGCGGTCCGGGAAACGACATCTGGAAAAAGGAATCGGAAGAGAACTGAATTCAAGTTGGAGGGAGTTCAGCCATTATGGAACCTAAAAAATCAGAGTTTGACAAAGTCCTGTCGATGTGGGACATCCTGGTCATCGCCTTCGGCGCCATGATCGGCTGGGGCTGGGTGGTCTCCACCGGAGACTGGATCGAGCGGGGCGGCGTCATCGGCGCCATGCTCGGCTTCGTGATCGGCGGCGTGATGATCTTCTTCGTGGGTCTGACCTACGCGGAGCTGACCGCAGCCATGCCCCAGTGCGGCGGCGAGCACGTGTTCTCCCACCGCGCCATGGGCCCCTACGGATCCTTCGTCTGCACCTGGGCCATCGTCTTCGGGTACGTGAGCGTCGTCTGCTTTGAGGCCTGCGCCCTGCCCACCATCATCGCCTACCTGTATCCCCCGTTCCTGCAGGGATACCTGTACACGGTGGACGGCTTCGACATCTACGCGACCTGGCTTGTCACCGCCATGATCTGCGCGGTGGTCATCACCACCCTGAACATCGTGGGCACGAAGACCGCGGCAAACCTGCAGACCGTCCTGACCATCATCATCGGCGCGGCCGGAATCCTCCTGATTGTGGGTTCCCTCTTCTCCGGCAATGTCCAGAACCTCGAGGGACAGATGTTCGTCGGAGACACCATGGGGGATCAGATGAACGCGGTTCTGAAGGTCGCGCTGACCACCCCGTTCTTCTTCATCGGCTTTGATGTCATCCCCCAGGCAGCGGAGGAGATCTCCGGCTCCCTGAAGAAGGTCGGCACCATGCTGGTCCTCTCCATCGTCCTGGCGGTCTGCTTCTACGCCCTGGTCATCTTTGCGGTGGGCTTTGTGCTCAACAGCAGCGAGATCGCCCAGTCCGTGGCTTCCGCCTCGGGCCTGGTCACCGCGGACGCGATGGCAAAGGCCTTCCACTCGACGGTGATGGCAAAGGTGATCATCGTCGGCGGCCTCTGCGGCATCGTGACGAGCTGGAACTCCTTCCTGATCGGTGCCTCCCGGGCCATGTATTCGATGTCCAAGTCCTACATGATCCCGACGACCTTCGGCAAGCTCCACAAGAAGTACAAAACCCCGGTGAACGCCCTGCTTCTGATCGGCGCGCTGTCCGTTCTGGCACCGCTCCTTGGTAGATCCATGCTGGTCTACGCCATGGATGCCGGCAACTTTGCCTGCTGCACAGCTTACTGCATGGTCGCACTCTCTTTCCTGATCCTTCGCAAGAAGGAGCCGGATATGGAGCGGCCGTATCGGATCCGGCACTATAAGTTTGTCGGTGTCATGGCGGTCATCATGAGCGGCGCCATGGTCATCCTCTACATCATCCCGAACACCGGCGTCACGCTGGTGCCCGC
>JBJEYC010000254.1:0-2038 GCA_051886435.1 Lachnospiraceae bacterium
AGCCCTCGATGTTGACGAGGCGCTGCGCCGTGCCCGCGGTGTAGATGCCGGCGGGACGATATCCGGGGATGTTCAGCGCGCCCCTCGGGCGCTCCCTGCAGCCCATGGCCAGGATGACCGCCCCGGCCTGTACCTGAAACATGCCGTCACGGCGGTTCATCGCCGTGACAACCCGGTCTTTGGAGATCGAGAGCACCATGGTGTCCAGGCGGTACTCAATGCCAAGATCCTGCACCTCTCTGATAAAGCGTCCGGCGTACTCAGGTCCCGTCAGCTCCTCCTTGAAGGTGTGCAGGCCGAAACCGTTGTGAATGCACTGGTTGAGGATGCCGCCCAGCTCCCGGTCACGCTCCAGGATCAGGATGCTGTCCTCCCCTGCCTTCTTTGCCGCTGCTGCGGCAGCCAGCCCCGCAGGGCCGCCGCCGATGATGACGATATTGTAGTTTTCCATCTTCTCCTCCTCAGTTCCGGCGCTGCGTCTCATCCGGCATCGTATCGTAGGCGTCCTTGTCCAGGCCCACAATGAGCCGGGACGCGCCGCCCGCCTTGGTCACATTCCGCATGGTGATTCCGGGCACCTCCCGGGCCAGGATCTCCATGACACGGGGCGAGCAGAAGCCCGCCTGGCAGCGGCCCATGCCGGCCCTGGTGCGGCGCTTGACGCCGTCCAGGCTCTTCGCCCCGAGCGGCCGGCGAATGGCGTCGAGGATCTCGCCCTCGGAGACAGTCTCACACCGGCAGATGATCGTGCCGTAGGCGGGATTTTTGCGGATCAGCTCGTTCCGCTCTTCAAGGGAGAGCTTTCCGGGCTTTACCACGCCCTTTCTCGTCGCGACAAAGTGCTCCTTCTTCGCAAAGCCGTACTTTTTGGCCACGATGCCAGCTGCCATCTTTCCGATGGCGGGGCTGGAGGTCAGACCAGGGGACTCAATGCCGGCAACGTCGATCCAGCCATCGCAGTCCGGCGCCTCCCGGATGATGAACTCGTGGTGGTCCTCATGAGCGCGAAGGCCCGCAAAGCTGGTGATGACGGAGCGAAGGGGCACATCTTTGACAGTGAGGGCCGCCTTGGCCGCCACCTCGTCGAGGCCCTGCCGGGTCGTATTGGTGCCCTCCCGGTCCTCCTGATCCGTCGCAGTGGGTCCAACCAGAAGATTTCCGTGGACCGTGGGCGTAACAAGGACGCCCTTGCCCATCTTCGTGGGCAGCATGAAGACCGTGTGGCGGACATGGTTTCCGGCGCTCTTGTCGAGCAGGTAGTACTCACCCTTGCGGGGTGTGATGTGGATCGGCTCTTTGGAGATCATGTTGTGGAAGACATCGGCGTAGACGCCGGCGGCATTCACCACACACTTCGACAGCACAGTCCCGTTGTTGGTCTCGATCTCGAAGTGATCCCCGGTCTTTTGGATCCTCGTCACCTCGGTATTGAAGCGGAACTCCACGCCATTGACATTGGCGTTCTCCGCCATGGCGATGTTGAGCTCGAAAGGACACACGATGCCGGCACTGGGGGCATAGAGTGCCGCCACCGCCTGATCGGAGATATTGGGCTCCATCTGCACCAGCTCATCCCGCTCCACGATCCGAAGATCCGGAACGCCGTTTTTGCGCCCCTTCTCCAGAAGCTTTTCCAGACCTTCGCGGGTATCCGGATCCGTGCAGACAACCAGGGAACCGATCCGCTGGAAGGGGATGTCCAGATCCCGGGAAAGCTCTGTCATCATCGCGTTGCCCTCGACGTTGAGCTTTGCCATCAGAGAACCCGGCTCGCAGTCATAACCTGCGTGGATGATGGCACTGTTCGCCTTGGAGGTTCCGCAGCAGACGTCCTCCTCCTTCTCGAGGACGCAGATGCTGGCATCGTAACGGGAGAGCTCTCTCGCCGTCGCGCTGCCGCTGACACCGGCACCGATAATTACCACATCATACATGTTCGCTTCTCCTTTTCCCTGCACGCTTGCAGAAAAAAAGAGAATGCGCCGCACACCGCGCTCCCGCGCGGTCTGTCTGCACATTCTCTTCTCTCATCTGCGGG
>JBJEYC010000255.1:0-2036 GCA_051886435.1 Lachnospiraceae bacterium
TCCCGGATCAGGATGCTGTCCAGGTATCTTCTTGTGATGGCTGCGGCATCTGCCGCATTCTGCTCCGGCTCCGGGATCATGCCCTTGGGTCCCGGCCAGGGTCCGCGCAGTCCGTTCTGCTTGGGTTCCATATGATGTCCTCCTTACTGTGATGACGTCCAACCGCTGGCTGCATCATACCACGGGCGCAGTCCGCGCACAAAAAACCCCGATCCACTGGCATTGCGGATCGGGGTGCTGACAAACAATTCAGGAGGTCAATGGTGTTATTGCAAGGGTTTCGGTCAGTGGAAACTGGTGACCGAGTGGCTGCTCTGCAGATAGGCGTAGAGCGGAGCGGAATTTCCATGGAGGTTTTCCTCCATCAGGGTCTGCATGAGATCTGCTCCAAAGATGTAGCAGAAAAACTTCTTGATTCGATCGAGTGCCTTCATATCGTTCGCTCCTTTCCGGGAATCTGCTTCCCATCTCTTTGATTTGGTACTTTACCACGTTGAACCGGAAATGTATAGTACGATTTCGTTTGGAAAAGGAATAGGAAAAACAAATAGTAGAGGGAAGACAAATAATACAGAAAATACAGAAAACTATTTTCCGCGATACATCAGCCGTGTCCCGATGACGTCTGAAAAACGCGAATGAAATATATAAGTGCCGCGCAGTAGAGATATGAACAAAAAGTAGTCAGACAGTATATACATAAAACACGTAAACCTTTATACTTAGTCTATGGAACTTGAACAAAGAAGTTCATGGAGAGAGAGGAAACAGCAAATGAAAGACAAGATCTTTGCGGTACTGCAGAGGATCGGACGAAGTTTTATGCTGCCGATCGCCATTCTGCCCGTTGCGGGCATCCTCCTGGGCCTTGGAAGCGTGTTCACCAACGAGACCACGCTGGAGACCTATCACCTGGCCGGTGCCTTCGGTGAGGGGACGATCCTCTGGGGCGTCAACACGATATTCAAGTCCGTGGGCAGCGCCATATTCAACAACCTGGCCGTCCTGTTCGCGGTGGGCGTTGCCATCGGCATGGCGAAGAAGGAAAAGGAGGTCGCAGCGCTGGCGGCCTTCATCGCCTATGTCGTGATGAACACCGCCATCAGCGGCATGCTGACCATCACGGGTCAGATCGACGCTTCCGGCGCCCTGACCGAGAATGCCACGATCCTCTCGAGCGCGGTGACGACGAGCCTTGGCATCCCGACGATGCAGATGGGTGTCTTCGGCGGTATCATCGTGGGCCTTGGCGTGGCGGCCCTGCACAACCGCTTCTACAAGATCCAGCTCCCCAACGCGATCTCGTTCTTTGGCGGTTCCCGCTTCGTGCCGATCATCTCCACGGTGGTCTTCACCTTTGTCGGAATTCTCCTGTACTTTGTATGGCCTCCGATCTCCCTTGGCATCAACGCACTGGGAAACGTCGTCCAAGCCTCCGGGTACCTGGGAACCTTCCTGTTTGGTGTCATCAAGCGTGCCCTGATCCCGTTTGGTCTGCACCACGTCTTCTATATGCCCTTCTGGCAGACAGCTGTCGGCGGTACCGAGGTCATCGACGGGGTCACCTACTACGGCGGCCAGAACATCTTCTTTGCGGAACTGGCTCACTCCTCGGAGATCGCGCACTTCTCGGCCAATGCCTGCCGTTACTTCTCCGGTGAGTTCATCTTCATGATCTTTGGTCTGCCGGGCGCGGCGCTGGCCATGTACCGGACCGCAAAGCCCGGAAAGAAAAAACAGGCGGGAGGTCTGCTCCTCTCCGCTGCCCTCGCCTCCATGCTGACCGGCATCACGGAGCCCATCGAGTTCTCCTTCCTGTTTGCTGCACCGGAGCTGTTCCTTGTACAGGTGCTGCTGGCGGGCTCCTGCTATATGGTTGCCCACATCCTGAATATCGCTGTCGGCGTCACCTTCTCCGGTGGTCTCCTGGACCTGGTGTTTTTTGGCATCCTGCAGGGAAATGCGAAGACGAGCTGGCTTTTGATTCTGCCCTGCGGCGTGGTGTACTTCTTCCTGTACTACTTCATTTTCCACTA
>JBJEYC010000256.1:0-2034 GCA_051886435.1 Lachnospiraceae bacterium
GGCGTTGCCACCTCGGTGGAGACCGCAGCGCTCCTGTCCAAGAAGGCCCTGATGCGTCCCATCGGCTCCCACAATCCGAACGAGCGGGCCGCAAAGATGGAAAGGCTTTTGGAGGACGGCATCAATGCCATCGGCCTGGGACCCCAGGGCATGGGCGGTAAATACTCGGTCATGGGCGTCAACATCGAGAACACGGCGCGGCATCCTTCCGCCATCGGCGTTGCCGTCAACGTGGGCTGCTGGAGCCACAGAAGAGGACACATCGTATTTGACCGCGATCTGAACTACACGGTCACCACACACACCGGTTTCACCTACCGGCAGACACAGGCATAAGGCCAGGGAGGCAGGAGATGATTGAGATCAGAGATGGAAAGAAAATTTTGACGACACCGGTATCGCGGGAGGACCTGAAGGACATCCACATCGGGGATATCCTGTACCTGACCGGGGATCTGACCACCTGCCGGGACGTGGCGCACCGCCGCGTCGTGGAAGAAGGAAGGGAAATCCCCGTGGACGTGCGCAACGCGGCAATCCTTCACGCGGGGCCGATCATCCGGCCGCTGGGGGAGGATCGGTACGAGATGGTCTCCGTGGGACCCACCACTTCCATGCGCATGGAGAAGTTCGAATACGAGTTTGTCAGGACCACCGGTGTCCGGGTGATCGTCGGCAAGGGCGGCATGAAGGAGAACACAGCAAGGGCCTGCAGGGAGTTCGGCGCGATCCACTGCGTGTTCCCTGCCGGCAACGCTGTGGTGGCGGCCACCTGTGTCGAGAAGATCGTGGAGGCCAAGTGGAAGGATCTTGGCATGCCGGAGACCCTCTGGCACTGCAAAGTGAAGGAGTTCGGGCCCCTGATCGTGTCCATCGATGCCGAGGGCCGGAACTACTTTGAGGAGAAAAAGGTGGAATACAACCGGCGCAAGGACGAGGAGACTGCAAAGATCTCGAAGGAGGTGGGATTTATCCGGTAACGGACTGACGAGAAACGAAACAGAGCACACACACGACACGCCCCGCTGCCATCCGGCAGCGGGGTTTTGCTGCGCTGCGTGTATGACAGCAGGCCGCGGGAACGGTATACTGGAGGTCAGCACCCAAACAGCATACGGGGGATTACCATACCGAATACGGGAGGAACAAACATGAAGATCTATGTGGACAGCAGTGCAGTGCGGGATGGGGACGGCAGCAGAGAGCGGCCCTTTGTGAAGATCGGGGATGCGGCGAAGATCGCGCAGCCCGGGGATGAGGTGCTGGTTCTGCCCGGCATTTACCGGGAGAACGTGGCACCCCGGTATGCGGGACGGGAGGATGCCCGGATCGTCTACCGCAGCACCGAGCCCCTCGGCGCCGTGATCACCGGCGCGGAGCCGGTCACGGTCTGGGAGAAATACTCGGAGCATCTCTACCTCGCGAGAATTCCCAACAGCACTTTCGGGGACTACAACCCCTACACCACCTATGTCTATGGGGACTGGTATTTTGCGGGACGCACAAGACATACGGGCTGCGTGTGGGAGAACGATGCGGCCCTGTACGAGGCGGCAAGCCTGGAGGAGTGCGAGCGGGGCGATGTGAGCCCCTACAGCTGGAATCCGGAGGCTTCCCGGAAGAAGTGGTACACCTGCCAGGATCCGGAGAAGGATGAGACCCTGATTTATGCCAATTTCGGCGGGGCAGATCCTGCGGCGGAGAAGATCGAGATCACAGTGCGGCGGGAGTGCTTTATGCCCAGGGAAAACGGCATCTCCTGGATCACCGTGTCCGGCTTTGACATCAACAAGGCAGCGACCACCTGGGCGCCGCCGGCGGCCTATCAGGATGGCATGATCGGCCCCCACTGGGCAAAGGGCTGGATCATCGAGGACTGCGAGATCTGGGGCAGCAAGTGCGCAGGGATCTCTCTTGGCAAGTATTATGATCCGGACAACGACCACTTCTTCACCCGGCATCACGTCAAGAGCCCGACTCAGATGGAGCGGGATGCGGTGTGCCGCGGCCAGTATCACGGCTGGCTGAAGGAGC
>JBJEYC010000257.1:0-2033 GCA_051886435.1 Lachnospiraceae bacterium
GGGTAGACCTTCTTTCCCGGAAGATGACCGCCCTCACCGGGCTTTGCGCCCTGGGCCATCTTGATCTGGATCTCGACGGCGCTGTTTAAGTACGCGCTGGTGACACCGAAGCGTCCGGACGCCACCTGCTTGATGGCGGAGTTCCGGTCTGTGCCATAGCGGGCGGGATCCTCACCGCCCTCACCGGTGTTGGACTTGCCGCCGATCTTGTTCATCGCAAGGGCCAGGGTCTCATGGGCCTCCTGGGAGATCGAGCCAAAGGACATGGCACCGGTCTTGAAGCGGTGCAGGATGTTCTCAACGGGCTCCACTTCCTCGAGCGGAATCGGCGCGTTCTTCGGCGCAAAGTCCATCAGGCTCCGCAGGGTGTGCGGTCTTGCCGGGTCATCCACAAGCTTTGTGTACTCCTTGAACTTCTCATAAGAGCCGGTGCGCACTGCCTGCTGGAGCGTGATGATGGTCTCCGGGCTGTAGAGGTGATCCTCCTTGTCCTTGCCCGAGCGCAGGTTGTGGAAGCCGACGGAATCGAGCGTTGTGTCAACACCAAGTCCGAGCGGGTCAAAGGCGTGGTCGTGGCGGAAGGTGATTCCCTCCTCGATCTCGGGGATGCCGATGCCGCCGACACGGGAGACGGTGCCGGTGAAGTACCGGTCGATGATCTCCTGGGAGAGGCCGACCGCCTCGAAGATGCGGGCAGACTGATAGGACTGGATCGTCGAAATACCCATCTTGGCGGCGATCTTCACAACACCCTGGAGCAGGGCCTTGTTGTAGTCCTCAATGGCGGTGTGATAGTCCTTGTCCAGGTTCCCCATGTCGATGAGCTCGGCGATGCACTCGTGCGCAAGGTAGGGGTTCACAGCCCGGGCACCAAAGCCAAGGAGCGTTGCCACCTGATGCACGTCTCTGGGCTCGCCGGACTCGAGGATCAGGGAGACCTTCGTGCGCTTCTTCGTGCGCACCAGGTGCTGCTCCACCGAGGAGACGGCAAGAAGAGACGGAATCGGCACGTGGTTCTCATCCACGCCGCGGTCGGAGAGGATGATGATGTTGATGCCCTCGGTCTCTGCCCGGTCGACGGAGATGTTGAGCTGCTCCAGGGCCTTGGCAAGGCTCGTGTTCTTGTAGTAGAGGAGCGAGAGGGTTCTTGCGTGGAAGCCCGGCTGGTTCAGGGACTTGATCTTCATGATATCCACGCCGGTCAGGATCGGGTTGTTCACCTCCAGGACCGTGCAGTTATTGCCCTTCTCGTTTAAGAGGTCACCATCGGATCCGATGTAGACGGTCGTGTCGGTGACGATCTTCTCTCTGAGGCTGTCAATGGGCGGGTTCGTGACCTGCGCAAAGAGCTGCTTGAAGTAGTTGAACAAAAGCTGATGCTGCTTCGAGAGGACAGCCAGCGGCACGTCGTGGCCCATGGATGCCGTGGGCTCCACGCCGTTTAATGCCATCGGCAGAATCTCGTCGTTCACGTCCTCATTCGTATAGCCGAAGACCTTGTAGAGCTTATCCCGGTCCTCCTGGCTGTGGGTCGGAATCTTCTTGTTCGGGATAGCAAGGTTCTCCAGATGCAGCAGGTGGGAGTCAAGCCACTCGCCGTAGGGCTGCCGGTGGCTGTAGTAGTTCTTGCACTCCGCATCGGAGATGATCCGCTTCTGCACGGTATCCACAAGAAGGATCTTGCCAGGCTCGAGGCGTCCCTTGGTCAGGACGTGCTCCGGGGCAATGTCCAGAACACCCACCTCGGAAGCGAGGATCAGGCGGTTGTCATCGGTGATGTAGTAGCGGGAAGGGCGAAGGCCGTTCCGGTCCAGCGTCGCGCCGACAAGATCGCCGTCGGAGAACAGGATGGCTGCCGGGCCGTCCCAGGGCTCCATCATGGTCGCATAATAATGGTAGAAATCCTTCCGGTCCTCACTCATGAAGCCGTTGTGCTTCCAGGGCTCGGGGATCGTCACCATCATGGCAAGCGGCAGATCCATGCCGTTCATGTACAGAAACTCCAGGGTGTTGTCGAGCATGGCGGAGTCGGA
>JBJEYC010000258.1:0-2032 GCA_051886435.1 Lachnospiraceae bacterium
CGGATGTACTTCTCCAGCTCAAAATCCCTTGCGCAGTACGCAAGGGCGGGCTCGCACACCAGGGAGGCGCGGATCTTGGTCAGGTCCCCCTCGTGCTTCTTGGGATATTTTTGGTACAGAAAAGCACTGGAAATCATCTCGAGGACCGCATCCCCGAGAAATTCCAGCCGCTCATAGTCTTCATATTTGCGGATCTTCTGCTCGTTCGCATAGCTCGTGTGGGTCAGGGCACACTCCAGAAGGTACCGGTTCTGAAAGTGATAGCCGATCCGCTCCTCCAGATCCGTTCCCGGCGCGTTGATCATGCATTCTCCCCGACGGCCTGCCGAACCACCTGCAGGGCTTCCCCGGCGGTCTTGATGTCCTTGACCTTCTCCAGATCCACTTCGACGCCAAACTCCTCCTCAAGTCCAAGAAGGATCTGATACATGTCGAGGGAATCCGCTCCCAGATCCTCCTCGAAGGTGGTCTGCTCCGTGATCTCGTTGGGATCCACGTTTAAGACATCCGCCACAATCTTCTTAATGCGATCAAACTCGCTGTCCATCTCACAATCCTCCTTATATATCCCGTGCCGGCGCCTCACTGGGCGTCCTGCTTGGTTTTTGTCCGATCTACCAGGTGCATTCTCGCCTTGAATGCCCCGTTGATATCCTCGTGCTTCCACTGGATGCACTGCTCCAGGGCATGCTGCACCTCGATGGCCTTCGCGTTGCCGTGGGCCTTGACCACAAGTCCGGTCAGACCAAGAAGCGGTGCGCCGCCATAGGTCTTGATGTTGAACTTCTGCATGGTGCTCTTGAGGGAATTCTTAATGAGAAGTCCTCCGATCTTGGAGACCGGGGTCTTCATGATGGCGCCCTTCACCTCTCCAAGGAGCATCTTGGCGGTGCCCTCGTACATCTTCAGGATCGCGTTCCCGGTGAAGGCGTCACAGACGACCACGTCTGCCGCCCCAAAGGGAATATCGCGGGACTCAATGTTGCCGATGAAGTTGATGTCGGGAAGGGCTTTGAGGAGCGGATAGGTCTCCTTGGCAAGGGCGTTGCCCTTGTCCTCCTCGGCTCCGATGTTGAACAGGGCGACTCTCGGGTTCTTCACCCCGATGATCCGCTCCATATATATGGAACCCATCTGGGCGAACTGCACCAGCATCGAGGGCTTGGGGTCCACGTTAGCGCCGCAGTCAAGCAGAAGGCAGGGTCCCTTCTGGGTGGGCATCACCGGAGCAAAGGGCGGACGCTCAATGCCCTTGATCCGTCCCACGATGATCTGGCCGCCCACCAGGGTCGCACCGGAACTTCCCGCGGTGAAAAAGGCATCACAGGTCCCGTCGTGAACCAGCTTCATGCCCTTCACGATCGAGGAATCCCGCTTCTTCGTGATGGCAGCCACCGGGGGCTCCGCCATCTCAATGACCTCCGTGGCGTTCAGCACATGGCAGCGGTCCTCCGGGACGCCCTCATACTTGGCGAGCTCTGCTCGGATGACCTCTTCCTTCCCCACCAGGGTCAGGTCCAGGTCCGCATTTGCTTTCAGGGCGTCCACCGCACCCCGGAGAATCTCCCCGGGAGCGTTGTCCCCGCCCATGGCATCAACTGCTACTCTCACCGCTTCCGACATCCCTGCACCTCTTTCTGGACCCTCTTTCCCATTCTCAAAGTATTACTATACTAGACGACATCTGCATTTGCAAGGTTCGCAAAAGTCCGCGAAATGCCGCAAAATCAACAAAAAACTCCCACGCACGCGACGGGGCATGCATGGGAGCGAAGGTCATATTTGCGGAGAGAACTCAGGCCTCGACCTTGATGATCTCCTTCTTGTTATAAGAACCGCAGTTCTTGCAGACCCTGTGAGGCATCATTAATGCACCACACTTGCTGCACTTAACGAGTGTCGGAGCGCTCATTTTCCAATTAGCTCTTCTCTTATCTCTATGACTTCTGGAATTTTTATTCTTAGGGCAAATAGACATCAGTTACACCTCCTTACTCTGTATGGTACATCATGTTCGCTGACGTCAAGGGTC
>JBJEYC010000259.1:0-2026 GCA_051886435.1 Lachnospiraceae bacterium
ACACCGAGGACATGGATGAGGCGCTCGAGCGGGAGCGGGAGAAAAAGCGGCAGGAAGAGGAAAAAAAGAAGGAACAGGAGCCTGAGTTCAAAAAACGCCTGAATGTCCTGTTGAAGAAGGCGGCCCAGCAGGACCACACCATTACGCAGAAGGAGCTGGAGGAGAACTTCAGGGGACTCTCCCTGGATGACGACGACTGGGACCGGATCAGCCAGTTCCTCGGCTCTCAGGACATCGTGATCGCCCAGGAGGACGATCAGGGGAAAGAGGACGACACCGAGGAAGAGGAAAAGGAACTCACCGATCAGGAGCTCGCCCACATCACGTCCGACATTGACAGAAAGTCGAAGGACCTGGACGACGCCTCCGAGGAGGATCTCGAGGAGATCGAGAAGGAGGAGGAAAAGGGGGAGACCAAGGTACAGGAATCCGCTGTCTCCACTGAGGATCCGGTTCGGATGTACCTGAAGGAGATCGGCCAGATCCCGCTCCTGAAGCCCGAGCAGGAGATCAGTCTGGCAAGGCGCATGGAGGATGGCCAGGTCGCGTCGAAGATCCTGGAAAAGTACTTTGCCGGGGCAGACGCGGATACGCTGGTCTCCACACAGGAGATGGTGCGGGAGAACTTCCAACTGCCGGAGCCGGAGTCCGGGGAGGACAATCGTTCCGCTGAGTATGACCATAAGGACGAGATCCTTGCGGGAAAGACCAAACGGCAGCTGGAAAACGTCAGGGCGGACGGGCAGGATGCGAGAAACCGTCTGACCGAGGCGAACCTTCGCCTTGTGGTCTCCATTGCAAAAAAGTACGTGAACCAGGGTATGTCCTTCCTGGACCTCATCCAGGAGGGCAACACCGGCCTGATCAAGGCGGTGGACAAGTTTGACTTCCGCAAGGGATTCAAGTTTTCCACCTACGCTACCTGGTGGATCCGGCAGGCAATCACCAGAGCCATCGCGGACCAGGCGCGGACGATCCGCGTGCCGGTGCACATGGTGGAGACCGTCAACACGATCAAAAGGGTGCGCCGCCAGCTCACCACGGATCTTGGGCGGGATCCCTCGGATGAGGAGCTTGCCAAGGCGATGGACATGCCCCTTGGGCGGCTCCACGAGATCATGAACGAGACCATGGAGGCAACCAGCCTCGACACGCCGGTGGGCGAGGAGGACGACTCCAGCGTCGGCGACTTTGTCGCCGACACCAGCTCCCTCTCTCCGGCGGAGGCTGCGGACTATCGCATGCTTCAGCAGAGGATCGGAGAGGTCTTAAACACCCTGACCGAGCGGGAACAGCAGGTCTTACGGATGCGCTTTGGCCTTGATGACGGAGAAGCCCATACCCTGGAGGAGGTGGGCAAGGTCTTTGGGGTGACCAGGGAACGGATCCGCCAGATCGAGGCAAAGGCCCTCCGGAAACTCCGTCACCCTTCCCGTGGCAAGAAGCTGCGGGATTTCATCGACGAGGACTGATTCCGGGAAACAGCCGGCAGAAAGCGAACAAAAAAAGAAACGAAGAAAGAGCGGACAGACGTAGAAATGTTATGAATAACAACATTTCGACCTGTCCGCTCTTTGTGCGTCCAAAACAGGAAAATCGGCACAAATCCATGTTGCATGACAGAAAGCCGCGTGTTATGATGGGCGGCATCAGCGGGAGTGTGGCAGGAAGAGCAAACAAATGTGTTATAAAAAATAACATTTATCGAGCCATGACGCTGCAGAAACGGAGAATATCAAAGTGAAGAGCCTGGCAGGAACGCCGGCCCTGAAAGATCCGGGAAAAATCCCGGCGGGGAGGAAAAATGGTCCGTCTGAACACGGAGAAGCTGTCACAGATCGTACAGGAAAAGAGAAAGGAGAAGGGCCTCACCCAAAAGGCCCTGTCAGAGGCGACGGGGATCAACCGGACGATGATCTCGCACATCGAGGAAAACCGCTATGTTCCCTCCCTTCCCCAGTTAACTGCCCTCTCCAACGCCCTCTCCTTCGATCCGGGAGAAGTTTTTGAGACAGAGGAAGAAAAA
>JBJEYC010000260.1:0-2018 GCA_051886435.1 Lachnospiraceae bacterium
GGTACCCCATGGCTCTTTTATAGAAGGCATAGGCGATGGCAGCCGCCACCGAGTCCGTGTCCGGGTGCCGGTGTCCGGTCACATATATCCGTTCGCTTGGCTCTGACATATCAGAATTCTCTTCTCCTTATCGAATTTCCGAATTTTTTTGATCTTTTTACAGGGAAACTCTTCCCTTCTGTCCGTCAATCATGATACCCTATCTCCCGACCATTCGAAATACAGCAGGTTAGCAAAACATGGAATCCCGGTCAGATCAAACGCCGCGGCTGCAGGGGGCGTCAGACAAATGAATCACCACTCTTACGAAAAGCTAATAGAAGAACAAATCCAGACACTGATCTCCCGCTCCTACGGGAGTATCGATGAGGGCGAAAGCCTGGCCCAGAAGATCTTTCTGCTCGGACGAAGCAACGGGGATGAGCGGCTCCAGGGTATTGCCCTGAACGCGCTCTGCGAGATCCGGTTCCTGCGCAGCGGGGCCTCCAACGAGCTCTTCTCCATGGTGTACGATACCATCCGCCATGAGGAGGCCGCCGGGGATTTCCACGGCCTCGCCGTCTCCTACAACCTGCTCGGCATTCTCAACCGCATGATGCTCTTCTACGTCCGGGCGATGGACAACTTCCTGACCAGCCGCAAGTACGTCTTAAAGCTCCCGGAGCAGCACACCTACCTGGGCGCCCTCTATGGCAACATCGCCTCGGTCTACCGGAGCCTGGGAAACTACGAGGAGGCCCTCTCCTACCTGCAGAAGACCATCCCCTACCTGGAGCAGGCGACCTCCCATCGGGTCCGGAACCTGATGAACACCTGGGCGGAGCTGGGACTGTTGTACCTGGATGCGCGCGGCGACGCGGCAAAGGCCGGGGAATGCCTGAATACGCTGACGGATCTCATCGACCACAACACCGAACGGATCGATGTCCCCTACTACCTCTACTGGCTTCTGTCCGCCCGGGTGGCAAGGGTCCAGGGGAACCGCTCCCGGGAGGAGATGGCCGTTCGCAGGGAGCTCGACCTGCTCTCCCGCCTTGGCATCTACAGCGACAGTCTCGACGGCATCCTGGAGTTCATGGAGTACCTGATCCAGAACCGGGAGTATGAATGGTTCGCCCTCTTCCAGCAGTGCTTTGCCCCCTACGCGGACTCCCTGAGCGCTGCCAACGCCCTGCGCTGGCTCGACGCCTGCATCGCCTATGACCGCTCCCGCAAGGACCAGGTCCAGTGCGGCCGGGACATGGCCCAGTACTACGACACATCCCTGCGGCTCCAGGTGGAGCGGCAGGCCATGGAACTCCAAGCCATCACAAACCTGAACCGGATTGAAAAGATGCAGGAGGAGAACAGCCGGCTCACCCGGGAAGCGGAGACAGACCACCTGACGGGGCTCCCCAACCGCTACAGTTTAAACCGCACCTCCGACACCTGGTACGAGCAGGCCTACCGGCGCCAGACCTCCCTTGCCGTGGAGATCCTGGACGTGGACTTTTTCAAGCAGTACAACGACACCTACGGCCATCAGGCGGGGGACGAGTGCCTCCGGAAGGTGGCAGGAGTCCTGGCCGCCTTCCGGGACGCCCACCCGGGTGTCTACGCCGCCCGCTACGGCGGGGACGAGTTTGTCCTTCTGTATGACGGCTTTCCGGATGCCGAGGTGCTGCGCCTTGCCGGGATGCTCCGGGAGAACATCCGCGCCCTGCAGATCCCGGCGCCCGGGGCCCCAGGGAACATTCTTACCATCTCCCAGGGCATCCGCAACAGCGTTCCCACCGAGAAGAACAAGCTCTGGGACTTTCTGTACGCGGCCGACAACGCGCTCTACCAGGTCAAACAGACCCAGAAGGGCGACATCTGTCTGCTCAAGGAGGCAAAGATCTCTGACCTCTCTCTCAGAAAGGGGCACATCCTGTAAACCATGGCACACATCGAAGAGACGTTTTTGGTTCCTGCATACTATGAGAAGTTTGCCTGCAAGGCGGCGGACTGCCGCCACACCTGCTGCCAGGGGCTCGAGA
>JBJEYC010000261.1:0-2652 GCA_051886435.1 Lachnospiraceae bacterium
CGACGGACTGGATCACGAGGAGCACCTGGGCGAGGTATGCCACCGCGGAGACGGATTCCGCGCTGATGTGGGCTGCCATCATGGTGTCCAGAATCGTGAAGAGCTGCTGCAGCCCCTGGTAGAGGGCAAGGGGCGTTCCGGTGACAAGGACCACCTTCCACATGGTGGCGTGGAGACTCTTTTCCCGAAATGCGGCATCCCGCGCGGTCAGTTGTGCCTGGTTTGTTTTGCTCATGTAGATTCCTCCCGTTACAGACGATAGGATAGCTGGAAAGATCTGCATTTTCTGCGGAAAAATCGGTCATTTTGGGGAAAACCGCAGATTTTCACCACAAAGCGGAGTAGGATGGGGCTGGGAAGGAAAAAGGAGGAGAACGCGATGCGGGAGAATGGGACGGACACCGTACGGATTGACAGGACCAGACGGGACTGCGGGTTTTGGATGCGGGAGGCCCACCTGCACAGGTGCTATGAGCTCTACTACCTGGAACGGGGAAGCTGCAGCTTTTTTGTCAGCGGGCAGCTCTTTTCCCTGCAGGAGGGGAGCGGGATCCTGATCCCGCCTGGCGTGCTCCACTCCACAAGCTACCACGGCGCCCGCACCGGCGCGGAGCGGACTGCGATGTTTTTTCGGGAACAGGATCTTCTTGACGGAAAGCTGTGGGAGCTGCTTTGCGGGGACAGGAGACTCCGGGCACCCTCCCTCTTTCTTCTGCCGCCGGTCTTCCGGGAGGGACTGGAGTCGATCTTTGCCAGGATGCGGTCTGAGGCGGGGATCCGGGACCGGTATACCGAAACGCTGCTGGAGCTTGGCTGTAAGGAGGTGCTCTTGTACCTTGCAAGGCATGCGGCGTTTGAGGAGGACCTGCCGGAGCAGCTCCGGACAGGAGATCCTCTGGTCCTTCTTGCTGCCCGCATCATCGGGGCGCACTACGCGGAAAAGCTTGGGAGTGCGGAGCTTGCCCGGGCCTGCGGCTGTTCCGAGAGCCTTCTGTCGGCACGGTTCAAGCGGGCCACGGGGATCGGCGTGCATGCCTATCTTCAGGGCCTGCGGCTCCAGCAGGCGGCAGTCCTCCTTGCGCAGACGAAAGAGAGCGTGACCGATATCGCCCTCACCTGCGGCTTTCAGAGCCCCGGCTACTTCAAGGATGCCTTCCGGAAGGTCTACGGCCTCTCCCCGCGGGCCTACCGGGCTGCCTCCCCGTCTAGGAGCGGATCTGCTGCCGGTATGCCGTGGGGGTCAGGTTCTTCTGTTTCCGAAACAGACGGGTGAAGTAGTTCACGTTGGGAATCCCGACCCCGGCCGCGATATCCCCGATGGGATCAGCGGTGGTATTGAGCCGAAGGCAGGCGCGGTTGATCCGCAGCGTGTTGAGGTAAGTGGTGACCGTGGTGCCGGTCTCCTTCCGGAAGGTGCTCGCGAGATAGCTCTTGTTCATCTGAAAGGCCTCTGCCATGCTCGACAGGGAAAGCCCCGGATCCTGGTAGTGGGCGTCGATATAGTTGACCGCCTTGCGGATCGTGGGGGAGAACATCCGGGTATCCAGGCTCTGCACGAGAAAGCAGTACTTTCGAATCATCTCCCGGGGGATGCGCTCGAGTTCCGCCATGGTGGCAGCGTTTTCGATCTTCACAGACATCCGGCGGGACATCTCATCGAGGTAGACCGGATGGATCCCCGCCCGCTGGGCGCCCTTGCGGCAGAGGGTGTTGAGAATCACCAGCTTGTTCTTCCGGTCCCGGATCGCATTGGTTGTCCGGGATTCCAGGGAATGGAAGTAGGGGCCGTTTTCGATCTGCACCGCTGCGTCCGTGTTGCCCTCCGCGATATAGTTCATCATCTCCTCCTCCTTGTCGTAGCGAAGCTGCAGAAGGTCCCTGGTCTCATCGGGAAACTCCATCTCGGAGATGCCGCCGGCATCCTGCAGGTCCTGGCCGGGGGTAGTGGGCGGAACCCGCCTGAAGATTTCCAGATCCCGGTTCCCGTAGAGTGCGTGGCCGAGGGAGAGAAGGTAGGGCGCAAAGAACTCCGCCTGGGGCTCTATGAGAAGTGTGGAGTAGTACTGGGCAAAGTAGGTCAGCAGGGATTCCGGCAGGCCGTACTTTCGGATCTGCTCCCGGATAAAGGAGAGGCGCATGGGAGAAGTCAGGTAGGGGCCGGCCACAAGAACCATGGAGAGGGGAGCAGGACCGTTTTTTCCTCCCGCGGTGATCCCCTCGTACGCCCCGGGATCTACGGGAACGTGGATCCCCTCCGGGAGAAAAATCTCCGGCGTGCTCTGGCGCTCCCTGGGCAGCCTTGCGATCAGGTACCGGCAGGCAAACCGGTCCTCACTGATGACAAGAGGGCTGTCTTCGGGGCCGCTTTCCCCCTCTCCCCGGGAGGTGAGAAGGGACGAGATCCGGAAGGGAAGGTTCCCCGACATCAGGTGCTGCCGGATGCCCAGATCGATCTCCGGGGTGATCTCCGCGTCCGCCTGCTGCACCGAGGCATTCAGCCCGATGCGGTGAAAGAACTCCAGTGTCATCCGAATCGCGGTCTTTTGTGCTTCCTGCATGGGTCGTCTCCTTTTCCGTTTCCGTTCTGTCCTGCTTCACAGGGCCATCGTATCACACAAAATTTATTTTAATACGCACGATATTTTTATATCG
>JBJEYC010000261.1:2752-9576 GCA_051886435.1 Lachnospiraceae bacterium
CAGGGCCATCGTATCACACAAAATTTATTTTAATACGCACGATATTTTTATATCGGAGAACGAACGATAAATCGTGCAAATGATTCAACATATCGTACGCATCCTTCCGATTTTCCTCCGCTATCATGACCGTATCAACAAGGGGAACCGGTGGCGGTGGGGACCGCCTCCGGGTCAGAATCTTTCTCAGGGAGAAAGAAGGAGGGAATTTATGAAGACAACAAGCAAGTACGATGTGGGCAATGGCATTCACCGGGTTCCGACCTGGCGCATCGCCGGCTACGCACTCAACAACCTCGCCACAAACATGTACATGATGCTGATGATGTACATCGCCTATTTCATCACCGGCTGGGTTGGCCTGGGCGTGGTGCTGGCGGGAAGTTTTTCCATGATCATGCGGATCTGGGATGGGGTCACGGATCCCTTTGTGGGATTCGTGGTGGACCGCACGAACGGAAAGTTCGGGAAAAACCGCCCCTTCATGGTCCTGGGGAACCTGATCCTTCTGGGAGCGAGCTTTCTGATGTTCTTTCTCACACCGAAGGTTCCGGAGGGGGCGCCGCGCATTGTATGGTTCTTTGCCATCAACGCGGTCTACTACATCGGATACACGTTTCAGTGCGTGGTCACCAAGTCCGCGCAGACCTGCATGACAAACGATCCGAAACAGCGTCCGCTGTTCTCCGTCTTTGACGCGATCTTCACACTGTTTCTGTTCACCTTCGGACAGATCTTCGTCTCCTCCTACCTGGCGCCCAAGTACGGCGGCCTTGGCAAGGACATCGGGATGTTCCATGAGTTCTGGGCGATCACGGCAGTGTTGTCCGCGATCTGCACACTGATTGCAGTGATCTCCATCTGGCCCAAGGACAATGAGAAGTACTACGGAACCGGTGTTTCGCAGCGGGTCACGTTCCGGGATTATTTCGATGTGATCCGGCACAACCGGGCGATTCAGATGCTGGTGCTGTCCGCCTCTACGGACAAGCTCGGCAACTCGGCCAAGACCTCCACGGTCACCCTGATCATGTTTGGAATCGTGGCAGGAAACTACGCGCTCTCCGGCGGCTTTTCCATCTACACCAGCATCGGAAACGTGCTCTTCATTCTGCTGGGCATCGGCGTGATCGCGACGAAGTTCGGACAGAAGAAGGCCATGGTGCTCTCCAGCAAGATCGCGATCGTTGGAAACGTGCTTCTGATCCTGCTGTGGATCTTCGGAGATCCGACAACGCTCTCTCTGCCGGGATATGAGGGCTTCCATGGGATTACGTTCTTCACGGCGGCGCTCCTGATTCTTACGATTGTCACCGGCGGTTTCCAGAATGTGGCCAGCTCCATCGTGATTCCGATGACTGCGGACTGTGCAGACTATGAGACCTACCGGTCCGGGCGGTACGTGCCGGGCCTGATGGGAACGCTTTTCAGCCTGATTGACAAGCTGGTCTCCTCCTTTGCGCCGCTTGTTGCCAGCCTGTGCCTTGCCCTGATCGGTTTTCGTGACAAGATGCCGGACGTGGATACGCCCTACAGCCCGGAGCTCAAGGCGGTTGGCATCTTCCTGATGTATGGCCTGATCATCTGCGGTCTTGTGGTCAATGTCATTGCCATGCATTTCTATCCGCTGGATGCGAAAAAGATGGAGGAGGTCCGGGAGGAGATCGCGGACGTCAAGGCCAGATACGCTGACAGCGGCGTGCAGCCTGTGGCAGCAGCAGAAGAGGGGTGACAAAAGGGAGACATGACATGAAGACACCAAAATCGCAGGCGCTCTCTCCGGGCGAGGTGCGGGAACTGATCGCCCTTGAGGACGAACTCTCCTCGCTGAAGGAACAGTACGGCATTCCGGAGAAAAAGAACTGGTTCGAGCGGGTGTGTGAGCGGTATTTTCAGTTCCGGGATGCCCACACCCATCCAAAGCGGGTGTCCCGCAGGACCTACCTGTGGCTGTGCGCGCTGGGAACCTTCGGGGTGCACCAGTTCTACGCCGGCCACTGGGTTCGGGGGCTTGTGTACCTGGCTCTTTGCTGGAGCGGCATCCCGCTTGCCCTGGGATTTGTGGACTGGATGGCAGCAGTGCCCAAACAACCCGATGAACAGGGTATGATTGAAATCTGAGCACACAGGGAACAGAGTATTCTATGTGACAGCCGCGGCTTGGCCGCGGGAAAAGGAGGAAACGATGTTGTATCCGGTATTGACTGATTCAAGACTGTTGGTGGATCTCTCTGGAATCTGGGACTTCAAACTGGACCAGAATGGAGAGGGATTTGACGAAAGATGGTATGAGGGACCGTTGGAGAATGCGATGACGATGCCCGTGCCCTCCTCCTACAACGACATCAAGGAGGGAATGGACTTTCGGGAGCACTACGGCTGGGTGTTCTACCAGACGGTGTTCCACTTTCCCACTGGTGCCGTGCAGGGACAGCGGGTGCTGCTTCGCTGCGACGCAGTGACCCACCATGCCATCATCTTTCTGAACGGACAGCAGATCAGCCAGCACAGAGGCGGTTTCCTCCCCTTTGAGGTGGAGATCGGAGACGCCCTGGTGCGTGGCGAGAACCGTCTCACCATCGCCGTGGACAACCGGATCGACTATACTACCCTCCCGGTGGGCGGGGAGGCTGACATGCTCAGCGGCGTGGGACCCGCTTCTTCTGGCAGCGTGCCGGTGAAAAAGAGAAACCATCCCAACTTTGACTTCTTCAACTATGCCGGCATCACCCGCCCGGTGAAGATCTACACAACGCCGAAGGATTACATCAAGGATCTGTCGGTGGTGCCCAGCGTCCTAGGTCTTGGAAAGGAGAAAGGACCGCTTACGGCAAAGCTTTCCTACAGGATCGAGACTGCAGGGACAGGAGAAGCCTCTATTTCGGTCTACGACCGGGAGGGAAGAGAAGTTGCCTCGGCCAAGGGCGCGGAGGGGACCCTCACGGTCCCGGAGTGCCATCTCTGGGAGCCTGCTGAGCCGATTGCAGACCACGCGGCGAACAAGGATGTGCCGGAAAAGGCCTATCTCTACCGGATCGAGGCCCGCTTTGGGGACGATGTCTATGAGCTCCCCTACGGGATCCGTACGGTCCGCGTGGAGGGGACAAAGTTTTTGATCAACGAGAAGCCTTTCTACTTCAAGGGCTATGGCAAGCATGAGGACAGCTTCCCCTGCGGCAGGGGGCAGAACCTTCCGCTCTGGGTCAAGGATCTGGATCTGATGCGCTGGCAGGGGGCGAACAGCTTCCGCACCAGCCACTATCCCTACAGCGAGGACATGCTGCGGCTGTGCGACGAGGAGGGCATCGTCGTGATCGACGAGACGCCCGGTGTGGGAATCAACTTTGACTTTGGCGGCGGCGCCAGCTTCCAGGGCCAGCGCTATTCGACCTTTGATCCGGAGCACGGTGTCAAGACCGCGGCACACCACAGGGAAGTGCTGCGGGAGGAGATCCTGCGGGATCAGAATCACGCCTGCGTGGTGATGTGGAGCATCGCAAACGAGCCGGATGCCCACTCCGACGGGGCCTATGAGTACTTCAAGCCGCTCTTCGACCTTGCCCGGGAGGTGGATCCCCAGAAGCGTCCCTGCACGATGATTTCTGTCCAGGGCGGCGGCTCCACCCCGGGACCGGATTCGGATGTCTCCGCAAAGCTCTCCGATGTCATCTGCCTGAACCGCTACTACGGCTGGTACGCGCAGGGCGGCGATCTGGATGCGGCAGAGGCAGGACTCACCATGGAGCTGGAGAGCTGGCAGAAGCTCGGAAAGCCCCTGATGTTCACCGAATACGGCGCGGACACGGTCATGGGCCTGCACGATACCACCCCGGTCATGTTTACCGAGGAGTATCAGGTGGCATTTTATGAGAGATACAGCAAGGTATTTGACCGCTTTGACTTTGTGGTGGGCGAGCAGGTCTGGAACTTCGCAGACTTTGCAACCAGCCAGGGCATCGTTCGGGTGCAGGGCAACAAGAAGGGCCTGTTCACCAGGGACCGCCGTCCCAAGCTTGCAGCACACTGGATGAGAAACCGGTGGCTGTCGATCCCGAACTTTGGTTACAAGAACTGAGATAAGCAACAAAAAGAAGAGACAGGAAAAGGACTCCCGGCGCACGAAATATGGCGCTGGGAGTTTTGGTTATCGCGAAAAAGTGACGCAGGCCGGGGGAAAAACGGTCCGGAAGCGGGATGAGATCATCGGTCTGTCGGAACCGGAATGTGAAGACCGGGAGATGTATGCAGCTTATCGGGAATCCAACTACAGCAAACGGTTCCTGGAGGCACACCGGGAGGAGATCATATTCCATAAAACGGCAAAGAAGGCATCCGATGATCCTGGATTGAAGAAGCTATTGAAAATAAAGGAACTGTCAGGGGAGTACACTGAGGTTCCTGCGGAAAAGAAGGAGCTCCACGCGAAATACAGGCCAACAAAGAATGAGATGATGGACTACCATCGTAAAACAGAACATCGACCGGTTCTCAAAACCTGACACAGAGGAACCAGAGAGAAGAACGGAACACAAGACGCCAATAAAAGATGGGCAGATGACAATCGTGATGATTGCTCTCTGCTTTTTTTTGTTGCCTGGCTTTTCCATATATCAGGTATCGGAAGAAGAGGAAATTTTCAAGTCAGGCAATGTGTCTCAAGCGCCCAAAACGGTAAGTGCACAACCTGCCCACAAGGGCAGTTCGGGAATTTGGGGTGACTCTTAACAAGCAGAGGCGTCCTTTTGTGCAAAAGGACACTGCTTGCCATTACTGAGAACCAATGCTCTTCCCATGCATTCATACCATGACATAGGACGAGATCCAAGATTAGCCGAGGATCATTCAGACGGCGACACCTACGAAAAAGAATTTCAGAATCTTGAGGAGTAACATGACAAAGCCAAAGCAGTAATTTGGGGACCATTCTGTTTTATCTATGTAGCGGACTTTTCATGCAATTTTAGTGATTTTTGGTCTGATAAGACTGTTTGCGTATATTTATGTATATCATCAAGTACTGCACTGTTATAATGGCTTGTAAGAAAATATCCTGGACCCATGGTGATCTATTCTCATCTGCAGGCCAGTGGAATCATCAATGAACATGATGCGGATTGCCCGAGAAGAAAGTATCTGATTGAGTATTACCCTACGGTTGAGAAGCGTAGATATGGGGAAAAGGAAGAGTAGCAGTTTTGAGTTTTTGCAAGATGGAGGGGTAAATATGTTTGAGACAAAGAAGACGCTTATCGTTGTTTATAAGGATGAACTCCTGATGAACCAACTAAAAAAACTTATAGAGACGAAAGATGATAATGATAATGGTGTGGTTGGTACAAAGGACAATTCCATCAATGTAGTCTCATGGGATGAGAAGACATGGCTTACACAGAAGAAGGCTGGGAATATTACAGGGAAAGTACTCTTCCTGGATAAAATTAAAGACACGGACAAATTGATTCCTGTACTTGACATCAAGATTAACGAGTCCGGAGTCAAATTTGGCTGGGCTGGAAATCAGGCACAACTATTTGTTGAACCGAGCGAACTAATTAAACGGGAAGATTACGATGAGTTCCTGAAAAAACTTTCTGCCCTTCCGGTTCCGGATTTTCTTAAGACGACAAAGGAAAGTGTTATCACTACAGGAATTATTCCGATGCCGACAAATCCATTTGGATTTGGAAACGAGAAGAAAGATACAGAAAAATTGAAAATTCAGGTTCCGGATTTTCTGAAGACAGTTGGAGATGCTTTTGCGGCTGGAGCAGATGCAATTACTAAAGTCGGAGATCAGATTGCCACAAGGACAGAAGAATTATTCCGTAATAAGGAATTGATGAAGAGGCAAATGCTTTTCTATGGAGTAGTGCGGCTTTATAACGACGGTTTGGAAGAATTTATGGAGCGGTAAAGAATTTTTATGAGCGATTTTGATGAAATGAGATCTGGATGGGATTTCATGGGACAGGTCCTTGGTGCTGATTTAGCCGGAAATGGAGCCCTCTCTGATTTCAAACAAAATGTAGCGCAGAATCAGTCTATTGATGCACAGAACCTGCATATTCAAAAAATTAATGACGCCATTGATCAGCTGGCGAGGAATATCAATGAACATCCGTATCTGAATCTGGATGTGGAACAGTTCAAAGGCTATGTTGCGGAAGAATGGCATGCACAGACTTTTAATATCGATGCACTGAGAAAATGGTCGGAGCATAGGGCATGGACACTTCAGGATAATGGTTATGCAAGTGTCGATATTGGTACGAATTACGGGAAAGAATACAGCCTGAAATATTCAAACACGGCGGAGCAAGCGGAGAATATGCAGGCAGCACTGAATCGTGATACACGTGCGCCGAAATATCAAGGTCAAGAACGGCTGATTGCAGATGATCAGGTGAATGAAGCTAAAGCGATTGCCCATAGAAAAGGATTAAAAGATATTGAAAATCGTCCAGATGTATCGAAGGCTCACTTGGATACAGAAAATCATCTTGTTGGAAAAGTGTCAGATGGAGATGGCGTTCAATCAAAAGAGCTGTCTGCTAAGGAAGCAAAGCAGATTGCAAAAGAGGCAAAAAAGGACGGATTTGACCCAGAGAAGCATGGACTTGAAAAAGACCCGATACTTGAGCATGTGCAGATTGATTATCTGAATCAGGCAATGAAGGCGGGAGTTACTGCTGCGGCGATTACTGCGATCACACAGCTCGTTCCAGAGATATATAAGGCTATCGACTATCTCATCAAAAATGGAGAGATAGATTGTAGCGCGACGATATATATTTCCCAAAGCGTGGTACTTTACGTCGAATTCA
>JBJEYC010000262.1:0-9571 GCA_051886435.1 Lachnospiraceae bacterium
GCCTGCGGCCAGTGCGTCGACTACTGCCGCCGGCGCTCCGTGGGCGCCCTGTCCCTGGTGAACGGCAAGGTCGTGCGGGATACCAAAAAGTGCATCGGCTGCGGTGTCTGCGTGACCTACTGCCCCACAAGAGCCTGGACAAGAAGCAGAGAGCACTACTTCCGCCTCGTGCTCCTTGGCAGGACCGGCAAGAAGAACCCCCGGCTCGCAGAGGACTTCATCAAGTGGTGCGACGAGGAGAGCATCGTGAAGATGATCCGCAACTGCTATGCCTACATCGAGGAGTACATCGATCCGAACGCGGTGGAGCACAAGGAGCACATCGGCTACATCGTGGACCGGACCGGCTTTGAGGAGTTCAGGAAGTGGATCTTCCAGGATGTGACCCTGGGTCCCAAAGCTGAGGTGGCAAAGACCATGTACTGGTCTGGAAAGCACTACGACCAGCCCTGATGCGGGCAAAACGCAAAGAGCAGAGCAGCGCTCTGTGATACCGATACCAAACAGCACCCGGGCGGCAGGCCCGGGTGCTGTTTGGCGTATTGCTCTCACGCACCGCATGACAAAACAACAGGGACCCCGGACACAAAACGGTCCGGGGTCCCTGCACTGCCTGCTCTTTTGTTTTTGCTCACTGCTTCGCCCCAGGCTTTGCCGGGATGTAGGGATAGAGGCTCTCCCGGTTTCCGGCGGGGACAAGGTGGAGGTGCAGTCCCCGGTCCAGAAGGTCAGGGCAGTCTGCCAGCTCCCGGGGGCTTCCCATCGCAAGGACCGTTCCCCTCTCAAGAAGGCAGATCTCGTCGCTGATGGCAAAGCTTAGCTGCAGGTCATGGGAGGCCACGATCACGGTGTGTCCCAGCTCCTTCAGCGAGAGCAGGATCTGTCCCAGCTCCAGCTCATGCCGCACGTCGAGGCCCGCGCCGGGCTCATCGAGCAGGATGCAGGGCGCCTCCTGGGCAATCACAAGACACAGCCAGGCACGCTTCCGTTCGCCGCCGGAGAGCGTCTGCAGCCGCCGGTCGGCAAGCTCTGTCATCCCTGTCACGGAAAGGGCACGTGCAACGGCTTCCCGGTCTTTAGCCGTCTCCCGGTGGGAGAATCCCATCCGGGAAAAGCGGCCATGAAAGGCCAGCATCCGGACAGTCATGTCCGGTGCCGGGGTGTCCTGGGGGAGGTATGCAATCTGTCTTGCCCGGTCCCTGGGCCGGAGCGCCCGGGGATCCTGTCCGTTCACAAGAAGCGTTCCCGTGTGGGGAAGCGCGCCGAGGATGGCCCGAAGGAGGGTGGACTTGCCGCTTCCGTTTTCCCCCGCCAGGGTCAGAATCCCGGAGGAGAATGCAAGGTCCTGGATGTGCAGTACGGATTTTCCGGGGTACCCGGCGGTGACATCCCGCAGTGTAATCACAGCTTTGCCCTCCTCTTTCTTCGGATGAGGACCAGGAGGAAAAAGGGCGCGCCCAGGAATGACAAGAGAAGCCCCACCGGCAGTTCATAGGGATAGAACCAGCTCCTGGCCGCCACATCGCAGAGCACAAGAAAACTGCTGCCGTAGAGTGTCCCGAACAGGATCTGGGGACCGGCGCCATCCACCCGGCTCCGGATCAGGTTGGGAATGATCAGGCCCACAAACCCCACCAGACCGCACAGCGTGACCGCCGCCGCAGCCAAAAGGGCGGCATCCGCAATGGCAAGCACCCGGCAGAGGGTGACGTTCAGTCCCACTCCCATGGCAGCCTCATCCCCGAGGCGCAAAAGATCCAGCCCCCGGGACAAAAAAAGCGCGGCAAGAATCCCCGCAAGGATCACCGGAAAAGCTGCCGAGAGCTGTGCGTTCGTGATTCCCTGGAGTCCGCCCAGAGAAAACGCCGCCCGATCCGGGGCCGTCTCCGGGAAGAAGGTGGTGATCGTATTGATGCCCGCCGAAAACAGGGAGGAGACTGCCACGCCAGTCAGGAGGATCGTATAGCGCCCGCTCCCGGCAAGTTTCGAAATGCCGAGCACAAGCCCTGCTGCCGTGCCGGCACCGAGAAAGGCCGCGCCAATCCGGACCAGAGAACTGCCCGGCGAAATCAGGACTCCAAGCAGCACAAAAAAGCCCGCTCCGGCGTTCACGCCGATGACGCCGGGCGAGGCCAGATCATTGGAGAGCGCCTCCTGCAAAAGAAGTCCCGAAACGGACAGCCCCGCGCCGCATAGGAGTCCGCCAAGCGCCCGGGGAAGTCTTGCATAGCGAAGGACCAGGGCTGCCGGCGCCGCATCCTCCGGGTGCCAAAGCGCGCGGAGAAGCTCCCCGGCGGACACGTCCTGCGTCCCCGCAAACAAAGACAGGGAAAGGGCTGCGGCAAGCAGCAGAATTCCTCCCAGAAGGAGCGTCTTCCTAGCTGTTCCGCAGGTCATAGACGTACGCATAGGCTTCATCCCACCTCGCATTCGGCTTGTACTGAAACAGCTCCTTGGGAAGCTGATACACCCGGTCCTGCTGCACCGCAGTCAGCTTCTGCCACAGGGGGCTGTCGGCAAACCGGGATTCATAGACGGACGCTGCTTTCTCCTCATCCCCGGCGTAGACCACAAACAGGTAATCGGGATCCATGCCGGCGATCGCCTCCACGCTGAGCTCATCAAGAGAGGTGGTGTCCTCTGCCAGGTTATGGAGCTTCAGGTCATCCAGGATCTCGGTGACAAAGGAGTCATCCTTCAGCACCTTGGACTTGGTGGCGGAGACCCGGATCGCAAGGTAATCCGCCTCCGGAAGCTGGGCCCCCTCCTCTTTGATCTTCTCAATCCGGTCCCCCACCTCCGTGACGTTTTTCTCGTAGAGGTCTGACCGCCCGGTCAGCTCTGTCAGCTCTTTCATCTCGGCCTCATAGTCCGAAAAGGAGTTGATGTCCACCGGGTTCACCGTGACGCCGGCATCCCGCAGGGGCTGCTCCAGCTCCTTCTGGGAGGGGATCTCCTCCGAGAGAAGAACCAGGTCCGGCGACAGGGAAAGGATGGCCTCCAGGCTCGGCGATGAGACAGTCCCGATGGAGACCGTATCCGCATCGATTCCCGAAAGTGAGAGGCCGTCGCTGGTGATCCCTTTCAGGTGTCCGCCTGCAAGGAGCCATAAGTCCCCGATGGACTCGGACAGAGCGACAACGCTCTCCGGCGTCTTCTGCGGCGCTTTGGTCTCGTTCCCCGCGCCGCAGGCCGTGACAAGCAGCGCGGTCAGCCCCAGGATGGCCGGGAATTTTGCTCTCATCGATCTCCTCCTTTTCCGACTGCCGCGATCCTTTTTGCCCGGCAGTCTGCGATCATGCTGTGGTTTTGCCCTGATTATATGGGGATCGATGGAAAAGATTGATTGCAATTGCAACAAAAAACGAGGCGGTTTCCCGTCTCGCTTCCCGTTTGTCACTTCGTTCTGCTTTGGTGTCCTCTCCATCCGCTCACACGCTGTCCCGGTACGCCTCGTAGGTGGTCACCTGCTGCGCCCGGTTATAGCGAAAGGGGCTTGTGGTTTCCCTCCTGATCAGCGTCACCGGGAACGTCTTGCGGTGGGGTACCTTCTCGTTCCTTGTGGCCCGGAAGATGCAGTCAATTCCCTCCTTGACCATCTCCTCCACCGGCTGGTGGAGTGTGGTGAGCCGGGGGCAGACGTACTGGGCCAGGTCCACGTCATCAAAGCCCACCAGCTGCAGATCCCGGGGAATCCGGATGCCCCGCTTGCTGCAGACCTGAATCGCCTGGGCGGCGATGAGATCTGAGGTCAGAAACAGGCCGTCGATATCCGGGTTCTGGTCGATGAGCTGCGCCAGCCGGTCCTCGTACTGCATGGCCATGTACTGATCATTGTTGCTGCGGAAGGTCCGGCAGGGAATGCCGGCCGCGGCGCAGGCCTCGGAGAACCCGACCAGTCGGTCGTCTCCCGGCATGGCAGAATCCTGAATGTCCCCGAAGGCAGCCAGATTTTTGCAGCCGCAGCGGATCAGCTCCTTTGCGGCGAGCTTTCCGCCCTGGGCATTGTCACAGAGGATACAGGTGGTGGCATTCTCCACGTCCCGCTCAATGGTCACAATCGGGATCTGAAACTGCCGCAAAAAGTCCGCCCGGATGTCCGAGGAGAACAGCAGCACGCCGGTGATAAAGCTGTTCTGGCACAGCTCCAGCGTGTGCTTCTCCCGCTCTTCGTCTCCGCTGGAGTTATACAGGTACATCTTGCAGCCGCGCCTGCGGATCTCCCGCTCCGCGCAGGAGATGGCCTTGGCAAAGTAGGGATGCACGATGTGCGGCACGATGACCGCGATCATCCCCATGTCCTTCTTGGAGAGCCCCCTGGCAAACTCATTGGGCTTGTAGTTCAGCTCCTCCATGGCCGCGTAGACCTTCTGTTTTGTCTTCTCGCTCAGATATCCCCGGTTGTTGAGGACCCGGGAGACCGTCTCCACCGCAACTCCGGCCCGTTCTGCAACATCTTTGATGGTAGGCATTTCTCCCCTCCCTGGCACGACCCCGGAAGCAGATGCATTCAGATCTGCTCCGCATAGTACAATTTCCCGTCCTCCGAGATCCGCTCCTGCAGTCCGCAGGTCTGCCCGTTTTCAACTGACATTTTCGCATGGCTGTCAACCAAAAACGCCTGCCGGATATAATACCCGTCCGCATCCTGGCCGAGCTGATAGGTCCGAAGACGCGACATCGCGCCCTCCCGGATCTTCCCAAGATTTTTGGTCCGAAGCCAGGCAACCGCAACAGTCCTGTCCCCAGTCCCGGAGAAAGTCTGTGCCGCATAGGGAAGACTGGTCCCGTAGAGACGGCGCTGCTTTCCCTCCTTCCGGAAGGTCATCCCGTCGAACTCTCCCGCATAGTAGTATCCGTCCGCCGAGGTGAAAAACCACTTCGTGACCTCTCTCCCGTCAAAGGTTCCCCGCAGCGGGAAGAGATCCGGGCACTCCCACATGGGCTCCTCCTCGATGACCTGTGTCTGTTCCCAGTTGGCCAGGTCCTTTGACCGGAAAATCCCGAACTGCCAGCCGCCGAGGTAGAGAACCATGATGTAGTGCCCGCTCTCCTCATGCCAGAAAATCTTGGGATCCCGGGTCTCCTCGCTGGGATAGGGAAAACTCCAATCCGGATACTTGATCAGGGTTGTCCCGCCATCCAGCGAGTAGGCAAGACGCTGGGTGTTGTGCGCACCCTCCCCGAGCCTTGTCGGATCATGGGACGCTGTGTAGAAGTACAGGATGGCAGACTTCGGAAGGCCAAAACACCCCCTGTCATTTGCGATCGCGCAGCCGGAGAACATCAGGCCATTCTCATCCGGGAACATCACATCCGAGATAAAGGTAAAGTGCAGGCCGTCCCGGCTCAGCGCATGCCCCCAGGACATGTTTGCCCACTCCCGATTCATCGGGTTGTGCTGAAAATAGAGATGCCAGACCCCGTCCCGCAGGATGCAGCCGTTCGGGTCATTGATCCAGCCGTAGGGCGCGGCAAAGCAGTCCGCTTTTTCCGCGGGATGCTGCGGGACATCCGCCGAATGAATCCCGGAAAGGATCTTTGCCGCCTCCTGATCCGTCTCATCGCCCCGCTCTTCGATCGTGATCCGGACTGTCTTTCCACGAAGATCTCCCACCGGGAGGCAGGCCTCATAGTCCGGTGTATCCGCGCCCTTTCGATGGGGAAGAAGGAAGTGGGTCAGAAAGCGGGGTGCCCCTTCCGAGATCTCCTCCAGTCTGCAGTAGAGCAGTTCCGAAAAATCCAGATGTGCCGTGTACACCGGAACCGCAAGATCGTTTCCCTGAATCACCAGTGTCTTTTCCATAGGTTGGTTGTCCAGCTCCTCTCTGCATGAGACAAAAAGGCGCGGCAGTTACCGGGACCAGCAGCTGCCGCGCACACAACATCAAAGAACCCGTTCAGCCCTTGACCGCACCGGAAGTGACACCGGCGACGATGTACTTCTGAAGGAATACGTAGAGAATCAGGATCGGAAGCATTGCCAGGAGCAGGGCTGCCATGACAAGGCCGATGTCCGTTGAATACGTTCCGTAAAATGCCTGGGTTGCGATCGGAATGGTGTAGAGCTCCTTCTTTCCGAGAACCAGGGAAGGAAGCAGGTAGTCATTCCAGAAGGCCATGGCATCGATGATGGTCACCGTGGCGATGGTGGGGGACAGCAGCGGAAAGACGATCTTCCAGAAGGTCTGCCATCTGGTGCAGCCATCGATCTCAGCAGCCTCTTCCAGTCCGCGGGGGATGTTGGTCCGGATGGCCCCCTCAAACATGAAGGTCGCCATGGAGACGGAGAAGCCCACATGCATCAGGATCAGGGTGATCCGGTGGTTCAGCATGTTCAGGATGCCGCCGTAAACCGAGACGATGGGAACCATCAGCACCTGGAAGGGGATGACCATGGAGGCAATCATCATCATAAACAGGATCCGGCAGGCTTTCCAGTTGTTCCGCGCAATCACAAAGGCAGCGGTGGCCGAGAACAGGATCGTCAGGATCGTGGCACTCACGGTGATGACCAGGGAGTTTCCGAATACCGTCCAGAACTTCATCTTCTTCATGGCATTCGGGAAGTTGTCCAGTGTAAAGCCGTGCTTTCCGATCAGGGAGAGCGGGCTGGAGTTGATGTCCGCCTTGGTCTTGAAGACGTTGATCAGGACCAGGACGAAGGGATAGATGAAGAGAATAAACAGAACGATCAGGATCACCAGAAAGACCGCATGGGTGATCTTTTTCCTGCGCAGCGCCTTTTCACTCTCGCTCATGCCTCAACCTCTCCTTTCTTTCCGATGCTGACCTGGACAATGCCGACCACTGCGCAGATGACGAACAGGATCAGGGCCTCTGCCTGGCCGACGCCGTAGTTCTTGTAAACGAATGCCTGGTTGTAGACGTGCATGGCTGCCAGCACCGAGGAGTTGAAGGGCTCGCCCTTGGTCAGGGACAGGTTCACGTCATAGACCACGAAGCATCTGGTGATGGACAGGAAGATGCACTGCACGAAGGAGGAGCGCATCAGGGGAATGGTGACCTTCTGCATGGCCTGCCAGCCGGTGGCGCCGTCGATCAGAGCTGCCTCCTTGAGTTCCGTGGAGACACTCATGAAGCCGGCCACGTAGATCAGCATCATATAGCCGGCGTACTGCCAGACCGTCACAAAGATCAGGCAGAACATGGCTCCCGAGGGAGTGGACAGAAGAGACGGCGGTGTGCTGCCGGTGATGGCCTCTCCGATGGCGACCAGGGCACGGTTGAATACGAACTTCCACACATAGCCCAGGACGATGCCGCCGATCAGGTTGGGAACGAAGAAGCCCGCCCGGAAGAAGTTCTGGCCCTTGACGCCGCTCGTCACCAGATAGGCGAGCAGGAAGGCCAGGACGTTGATGAAGATGACGGAGAACAGGGAGTAGAGAAGCGTTCTCCCCAGCGCTGCCCAGTAATCCGCATCCTGGAAGGCAGCGATGTAGTTGGCCACTCCCACAAAGGGCTTCTCCAGCGCAATGCCGTCCCAGCTTGTAAAGGTCAGATACAGACCGTAACAAAAGGGGATGATCACGACGCAGCAGAAGAGGAATGCGGCCGGGCCGGCAAACATCAAAAACTGCTGTACTTTATAAGACGTTTTTGTCTGTTTCATGTTTCCTCCTGTCTGGCGGTTCCCGCCGCAGCGGGCGGCCCTGTCCAGACGCTTCCACCGATCTTGTTTCCGGAATGCACCTGTGTGGAAGAGCGGCCGGGGCGGGATCTCCCACCCGGGCCGCTCCCATCAGGTCTTACTGCTTACTGCGTGGAGAGTGTTGCGCTCTGCCAGTAATCCTCAATCTCCTGTGCCAGGGCTGCACGATCCTCCTGATCGGCCAGATACTTCTGGAAATCTGCACCGAGGACGGAGTAGTGATCATCCGGCAGGTAGTTGTAGTTCGGAATCAGGTTGTCAGCATCTGCATAGGACTTGACAGACTTGCCAAGGGGATCGGAAACCTCCAGGGTGATGTTGGAGAAGGCCGGTACCAGGGCGCAGTCATTGACGATGAAGCTCTGTCCCTCGTCGTCATAGACGAGCCAGTTCAGGAAATCCTTTGCTGCCTGTCTCTGGGCATCGGAGGTCTGATCGGAGTTATCGATGAAGAAGTACTTGGAGCCGCCGCCCACGAGCTTGGTGTTGCTGCCGTCATCGGTGTTCTGCGGAACAGGCATCATGCCCATGTTCTCGCTGTAGTCATAGGCGTTGATCACGGACCAGTCCCAGTTGCCGCCGAACATGAAGGCGATCTCACCCTCAGCCAGCTTCTGCTCGGTGACCTCACGCTCTGCGGAGATCGCGGAATCCTTTGCGTAGTTGTTGTCCTTCAGGACATCAAAGGTGTCCATCAGGGAGGTGAACTTCGGATCCGAATTCAGATCCACAGTGCCGTCATGCAGTCCCTCGATGAAAGCCTGGGGATCATCCTGCTCCTCATAGACCTGGGGCAGATAGTGGGCTGCCAGAGACCAGTCCTCCTTCATGACGCCGGTGGGGCTCTCCATGCCGCCCGCCTTCAGCTTCTCGATGAGGGCCTTGAAATCGTCCAGGGTCTGCACCGTGCTGGGATCAAAGTCCTCGCCGGTGATGTTCTTGATGGCGTCGGCATTGTAGATGATGCCTCTGGCCTCAACGCAGACCGGGAAGCCGTAGACCTTGCCATCAATGCTGATCGCCTGGGTGGTGTCCTTGACCCAGTCCTGATCGGAGAGATCCACCGCGTGATCTGCTGCCAGGGAGTAGATATCCTTCGCATCCACCATGGACAGCGTGTAGGGCTCATTGGAAGCGTACTTGGTAGCCAGGTGCTGCGCGACCGTGTCGGAGGAATAGTAGACCTCAACGTCTACGCCCTTCTCCTCGGAGTACTGCTCTGCCATCTCCTCCATCTGGCTCTGAATCTCCATCTTGGAGTTGAAAATGGTAATGGAGACGCCGTCCGTGGAGACCGCACCGGAGCTGGTCCCGGACTCGGTTGCCGCACCGGACTCCGAGGAAGCGCTGCTGGATGAGGATGATCCACATCCTGCTGCGACCACCGCAAATGCCATGGCGGCTGCCATTGCTGCTGCACCTGCTTTTTTGAATTTCATAAGTTCCTCCCTTTTTTGAATTATGTGAATGATATGACCATTTGCATTTTCATTCGTTTGTTGTCTGTCCCTTGCTGTCCTTTTCGAATGTGATTTGACTATATCAGCATGTCCAAAACATGTCAATCGGTTGACATACGATTTGTCAGATTTAGTCAAATATACGGATCTTAAATTGTGCATTATTTCTATTTTATATCTATGTCAACCGTTTGCCATATAAGAGGAATCTTGTGAAATATATCCAAAACCGGTAACGGTTCCGCAACATATTACCCAGTTTTCAGCAGACACAGCAAAGCGGCGCAGAAGACACCGTACGTGTCTCTGCGCCGCTTCTTATTTCTGCTGCATCTTCCTACCGCAGCAGGCAGTCATAGCGGATCGCTTTCCCCTCCATGGAGAAGGAGGGCTTTTTTCCGCCAAGCCAGGGCCCCTTTTTCGGCCGCTTGATCAC
>JBJEYC010000263.1:0-2012 GCA_051886435.1 Lachnospiraceae bacterium
AGCGCGTAATGAAGCCAGGGCGGCGGTATTTTATCGGCGGCCATTCCAAGGGGGCAAATCTTGCGCTGTACAGCGCAGCGGCCCTGCCGCCAAAGATGCAGGGTCAGATCATCCGCGTCTACATGAACGACGGCCCGGGCTTTTGTGCGGAGGTGCTTGACGTCTCCGCCATCGATCCCATCCACAGCCGTGTGCGGATCATTCAGCCGGAGTACTGCATCATCGGAAAACTCTTTGAGCCGGAAGTCTCGGATCACTATATCGTGCGCAGTACAGCGGACGGCATTCTGGCGCACCAGATGGAGACCTGGGGGATTGACCACGGCGCGCCGCTTCGGGCCGAGAAGTACCGGGCGGGGAGCGTCTTTCTCTCCCAGACGTTTCATGAGTGGGTGGAAAAGGTCCCGGTCGAGCAGCGGGAAAAATTTGTGGACGATCTCTTCGATGCGCTCGCGGCAGACGGTTCCCACACGATGACCGACATCGCATCGAAGGGCCCCGCCGGATTTGAAAATGTGGTCATGCACCTCATCGGCATGGAGAAATCATCGAGAGGTATCCTCCTGAACCTGCCATCGACCGCCCTGTTTGGCAGCATCCCGGAGCGGATCCGGAACTGGAAGCTGAACCGATTTCTGGAATCCGAGGCCGGCAAGGCGCTTTTGATCCTGCTCGCAGGCATCGTGTTCCTGACGGCACCGGATACGCTTCTGCAGTCGGCTGCCGGAATCCTTCTCCTTGCGGTCGTCGCCGCTGAAGTGGTGCTCACTGTCAGCCGGCTGCACCGCTGCGGATGGAACTTCGGGCAGGAAAAACTGCGCGTTTACATCTGCATCACACTGATCGCCGTGTACTCCCTGATTTTGGTCAAGGATCAGGCTCTGTTTCTCATTGCCAGCGTGTTTCTGGGATCCGCGCTTCTCATGGGAGCCTACGCCTGTCTCTCCCGGGCGGCAGAGCACAGAAAAGAGCGGGGTCTTTACTGGCGCTCCATGGCAGAGACCCTGCTGTTTGCGGTCTCCGGCGCCTACATCCTGGTTGCCCCGGATCAAAACATCATCTGGTATCAGGTCTCCCTCGGAACGGTACTGGTCTGCGACGCGGCGGTCCGGCTGATCCAGATTGGGTCGGCAGGAAAAAAGAAGCGGGCCGCACGCTGAGCTCACCTGGCATGCCGTATCTTTGTTCCTGATCGCTCACGCTCTGAATACAAACGGACCGCACTGCCCATCATCTTTGGGCAGCGCGGTCCTTTCTGCTGAATTAGCGAAATTATCTCAGTTTTCCTTGCGATACAGGAAGCGCTCATCCAGGTTCACGTGGAAATCCTTTGCCAGGGCGCGGAAGTTGTCCGGGGTGATGGTCTGTCTCTTCTTGCCGCCAGTGACAGAGGCCACCTTGAGCCAGATCTCAGAGGCCTTGTCGATGGTGTGCATCAGGCCGAAAACCTCATCAAAAGTGCTGCCGGAGCAGAACAGGCCATGCATCGCCCAGACCACCGCGTTGTACTGCTCCATGAGCTTGGAGGTCTCGACGGCGATCTGCCGGCCGCCAGGCACCATCCACGGCACCACACCGATGCCCTCAGGGAAGATCACCGGGCACTCAGTCATCATCTCCCAGAGCTCTCTGGTGAAGACCTCGCTCTCCAGCGGGAGAATGAAGGTCAGGGCAATCAGGTTCGTCGGATGGGCATGATAGATGACGCGGTGCCTGCCCTGAGTGGTTCTCTTCTTGACCTCATGGTTCATGAGGTGGGTGGGCAGCTCCGAGGTGGGACGGGAATCCTTGAGGCCCCAGACAATGCGGTAGTTCTCGCCCTTCTCATCCACATGGATGATGCCAAAGCTCTGCTCGGGGTCAAGCTCGAGGTTTCTCATGTATCTTCCGGTTCCGGTGACGGCGAAGTACTCACCCGCAAGTCCCGGGACACAGGCACCGATCGGAAGAAGCTCTCTGTCCTCCGAGAAGTTCTCCTTTACTGCCTCCACATCCTCTGCGGTCATGCGGTA
>JBJEYC010000264.1:0-43032 GCA_051886435.1 Lachnospiraceae bacterium
CCGCAGCACGCTCATCAAAAATCACCTGCCCGCCTCCATGGACGCGTCGCTCCAGCTGTACTATACCGCCCTGCCTCTTGTCAGTCTCCCGACCTTTCTGCACACCCTGCAGGCCTGTCTGGAATCCCTTGATGACGACAGCCGGATCTACACCTACCGCCTGCTGCACGAATTCACCGGCAGCGGTCCCGTCTCCGGCATGCCGCTCCCGCAGCCGGAGGCAGAGACCTACGACGAGATCTACGCGCGGTATGAGGCGGAAGATGCGTTTATCGAGGCCATCGCTGCAGGAGATATGGACCGGATGCTCTCCGCCTACAGCAACCTTGGCAGGAACCTCCCTGTGCAGACCAGGGACACCTTCGAAAAATACGGCGACCCGCTGCTGGGTCTTTCGGTGGTGCGGACCCTCGCCAGAAAGGCGGCGCAGTCCGGCGGGCTCTCCGTCATCGACGTGGACCGGATCACGCAGAAGGCGGTGCAGCGGACGCTGAATGCCAGGACCAACGACGACCGCCGGCAGATCACAACGGAAATGCTCCTGGAGCTGACCGGGGCCGTCCGCGCCGCGAGGCAGCATCTCGACGGGTGCTCTCTCCCGGTGCGAAAGTGCCTCGAGTACATCTGGCAGCACTACGCGCAGAACATCCGGATCTCCCGGCTCTGTGACCTGACGGGCCTCTCCGAGTCGCAATTATGCAGTCTCTTCCGGAAAGAGACCGGCCAGACCGTGACAGGATGCATCCGGAGCCTTCGCTGCGAGGAAGCGGCAAAGCTTCTGCAGAGGACCGTCCTCCCGGTGCAGGAGATCAGCTTTTATGTCGGCTACCCGGATAACAACTATTTCGTCAAGGTCTTCCGCTCCATCTACGGCGTCACGCCGACAGCCTACCGCGCAGCAGGAAAGAAGAAGGATGGTTCTCTCCTCTCCGGGAAAGATGCGCTTTCTCAAAAAGGCACCTGACGGACTTTTGATCCGGTTCTTTACGGCCCCAAACGTAAAATCAGCAGCCCCATCTTTTTGGATGTCAGAGCTGCTGTTTAATTTTCCTTCTTTGCGTACTTTGAGAGGAGGGCAAGGAATTCCTCCCGCGCCTTCGGGTTTTCGGAGAGTCCGAAAAAGCGCAGCGGAATGTCGGTCATGCTCTCAAAGAACAGGGAGGAAAAATTCTTTCCCGCTTCCTCGTGCTCCATGCAGTAAATGAAAAAGCTCACGGCGAGGGAAGCCATCATCTCTGCCTCCATCGGATCACCCCCGAGGCTTTCTGCAATTCTCATCTTCCACTGTTTTTCCAGGTCAAAGTTTTCCGTCCGCACCGTGAGCAGCGCGTCCAGAGCCTGCCGGTTCTTCAGAAAGAACGACGCGATGAGGTGGTCGATGGTGTCCAGATCCAGGATGTTTTTCGCGTGGACCTTCTGCATCGTCTCCAGAAAGAGCTCCAGGTACTGCTTCTGCAGCGCCTCCAGCACCGCGTACTTGTCCGGATAGTGCTGGTAGAAGGTCGAGCGGTTGATCATCGCCCCCTCAATGATGTCGCCCACCGTAATCTTTTCAAAGGGCCTGCTCTCTAAGAGTTTCAAAAAGGCCTCGGTGATGTCCCGGTCCGTGCGGGCGTATTGAAGACTCCTGCTCATGGTGATTTTCTCTCCTTTGCATTTCCATTAAACCCGACAACATGTCCGCCATCAAGACAATTTTCCAAATTATTCCGCTGCGAAGACATCCTCTTTTTTCTGATGATTGTCAGATGCCATGCGGATGTTAATCTATCAGCATGTTTAGGTTGCATCAGAAAGAAGTGTGCCTCCTGCCTGGTGCCGTCCCGGAGCGGCCGGGCTCTGGCGTACAGGGGAATCCGCATAAGACACGAAAGGGGAACAGACAATGAAAGAGACATTATTCAACACGGGATGGCGGTTCCAGAAGATGAGTGGGAACTTCCTTGCCGTCTCCGCAGGGAAGGCACCGGCAGTAAGCCTGCCGGTGACCCTGCCCCATGACGCGATGGCGTATGAAGCCACCACGAAGGAGACGAAGAACGGGAGCGCTGTAGGCTTCTATCCCGGCGGGAATTACGTCTATGAAAAGGAGTTTGACCTCCCGCAAAAGCGCGATGCTTTCCACACCGTATTTTTGTTTGAGGCGGTGTACGGACGCACCACGGTGTATATCAACGGCGAGTACGCCGGGGAACACGCCTATGGCTACACACCCTTCTGCATTGACGCCGACAATTACCTGCACTACGGCGGGAAAAACAAAATCCGGGTCGTTGTGAAAAACGGGATGGAGCCCAATGCCCGCTGGTATTCCGGCGCAGGGCTCTACCGGGATGTATGGATGCTGACCTCCTCCGGCATCTTCATCCCGCCCTATGGCCTGCGCGTGACCACAGAGAACGCGGATCCGGAGGCTGCGGTCATCCGCGTGGAGCTTGCTGCAGAGAACCTCCTGCCTGAGAGAAAGAAGATCCAAATCCGCATCGAAATCACGGATGACAGGGGACAGCCTGCGGCATCGGAAAAGCTCCCGCTCACGCTCTTTGCAGGGGGCCGCGAAGAGGTCTCCCAGCGCATTTTTCTCGAAGACGCCGCCCTGTGGAGTCCTGAGAATCCCGCCCTGTATCACTGCAGGGCGATCCTGGAAGCGAAGGATGGAACTCCTTTGGATGAGAGCACGTGCACCTTTGGCATCCGGACACTTGCTCTCGATGCCAAGCGCGGTCTTCGGATCAACGGGAAGGAGACGAAACTCCGCGGTGCCTGCATCCACCACGACAACGGCGTGATCGGCGCGCTTTCCCTTCCGGATGCGGAGGATCGGCGCATCCAAAAGCTGAAGGAGGCGGGCTTTAACGCCATCCGAAGCGCCCACAACCCCGCAGGCAGGGCCCTGCTGGATGCCTGCGACCGGTATGGGATTCTCGTCATGGACGAGCTCTGCGATGGCTGGCATGAGGCAAAGAGCGATTACGACTACACCATGGACTACGAGCGGTGCTGGCGGCAGGACCTTTCGGAGATGATCCGCCGGGACTACAACCACCCCAGTGTCATCATCTATTCCCTGGGCAATGAGATTCAGGAGGCCGGCACCGGGCAGGGCGCCAGGCAGTTCCGGAAGATGGCAGAGGCGGCGCGGGCGCTGGATCACACCAGATATCTGACCGCCGGGCTCAACAGCTTCTTTGTCATCTCCGATGTGATCCCGCAGCTCATGGGCGAGCTGATGCAGGCCGCCGCAAAGGGCGGAAAGCTTCCTCAGTCTGACCCCTCCATGACGCAGGCGGAGCTGGGATATGCCGTCCTGAAGGGGCCCGCCGCGGACTTTCTCTGCAGCCATCCCACGACCAGCAGACGGATGGAGGAGATCTACAGCGCCATGGACATCTGCGGCATGAACTACATGACCGGCCGCTTTGCCTCCGACCACCTGCAGTACCCAAACCGCGTGATCCTCTCCACGGAGAACTTCCCCTCCGACATCGCAAAGACCTGGGGGATCGTTCTGGAGAACCCCCATGTGATCGGCGACATGACCTGGACCGGCTGGGACTACCTGGGGGAGGCGGGGATCGGCGCGTTTTACTATGACGGACACACCTACATCGACGGCTGCTATCCGGACCGGCTCGCTTACTGCGGCGACCTGGACATTCTCGGAAACCGGAGACCTTTAAGCTTTCTGCGGGAGATTGTCTATGGCCATCGAAAGGAGCCATACATCGCGGTGCAGAAGGTCGATCACATAGGAACCCACGGGATCTCCACACCCTGGGCGCTCAGCGATACCCTCCACAGCTGGACCTGGAAGGGGCTCGAGGGCACGCCGGCAAAAGTGGAGGTCTACTCCCCCTCGGAGGAGGTGGAGCTTCTATTAAACGGGACCTCCCTTGGCAGAAAGCCCTGCGGCCGGGCAACGTCCTGCCGCGCCGTCTTCGAGGTGCCCTATGCGCCCGGCACCCTGGAGGCGGTGGGCTATACAAAAGGCCAGGAAGACGGCCGTGACCGCCTGGTCACCGCAGGAGATAAGGTGCACCTTGCCCTGACGCCGGAGAAGACGGTCCTTTGCGCCAACGGGAGGGATCTCTGTTACATCGACATCGCCTTGGAGGATGAAAACGGAAACCTGAACTGCCAGCAGAACACGCAGATTCAGATTTCCGTGACCGGCGCCGGCACCCTGGAGGGCTTTGGCGGGGCAGATCCCAGGCCTTCGTACAGCTACAAGGGGCGTGAAGTTCCCATCTTCGAGGGCCGTGCGCTGGCCGTGATTCGCAGCAGTTTGAAGCCCGGCGCGGTCCAGGTGACCTTCACCTGCCGGGGGGAGGAGATGTCTCTGACTCTGGAGGTTGTAGAGGACGAAGCGTTCGAAAGCACAGTGGAACAGGAAGTTACGGAGGAAAATCATGGGTGAATGGAACTTTGCCAGGGGGCTGAAGGGATTTCAGCCGATGCCAACGGGGCTGACGTACGACTCGAAGCCCTTTCGGGATGCGTATCAGCTGATGTACCAGCAGGCGCTGCAGGCTGCTCCCTATCCGGGGACGACAACAAAAAGGATTTCGGTGCCCGGGTATCAGGGGGATCCGATCGGCTGCTTTGTGCTGGAGCCAGATGGCTGTCAGGAAGGGACGCCTGCCATCGTCTACTTCCACGGCGGCGGCATGGTCGCCGGGGTCGGAATGACCAACCTGCAGGTGGGAGGGTGGCTCGCCGCGCACCTTGGCTGCAGGGTGTTCCTTCCGGAATACCGGACCACGTTTCAGAAAAAGTACCCGTGCCAGCCTATGGACTGCTATGAGGCGGCACGGTATCTGAGCGGGCACCACGACCAGCATGGCATCGCCCCGGCGCTTTTCCTCTACGGGGACAGCTCGGGAGGGTGCCTGGCCGCCGCGGTGGCCCAGATGGCAAGGGATCGGGGGACGATCCCCCTTCGCTGCCAGATGCTGATCTATCCCTGCCTGGACTATCGCACCGCTGGGGAGAGCTATCAAACGTATGCCAACGCGGCGGTCTCCACGGAATTCATCCGGTGGAGCTGGAAGTTTTATCTTGAGGGGCTTACCGGTCCCGTCCCGGCTTACGCCTCGCCCCTCTACGCCGCGGACTTCTCCCGCCTGCCGGATGCCTATATTGAGGCCCATGAGGTGGACTGCCTCAGGGATGACGGCCTCTCCTATGCAAGGAAGCTCCAGGACGCCGGGGTCTTCGTGGACTGCGAGCGGATTCCGGGGTCGTATCACGGCGTGGAGGCCGAATTTGACACGGATTTTGTGCAGGCACTGCTGGAAAAGCGTGCCGCATTTCTTCGCCGGTATTTTCAATAAGAAAGGGGATATAAAAATGAGTATCGCACTGGAGATGATCAAGAAGCAGATGAAACAGGTGGGCCCTTCCATGGACCTTCGGCCGGAGGCGGATTTTGCAAAGCAGCGGGCGATTCTGGCGGACCCGAAGAACCAGCCCCCGACCCAGAAGGGAGTGACCTTTGAGAAGGCGGTTCTTTCCGGCGTCCCGGTGGAGTTTGCCCACCCGCAGGCCAAAAGAAGCGGCAGCCTCATCCTGTACGTGCACGGCGGCGGCTTTGCCTTCGGAGATGAGGTTACCTCCCGGCCCTACGCCTCCGTGCTGGCGGCAGCCTGCGGGATGAGCGTCTGCTCCGTCGGCTACCGCCTGGCACCGGAACACCGCTACCCGGCGGGGGTGGAGGACTGCTTTGCCGTGTATCAGGAACTGCTCCGGCAGAATCCAGGCCGAAAGATTGCCCTCGTCGGCGAGAGCGCAGGGGGAACCCTGGTCCTTGTCACCGCCCTCCTTGCCAAAGAGCATGGGGCAGCGCTCCCTTGCTGCATCTTTGCCATTTCCCCCTGCTGCACCATGGCGGAGGAGCTGCCAAGCCGGGAGAAAAACCGTGCCGTCGACCTTGTCCTCTCCAATGCGGACCTGGGGAAGTGCCTGGAGGAGCTGTATCTTGAAAAAGGCGCGGATCCCTATGACCCGCACGTCTCGCCCATGTATGCGGATTATCAGGGCTTCCCGCCCGTCCTGCTGACAGTGGACGGGAGCGAGGTCCTCAGGGATGAGGTGCGAAGGACCCGGGAACGGATGGAGCAGGCAGGCGTGCACGTGGAATACCGTGAGCTTACCGGTACCTTCCACTCCTTCCCAACCCTCGGCGGCATCTGCCCGGAGGGGAAAGAGATCCTGGACGAGTCGGTCCGCTTCCTGACCCGTTACTGCTGAGGAGGCCTTTCTTCGCGCCAGAATCCCTTACAGGGTGCAAATTTCTTTCCCGGAATTTTTCTTTACTTTTGAAATTCGATGTGCTAAGGTCAATTTGTTGCGAAAGTTGAATTTCGCAGCGAAGCGATATCTTTTCATTTTTTTGGAGGTAGTTCAACAATGAACAAGGGTACTGTTAAGTGGTTCAACAACCAGAAGGGCTACGGCTTCATTTCTGATTCCGAGGGAAATGATGTTTTCGTACACTATTCCGGAATCAACTCTGACGGCTTCAAGTCTCTCGACGAGGGCCAGGAAGTGGAGTACGATGTCATCCAGGGTCAGAAGGGACCTCAGGCTGTCAACGTCACGAAGATCAACTGAAGTTGAGCCAACACACTAATTGATCATCCACAAAGTACCTTTTTATCAGATATAGATGTAAACCTAATTTGACTAAAGTGTTTTTGTAAATGAGCAATTGAAATCTCCCCGGGGGTTCTCCCCCGGGGAGATTTTTTGTCCGCCGTGACAGGGGCCCCGGCAGCAGGTATACTGTTTGGAAATGGTTCTCGCAGCCCCGGGCTGCAGGAAGGAGACTTGGTTTGTGCGGAATCTGCGGAATCTTGTGCAGCAGCAACACCTCCTATGACGGGAGGGCGGTGATCGCCGCCATGAATGAACACATGAAGGACCGGGGTCCCGACGCAAGGGGCGTCTGGAGCGATCCCGCACGGCCTGTGGTGTTTGGCCATGTGCGGCTTGCCATCCAGGATCTTTCGGCCAACGGCGCCCAGCCCATGCTCTCCCACAGCGGCAGGTCGGTGATGGTCTACAACGGGGAAGTCTACAACGCAGCGGACCTCAAGGCGGACCTCGCCGGCACCGACTGCGGCACCTTCCGCGGCACCTCGGACACCGAGATCCTGCTTGAGCACGCGGAGGCGTTCGGTCTCGACAAGACCCTCGCGCGGGCAGTCGGCATGTTTGCCATCGCGTTCTACGATCTCTCCTCGGGGACCCTCTCTCTCGCAAGGGACCGGGTCGGGGAAAAGCCCCTCTACTATGGCTTTTCCGGCGATGCCTTCGCCTTTGCCTCCGACGTTGGCGCCTTCCGGGAAATCCCGGGGTTTTCGGCAAAAATCCGCCGGGAGGTTCTGCCGTTCTACTTCAGCCACGGCTACATCCCGGCCCCCTATTCAGTCTATGAGGATGTCTGGAAGCTTGAGCCCGGCTCGATTCTGACCATTCAGTTCCCCTACGCCCACTTTGATCCCAAAAAGGACGGGGATCTTGCCTGGTACTACAAACAGGAGCAGGCGGGTGCACAGAACGCCTCCTCCGGTCATGCCTTCACACTCTTCTACTCCATGAAGGAGACCGCAAAGAAGGGCCAGTCCCATCCCTTTACGGGGACAAAGAAGGAAGCGGCAGAGGAACTCGAGCGCCGTCTCAAAAAGGCCATTCAGGGACAGATGATCTCCGATGTGCCCCTCGGGGCGTTTCTCTCCGCGGGCATAGACTCCAGCACCATCGTCTCTCTGATGCAGGCAGTCTCTCCCGGCACCGTGCAGACCTATACGATCGGCATGGAGGATCCCCGGTACAATGAGGCCGAGATCGCAGGGCAGATCGCCGGGATCCTCGGCACCCGCCACACGAGGATGGATATCACGGAGCAGGACGCCAAGAACGTCATCCCGCTTCTTCCCGGTATGTTTGGGGAACCCTTTGCGGACAGCTCCCAGATCCCCACGTACCTCGTGAGCAAGCTGACAAGGCAGCATGTCACGGTCGCACTCTCCGGCGATGCCGGGGACGAGCTCTTTGCGGGCTACACCTCCTACCGCTCCATTGAGCGGATCTGGGGCAAGATCGGGCGCTTCCCGGCGGGCCTCAGACAGGCGGCATCCGCCGTGCTGAAAGGCGCCGCAAAGGGCGATACGGCAAAAGTGAAGGACGCGCTCCTGCGGGCCTCCTCCCCGCACGATCTGCACATGATCGAGCAGGATCCCTGGAACCTTGGCGGTCGCCTTGTCCGAAATTCCGGCATCATCCGCCCCGCTGAATACCCCGCGGGCTTTTGCTACACCGGAAACACCCTGCAGGGGGATCCGCACCTGTCCCCGCTTCGGGAGACCATGCTGACAGATCTTCTTCTCTACCACCCGGATGACATCCTCGCCAAGGTGGACCGGACTGCCATGGCGGTCTCCCTGGAGACAAGAGTCCCCTTCCTGGACCGGGATGTGATCGCCTTTGCCTGGTCCCTGCCGGATGACTACCTGCGGGATGATACGAGAGGAAAGCTCGTCCTGCGGGACATCCTCTATCAATATGTGCCTAAGGAGCTGATGGACCGGCCCAAGAAGGGCTTCTCCATCCCGATTGACCAGTGGCTTCTGGAGGAGCCGCTCCGCTCCTGGGCGGAAGATCTCCTCTCCCCGGAGAGAATCAAAAGACAGGGCATTCTCGATGAGGCCGAGGTCACTGCGCTCTGGCAGGCGTTCAAGGGCGGCGCGGAGTGGAAACCGCAGGTCTGGTACGTTTTGATGTTCCAACAATGGCTCCAGGAGACCGGTCTTGGCTGAACTGCCATGACATCATTCAATTAAGTAGAAGATCGGACTCTGGGCACAGCGTCCGATCTTTTTGTGATCCCTGGGATCTTTGACAGCACGCTTTCGTTTCTTTCATTTTTATCTTTGCTGTCATGTGTGTTTGCGCTATCATATACAGGACACATGACTCATTTTCTGTCGTATTCATGAGGGGCCGACGCAGCAGCTGCGTACCTCGTTCGTATTTTGGAGATGCCCTGCCATGCGCTACATCTGGAATCAGTTTCTTTCGTTATTCGGAATTTTCGACAACCGGGAAGCCCGTGCTTCCATGAAAGACCCCCGGCTGATGGCGGATTTCTACCATTACAATCTCCCCTTTGGCATCGCTTCCGGGCTCCTTCTGTGTATTCTCTCCTTTATCTCGCTGGTCGGCACCTATGCGCCGTTTTCCGCGGGATATGTGCTCCCGGTGATCAACGCGACCTTTGTCTACCTGGTGATCTTTATCACCAACCTGATCTTTGTGTTCCTTCTGTATCGGGAACTTCTCCGCTTCCACGGCGTTGCCGAGAAGCGGACCAGAATGATCATCAACTGGTTTACGGGCCTGAATATGGTGCTCGCGAGCCTGACCTTCTACACGACGCAGGAAAACAGCTCCTTCTTCTTTGAGTACATCCTGGTCACAGTCACGATTCTCCTCATTCCCAACTCCAGGTTCCTGATGTTTCTGCGGAATGCCATCCTCAACATCCTGTGCGTTGCCGTGGTGCTTTCTGTCTCCCGGCAGAAGATCGCCTGGCAGGACATCCTGGACATGGGGGTGCTGTTTGTCATCTGCGGCTTTGTCAACTGGCTGCGGTGGCTGAGTTTTCTCCAGATGGAGGCAAACAAGTTTGCCGCGGAGAAGAAAAAGGACGAGCTGTACCAGGAGAGCCGCACCGATGATCTGACCGGGATACTCAACCGGAACGCCCTGCGGGATGATTATTCGGGTTTTCTCGGGCGGAGCCTTCGCATCGCGCTCATGGACATCGATTCCTTCAAAAACTGCAATGACACCTATGGGCACGCCTACGGCGACAGGCTCCTGCACGCGGTGGGAAGTCAGCTCCGGAAGGTCTTTGACGGCAGTGACGACTATTGCTACCGATATGGCGGGGATGAATTCCTTGTGATCTCCCTTGGCGGGGACCCTGCAGACTTTCAGGACAGGCTGTCGGATTTCTCCGACTCCCTGCAGAAGAATGACGGAGAACCCGGCATCACCTGCAGCATCGGGTACCTCTGCGGAACGGCAAACTCGGAGCAGGAGCTCCGCACCCTGATTCAGCTTGCGGATCGGTATCTGTATCAGGCAAAGGCCATGGGTGCCGGACAGCTGGCAGGGAGCCTTACGCCCGTTCGCGAAAATGCGCTGCAGGCAGCGAATCAGGACGCGGTTCTTGGCCGTCTCCAGAGTGTAGATACGGTCACGGAAGTGTTCGAGAGCCATGGCATGCCCGCAAAGTCCTGGACCATCGCGTACCTGGACGTGGACCGGTTCGGAGAGATTCTTGAGGAGCTCGGAACCCGCGAGGGCAGGACGCTTCTCGAGAACATCGTCCGCACGATCTTTCAGTACTTTCCAAACGACATCCTGATCAACCGCGAGGCAGATCACTTCGTCCTGATCTCCACGCTTCCCAAAGATGACTTTGTGCAGAAGCTCCACAAAATGCAGGCAGCCGTCTTTCATCTGGAAGAGCGGCACATGATCGTTCTGCGCGCGGGTCTCCTTCGGCACGAGGCCGCCGATCCGCCGATGGATTTCGCAACCGGTATGTACCGCGCAAAATACGCGGCGGATTCCATCGCCGACGTTTCCGCCAGACGAGAACCACTCTGTTGGTACAATCAGGACATGGAGCAGAAGCGGGCAAAGGAGATCTTCGTCCACAACGCCTTTCCCGAGGCCCTGCAGTCTGGGTACCTCATCCCCTACTATCAGCCGATCGTCGGTTCCTTAAGCGGCACCACCTGCGGCTATGAGGCACTCTGCCGTTGGATCGACCCGGAGAAAGGGATGATCTCCCCCGGGGATTTCATTCCTTACCTGGAAAAGACGGGCGAGATCTACCACCTGGATCTTGCCATTTTGGAACGGGTCTGCCGGGATCTTCGGGATCACCAGGATCAGATCCCGCGGAACATTTTTGTGAACGTCAATCTCTCGCAGAAGGATTTCCAGATGTCAAATCTCCCGGAGGAGATCCTGCGCATTGTCAATAAATATGGCGTCTCCAGGGATCAGCTCCAGCTGGAGATCACCGAGTCCGCCTTCGCGGACTCTGGACTGATCCGGGAGGCCATCGGCATGCTCCAGAAATACGGCTTCCGGATCTGGATGGATGACTTCGGCGTGGGAGAATCCTCCCTGTCCGCCTTCATGCGCCGGAAGGTCGACGGCGTCAAGCTGGACCAGTCGTTCTTCGCGGATGTGGCAAGCGAGAGGACGCAGATCATCATCCGAAGCATCATCGATATGAGCCACGAGACAAACTGCATGATGATTGCCGAGGGCATTGAAAATTTGGCGCAGCTCCAGTGCGCCCGCCAGTGGGGTGTCAACTTCATCCAGGGCTTTTACTTCAGCAGACCTCTCCCGCTCGAAAAGCTCCTTGCAAGCCCCTTTGTCGGAAACCTGACAAATGCCTACACGGACCGGTTCTACCAGGCCGCCGCGGAGGTGCATCTCTGGTCCGCTTCCGCGCCGCAGTTCTACCTCACGGAAAAGGATCACGTCCTGGCCTGCAGAGCGGTTCTTGAGGCAGGGCAGGACATCCGCGTTCTCCGTGCAGATGATCAGATGATCCGGTTTCTTCAGGATCACAACGCTGCCGATCTGCAGGAATCCGACTGCGTCCTGGATCAAGATTCCGTGCTATCCGCGGCGCTTGCAAAGGCGATGACAGACGTTTCCCAGGCGCATCCTGTCGCTGACTTTACCATTTCACTTGGCGAGCAGCAGGTGCACGGACAGCTCCAGATCATCGCGGAGGATCCGGACCGCAGACGAAGCGTGTGCATCCTGAATCTCACGAATTTTGACCTGACATTTATCTGAGGTCCTCTCCTGAGTTGGTTTTTTCCGCTGACCTTTACAGTCAAAAGATCGCCAGACGGTTCATAGCCGCCCGGCGATCTTTCTTTGTCTTTGCATTTTCGATTTTCCGGTCTGGTGCCGGCTGCGTGGGAAAAGCTGTTCCAGCCTTCTAAGCTCCGATATCGGAATTTTGGTGCTCAGCGGCAGGCCTGTTCCAGCTCCTCCAGGGTAAGATCCCCGCCAAAAAGGTCCAGCGCGCTTCCCACTGTGACGTCCAGAGCACCCCCGGATGCCTTCCGAAGTAGGGCAAGATCCTCCAGGGCATGCACACCGCCCGCGTAGGTGACAGGAAAGCCGGTCTTTTCGGCGAAGGTGCCGAGAATCCTCACCAGATCCTCCTCCACGCCGCCCCGCTTTCCCTCGACATCCGCCGCGTGGATCAGAAACTCATCCGCATCCTGCGAGAGTTCCTCGAGCGTCTCCTCGTTGACCACAAGAGAGGTCTTTTTCTGCCACCTGTCGGTGACCACCACATATGCACCGGAGGGCTCTCTCCGACAGGAGAGATCCAGCACCAGATGCTCACGTCCCGTGACCGCAAGGAGCTCTCCAAGGCGCTCCCTGTCAAGCCGCCCCTCCCGGAACACGTAGCTTGTCACAATGACGTGGGAGGCGCCGGCATCGAGCCACGCTCTGGCGTTGTCCGGCCGGATACCGCCCCCGACCTGCATGCCGCCCGGGTAGGCGGCAAGGGCGCGTCTTGCCTCGGCGGCGTCCGCCTCATAGGCAGGCGTACCCGCGGGGTTGAGCAGAATGATGTGTCCGCCGGGGAGATTTCTCCTGCGGTAAATCTCCGCAAAGTATGCAGCGCCCTTTGGGGAGACGAAGTTCTGGGAAGGGGCATCCTTGTCATCCCGAAGGGACGACCCCACGATCTGCTTGACCTTCCCGTCGTGGATGTCGATACAGGGCCGCAGTCTCATGCCAGCACGTCCTGCATGTCGTAGAAGCCCGCGGGCTTGCCAGCCAGGAATTTGGCTGCGGTCAGCGCGCCCTTGGCAAAGATCGCCCGGGAGTATGCCGTGTGGGAGAAGGTAATGACCTCATCCTCGCCCGCAAAGATCACGTCGTGATCACCGACAATGGTGCCGGCCCGCACGCTGGAGATGCCGATCTCCTTCTTCGGGCGCTTCTCCCGGCGCTGGGAGCGGTCAAAGACATATTCCAGATCCCCGCCTGCGGACTCATTGACCGCGTCGGCAAGGGCGAGAGCCGTGCCGCTGGGGGCATCCACCTTCTGGTTGTGGTGCTTCTCCACGATCTCGCAGTCAAAGCCGGCAGCAAGAAGCTTTGGTGCGGCCTCCCGCAGGATCTGCTCGATGAGGTTGATGCCCACCGACATGTTTGCGCTTTTCAGCACTGCCACCTGATCGGAGACGGCGTGCAGGTGCTCCATCACTTCCTCCGAGAGGCCGGTGGTGCAGACGATGACCGGAGTCTTCGTCTCTTTGCACCAGTCGAGAAGTCCCGGCACCGCAGCCGCAGTGGAGAAGTCAATGACAACATCCACATCCTCCCGGGCCTCCTCCAGGCTGTGGTACACCGGAAAGTTCGCGTACTTCTCTCCCCCGGCATCCACACCGGCGGCAATCACAACGTCCGGATCCTGCGCGGCCATCTCCGCAATTCGATGCCCCATTCTTCCGCAGCAGCCGTGCAGCAGCACTTTTACCATGGTAATCCTCCTTTTTTGAAAAGAAGCGGGGAGCACCTGCTCCCCGCTCCCGTCTCTGGTCTTCGCTGATCTTATGTTATCTGTTTTATCTGTGGCAGCCGAAACGCTGCATCGCCTCTGCGAGCTTCTGCGCGTGGGCAGGCTCCATCTCGGTCAGCGGCATGCGAAGCGGTCCTGCCTCGAAGCCGAGCAGTTCCACCGCCTTCTTGACCGGGATCGGGTTGACCTCGGAGAAGAGACATTCGAACAGCTCCTCGGTATCCCGCTGCAGCTGCATGGCACCGGCCACATCTCCCGCGAGGAACTTCGCGCACAGATCGTGCATGGCCTTCGGTGCAACGTTTGCGACCACGGAGATGACACCAAGGCCGCCGACTGCCATGATCGGCACAGTCTGGTCATCATTGCCGGAATAGAGCTCGATGTTGCCGTCGGTCAGGGTCTCGAGCTTGACGATCTGGCTCAGGTTTCCGCTGGCCTCCTTGATGCCGACGATGTTCGGAACGTCCTTCACGATCGTCGCAACGGTCTCCGGCAGGAGGTTGCAGCCTGTCCTCGAGGGGACGTTGTACATGATGATCGGGGTATTCGGTACCTCATTTGCGACCATCGTGTAGTGGGCAATGAGGCCCTTCTGGGTTGCCTTGTTGTAATAGGGGGTCAGGACCAGCAGGGCGTCCGCGCCGTAGCCTGCGATCGCCTTGGAGAGCTGCTGTGCGGTCTTCGTGCAGTTGGAACCGCTGCCTGCGATCACAGGAACCCGGTGGTTCACGTGCTCAATGCAGAACTTGCACACCTGCAGGTGCTCCTGCTCGGTCATGGTGGCTGCCTCACCGGTGGAACCGCACACAACGATGGCATCGGTGCCGTTCTCGATCTGGTAGTCAATGAAGTCCGCGAAGGCATCGTAGTTGACGGTCTTCTCGGGGTCGTCGTGGAACGGCGTGATGATGGCTACTGCGGAACCCTTAAATACTGACATTGTTATCCTCCTTTTGCCCGAACCTTCTGAAATTGACCGGCGAAATCTCGGAGATCTCGTCTGCATAGGAGAGCATCTCATCGTCCAGCGTGATGCCGGTCAGAATGACCTGCGTCTCACCGCGATGGCCCAGGATCTCTCCCAATTCCCTGGTCGTGATGATGTGGTTGTCCACCAATCCCAGTACCTCGTCCATGACCAAAAGGTCACACTCCGCGGTATCCAGGACCTTCCTGGCGAAGGCCAGGCCGTTTCGGATGTTTGCTGTCTCGTCCCGGCGGGTGTCCTCGTCACAGGACAGATAGGCGTCATCTCCCCGCTCAAAGCGGAAGATCCGGATCTCCGGTTCCAGGCGCTGGTAAAACGCCAGCTCCTTCTCGTCCGCTTTCTGCTTTAAAAACTGGATGATCACAACGCTCTCGCCCCGGGCGGCCCGGCGCAGCGCGCAGCCAAATGCCGCAGATGTCTTGCCGCGGCCGTTCCCGGTAAAGATCCGGATTCTGCCTTCTGCCATGTCTTCCTCCATCGAAGTGCCTGTCATCCCCCCAGATCTGTTTTTCCTAATCTACCATGTAATGCGCCTTGTTGTAAACGGGCGCTTCTCAGCTCTTTGCTGCCTCAAGGAGTTTCTTCTTGAGCTCATCCTCGATCTGGGACAGCTCGCCTTCGGCGGCCGCCCGCTTCTCCTTGCCCTCCTTCTGGATGGAAAGGATCTCATCCATCGCGGAGATCAGGCTCTCGTTGGTGTGCTTTAAGGTCTCGATGTCGACAATGCCGCGCTCGGATTCCTTTGCCGCGGTGACCGTCGCCGTCTTCAATGCGTCGGCATTCTTCTTTAAGAGCTCGTTGGTCATGTCACTGACCTCCCGCTCTGCCTTCGCCGCCTGATTCGAGTGCTCCAGGCCCATGGCGATCACCATCTGGTTCTTCCACAGCGGGATCGTGTTGACGATGGTGCTCTGGATCTTCTCCGCCATCGTGACATCGGCTGTCTGCACCATGCGGATCTGGGGCGCCTGCTGCATCGCGATGGTTCTGGTCAGCTCCAGATCGTAGAGCTTCTTCTCAAACCGATCGCACTGGGCGGCAAAGTCCTTTGCCTTCTGGGCATCCTCCGGAAGTCCCGAGGCCTCGGCCTTCTTCTGGAGCTCCACCAGGGTGGTATTTCTCTCCTCGGCGAGCTTCTCCTTGCCGGCAACGATATACATTGTCAGCTCCTTGAAGTAGGAGAGATTGAGCTCGTACATCCGGTCCATCAGGTCCGCGTCCTTCATCAGCCGCACCTGGTGCTGCTCGAGCTGGCTGGTCACCGTATCGACGTTGGTCTCCACTTTCGCGTACTTCGCCTTGAGTGCCTCCGCCTTGTTCTGCTGGCGGTGGAAGAACCCGCGCAGGCCCTTCTCCTCCTCGTCCACATCGAAGTTCTTGAGCTGGGTGACGAGGTTCGTGAGCATGTCCCCGACCTCGCCCATGTCCTTGGTGCGGACATCGTCCAGGGTCTTCTGGGAGAAGTCGGCCATCTTCTTCTGGGTGCCGGCACCGTAGTTCAGAATGCCGTTTGTGTTGGAGATGTCGATGGACTTCTCAAAGGCCCGGACCTGCTTGAGCTCCTCGGCGGTGAGGGTCTCCGAGAGATCCTCCTGCTTGGGCATCTCGGGGGTTTTCACCTCCTTGGGTGCCGGTGCCTCCTGCTCCTTGGTCTCCTCCCCGAAGGAGAGGGTCGGCGCTGCGGGGGCCTCCTGCATGGCACCTGAAAATTCATTCTCTGACATGATTCCCTCCTTTGTTATCCGAAATGAAGAGGATTCTCCTCTCCCTCATCCACACCTTCGTCCAGGCCCCCATCTGCCGCGGACGAGGCAGCTGTCATTTTCTGCTTCTGTTCCGTATTCGTCTTCTTTGTATTTTTGACCCCGTCGGTCAGTCCGTCCTGCGCCATCACGGTCTTCATCACGCTGATGTCGGACGCAATGTCCCAGGCCTCATCCTGAAACAGACCGTCGAAGATCTTCCCGTAGGCGGAGAGGATCGCGTCCATCGCGTCCTCGATCTCATGCCGGGTCTTCGCGATGTTTTCGGTCTGCGGCTGGCGGTACAGGCTCACATAGGCATCCAGGAGCTTCTGCGTGGTGGGCAGGTAGTAGCTGAGCATCTTTCGGATGTTCGGCGCCTTCTCGGGGTGCTGACGCACCTCCTCGAAGATCTTGCGCACAATCGCCTCGAGCTCATAGAGCTTGTCCGACATGTGGTCGGTATCCGGGATCTGGTCATTGGCTGCCCGGATCTCCCGGATGTAGGTCTCCCCCTCGGAGAGGATCTTGGCGGCCTCAGAGGACGCACCGGAGGCCATTTCTGCTGCTTCCTGACTCTGTCGGATGCCGTTTTTGAGGTCCTCGGTGCGCTGCGTCTCCTCCCGTTGCTTTCTTGCCTCCTCCGCCTTTTTGTAGAGAAGATAGGCATCGTTCGTGAGCATGACCGTCGTCCGGTTCGCGTCAAACATCGCGTAGGGCAGGTATCCTGCCCGCTTCATCTCGTCGATGTCGTTTCGGACCTGGTCCTCACTCTCCCCGGAGAGCGCGGCCATGTCCCGGATCGCAAAGAATTCCTTCCCGGGTCCCAAAAGCTCCCCGTAGCGGTAGTAGCGGCTGATGAGACTGTTTTTGCGATCGCCATCCTTTCTCGCCTTCCGGCAGCCCAAAAACAGGCCGAAGGTAATTGCGGTCAGAACCAAAAACGTGATCTTCACGCCCACGCCGGGCACCGCAGCAAGGCCGACCAGGTTGAAGATGGTCATCGTCCCGGTAAATACCTCTCCCACAATGCCCAGGATCTTCTTTGAAGTTCCCTCGTTCCGGGATGGATTCCGCACGAGAAAGTAATTCTTCTTTGGCGGCTGGGCCGCGGCCCTGCCGGTTGTTCCCGTGCCGAAGGCACGGCGCAGGGAGTCGTTGACGGTGTCCCCCAGACGGGAGAAGTCAGCCCGGTCCACCGCATCGGATACGGCATCCAGGATCTCACTCCCCGCGTCAAACCATTCCCCCATTCCCATTGGCGCTTCTTCCTTTCCCCGCTGTCACATGCGGTCCGGTGCGGAAAAGCCCAGCACCTGGATGCATGTGTTCAGGATGTCCATGGTCAGCTTCAGCAGGGCGATCCAGCCGCTCTTCTTCTGGGTATCCTCCTCGGAGAGGATTCTGGTCCCGTGGTAGAAGCTGTTGAAGTCGTTCGAGAGCTGGTAGATGTAGCTGCAGATCCGGTGCGGTGCCAAGTTCTCGAAGGCATCCTCCATCATAGCGCCAAAGCCTGCGAGATCCCGCATCAACGCGGATTCCTGGGCGCTCTGGGGCAGCTGAATGGAGAGCGTGGCGGGGTCGGTTCCGCCCTCTGCCAGATATCTTGTCAAGATCGAGTGGATCCGGACGATCGTGTACAGGATGTAGGGGCCGGTGTTGCCCTCAAAGGACGTAAACTTGTCGATATCGAAGATGTAGTCCTTCGACGCCTGGTTCTGCAGATCGCCGTACTTGAGCGCGGCAAGGGCCACCGTCTTTGCGGTCTGTTCTGCCTCCGCCTCCGGGATCTCCTCGTTGGCGCGGATCTTCTCGAGCATGGCCGCGTCGATGTCATCGATCAGGGTCTCGAGGCGCATGACGCCGCCCTGTCTGGTCTTGAAGGGCTTTCCGTCCTTGCCATTGACCGTGCCGAAGCCGATATGGGAGAGCTTTGTGCTCTCGGGTATGAGGCCGCACTTTCTCGCCGCGCGGAAGACCTGGATGAAGTGCAGCTCCTGCCGCTTGTCGGTGATGTAGATGATCTCATCCGGATGATACTTGTCCACCCGGTCCTCGATGGTGGCAAGGTCCGTCGTCGTATACAGGGCTGCGCCGTCGGACTTTAAGATCATGCAGGGCGGGATCTCCTTGGGATCCTTCGGATCCGCCACATCCACGACCAGAGCTCCTTCGCTCTCGTAGGCATAGCCGTCCCGCTTCATCTTCTCTGCCATCGGGGCGATCAGGTCATTGACCGTGGACTCGCCGTTCCAGAGATCAAAGGAGACATCGAGCCGCTCGTAGTTCTTCTTCATGTCGGCGACCGACACCTTCATGATCTGCTCCCAGAGGGCGCGGTAGCCCCGCTTTCCCTCCTGCAGAAGGTGGGTGTTGGCCAGGGCCTCCTCGTAGTAGGCGGGATCCTCCTTGCTCTTTCCGGAGGCAAAGGGATAGATCTCCTCGAGGTCCGAAACCGTAAAGGGTGCCTCCTCCGGGTAGTCCCCGGTGAAGCTGTCGTCAAAGTAGGGGAGGTCCGGCTTCCGGTGCTTTAACTCCGTGATCACAAGGCCCATCTGCAGACCCCAGTCTCCCAGGTGGATGTCGCCGATCGCGGTGTCCCCGTGGAAGCGGACGATCCGCTTGATGGACTCGCCGATGACCGCACTGCGCAGGTGTCCCACGTGCAGGGGCTTTGCCACGTTCGGTCCGCCATAGTCCAGAACCACGGTGCGCGGGGTCTTGCTGGTCTCAAAGCCAAACTTGTCTGCCGTCCGCTCCTCCTCGAGGTAATGGGCGAGGAAGGTGTTGTTGAGGTTCAGATTCAGGAATCCGGGCTTGACCACCGTGACATCGGTGAAAATCTCCGAATTCTTCAGCTGCTCCGCCACTTCCCCGGCGATCACAAGCGGTGCCTTGTGGTACTGCTTTGCGCCCGCCATGGCGCCATTGCAGCTGTACTGGGAGAGGTCGGGCCGCGTCGAGACCGACACCCTGCCGAGGGCGGCATCATATCCCGCCGCGGCAAAGGCCCTTCCCATCTCCTGATCCATGTATTCCGGTATTGATTGCATTCTGTAAATTCTCCCACGGCCGGAATCCGGCCTTTTTCGTTTTCTTATGAGGTCCTGCTGTTTTCTTCTTCCCGGGCCTGTCTTCGCCTCTGCGCCTCCTCCTTCGAGAAGCGGCAGCCGCAGTAGTCCTGCCGGTAGAGCCCGAACTGCCGCGAGAGCTCGATGGAGCGCTGATAGCCGTTTTTCTTCTTGAAGTCGCTCGGCAAAAAGGCAACGCCAAAGCGTGCCCCCATCTCCTCTCCGATCCGGTTGAGGGTCTGTGCGCTCTTTAAGGGCGAAATCGTCAGGGTTGTCGAGAAGTAGTCATAGCCCCCCTGGGCAGCCCGCCTTGCGGTCTCCCCGAGGCGAAGAGAAAAACAGCGGATACACCGTTCCCCGCCCTCCGGGCAGGTCTCGTACCCTTTTGCCATCTCCTCGAACTTCTGCGCCTCATGATCGCAGTCCATGATCTGTATCAGCGAGGCCCCCGCATCCGAGTGCATGCCGGTAAAGTCCCCGGTCTGCACCTGTTCATTATACGTCCGAATGAGCCGGATTTCTTCCTCTTTTCGTTTCTGATATTCGGCATTGTCGGTGATGTTCGGGTTGTAATAGAGAACCGTGACGTCAAAGTGCTGCCGCAGGTACTCGAGGCACGCGCTGGAGCAGGGGGCGCAGCAGGCCTGCAAAAGGAGTGTCGGGCGGGGCTGCCCCGCCTCCTCCCTCTTTTCGACGAGCTGCTCCAGCTCCCTCTGGTAGTTACGCCTGTTCTGCATTTTTCAGCTTTGCGATATCGATGACCGACGGGTTCTGCTCCTGGGCCTGATGCTCGAGTGCCGTGACAAGGGCTCTTGCAGTGTCCAGAGAGGTCAGTGTCGTCACGCCGGTCTCGATGGCGGTTCTGCGGATCAGGAAGCCGTCCCGGGACTTGTCGTGGCCCTGGGTCGGGGTATCGATGACCAGATCAATCCGGTGTCCCAACAGCAGATCCATGACGGTCGGGGACTCCTGACCGATGCGGCCAACGCGCCGTGCGGGGATGCCCGCTTTCTGCAGGGCGTCCGCGGTGCCCATCGTGGAGTAGATGATGTACCCCAGTGCGGCAAAGCGCTTTGCGATCCCGATCATCTCCTCCTTGTCGGAGTCCTTGACCGTGATGATCATCTGCCGGTACTTGGGCAGGTTCACGCCGGAACCCGCGAAGGCCTTGTACAGTGCCTCGTTGAAGTCCTTCGAGATGCCAAGGCACTCGCCGGTGGACTTCATCTCCGGGCCGACGGAAATCTCCGCGCCGCGGATCTTCTCGGTGGAGAATACCGGCATCTTGATGGCCACATATCCCGCCTCCGGGGCAAGACCCGGGCGGTAGCCCATGTCGGTCAGCTTCTCGCCGAGCATGCAGCGGGCCGCGAGATCCACGATCGGAATGCCCGTCACCTTGCTGATGTAAGGCACCGTTCTCGATGAGCGGGGATTGGCCTCGATGATGTAGACCTCCTCATGGCGCGCGATGAACTGCACGTTGATCAATCCCACGATGTGCAGCTCCTTCGCCAGCTTTGCGGTGTACTCGGCGATCGTCTTGCGCACATGTTCGGAGAGGGTCTGTGCCGGGTAGACGGAGATCGAGTCGCCGGAGTGGACACCGGAGCGCTCGATGTGCTCCATGATGCCGGGGATCAGGATGTTCTCGCCATCGCAGACCGCGTCGACCTCGGTCTCCGTTCCCATCAGGTACTTGTCGATCAGGATCGGGTGCTCCTGCTCATAGCGGTTGATGACCGCCATGAACTGCTCGATCTCCTCGTCGGAGATGGCGATCTGCATGCCCTGGCCGCCCAGCACGTAGGAAGGGCGCACCAGCACAGGATAGCCCAGGCGGTTGGCAACCTTCTTTGCCTCCTCGGCGGTGTAGACCGTGGCACCGGCAGCGCGCTGGATGCCGCACTTCTGCAGCACCTCGTCGAAGAGCTCCCGGTCCTCGGCGGCATCCACATCCTTGGCATCGGTGCCCAGGATCGGAACGCCCATCTTGATCAGATCCGCCGTCAGCTTGATGGCGGTCTGGCCGCCGAACTGCACCACGGCGTAGTCCGGATGCTCGACGTCCACGACGTTCTTCACATCCTCCGGGGTCAGGGGCTCAAAGTAGAGCTTGTCCGCGATGTCGAAGTCCGTGGAGACGGTCTCCGGGTTGTTGTTGATGATGATCGTCTCGTAGCCGGCCCGCTCAAATGCCCAGGTCGCGTGGACGCTGCAGTAGTCGAACTCGATGCCCTGTCCGATGCGGATGGGGCCGGAGCCGAGAACCAGGATCTTCTTTCTCTTGGTGACCTTCTCCTTGGCCTCGTCCTCGTCGTTCTTGTCGTAGACGCTGTAGAAGTAGGGGGTTTTTGCCTCAAACTCCGCGGCGCAGGTATCGACCATCTTGTAGCGGGCGGTGATGCCATCCGCATAGCGCATGGCCGTGACCTTCTCCTCGGGGATGCCGGTATAGCGGGCGATGACGTTGTCCGGGAACTCCATGTGCTTTGCCTGCTGCATGAGCTCGGGGGTGAGCTTGGACTCGTCGCCCTTGATCTTCTTTAAGCGTTCCTCCATGCGGACGAGGTTGTGAATCTTCTCGATGAACCACTCGTCGATCATCGTGATCTCGTGGATCGTCTGGCGGGAGATGCCCTTGCGAAGTGCCTCCGCGATGACCCAGATTCTCTGGTCGTCGACGACGGTCAGCCGCTTGAAGAGGTCATCCCTCGAGAGGGCGGAGAAGTCATAGGAGGTCAGGCTGTCCACGTGCTGCTCCAGGGACCGGATGGCCTTCATCATGGCACCCTCGAAGTTCGTGCAGATCGACATCACCTCGCCGGTTGCCTTCATCTGGGTGGTCAGCGTGCGCTTTGCGGTGATGAACTTATCGAACGGCAGCCGCGGGAACTTGACCACGCAGTAGTCGAGAGCCGGCTCGAAGGAGGCGTAGGTCTTCTTCGTGATGGCGTTCTGGATCTCGTCAAGCGTCAGACCCAGAGCAATCTTGGCCGCCACCTTGGCGATGGGATAGCCGGTCGCCTTGGAGGCAAGCGCTGAGGATCTCGACACACGGGGGTTCACCTCGATGACGCAGTACTCAAAAGAGGTGGGGTGCAGGGCAAACTGCACGTTGCAGCCGCCGGTGATCTGCAGCTCGTCGATGATCTTCAGAGCCGCGGTCCGGAGCATCTGGTACTCCTTGTCGGAGAGCGTCTGGGAGGGTGCCACGACGATGGAGTCGCCGGTGTGGACACCGACGGGATCGATGTTCTCCATGTTGCAGACCGTGATGCAGTTGCCCGCGGAGTCCCGCATCACCTCGTACTCGATCTCCTTCCAGCCGGAGATGCAGCGCTCCACAAGGACCTGACCCACGCGCGAAAGGCGAAGGCCGTTCTCCAGGATCTTGCGAAGTTCCAGCACGTTGTGGGCAATGCCGCCGCCGGAGCCGCCCAGCGTATAGGCAGGACGCAGCACCACGGGGTAGCCGATCTTCTCAGCAAAGGCAACGCCGTCCTCGATGTTCTCAACGACCTGGCTGGTTGCGATCGGCTCGCCGATCTTCTCCATGGTCTCCTTGAACATCTCCCGGTCCTCAGCCTTCTTGATGGTCAGGGCTGTGGTGCCGAGGAGCTGCACGTGGTGGCTCTCCAAAAAGCCTGACTCTGCCAGCTCCATGCCAAGGTTGAGTCCCGCCTGGCCGCCGAGGGTCGGCAGGATGGAATCGGGCTTTTCCTTCTCGATGATCTTCTCCAGGGTCTTGGCGGTTAAGGGCTCGATGTAGACCTCATCCGCGATGTCCCGGTCGGTCATGATGGTTGCGGGGTTGGAGTTGACAAGGCAGACCTCCACGCCCTCTTCCTTCAGGGAGCGGCAGGCCTGGGTGCCCGCGTAGTCGAACTCCGCGGCCTGGCCGATGACGATGGGGCCGGAGCCAATGACCAGTACTTTGTGCACGTTCGGATTCTTAGGCATTCTTCTTGTCCTCCCTGATGTTCGAAATGAAGCGGTCAAACAAAAATCCGGTGTCCTGCGGGCCCGGGCAGGCTTCCGGGTGGAACTGGACCGTAAAGATGTTCCTGCCCACGTAGTTGAGGCCCTCGTTGGTCCCGTCGTTGACGTTCACAAAGGAGGGGACCGCTACCTTCGGATCCAGGCTCTTCTCATCCACCGCATAGCCGTGGTTCTGGGAGGTGATGTAGACCCGTCCGGTCGACAGGTCCTTCACCGGATGGTTGCCGCCCCGGTGGCCGTACTTGAGTTTGTAGGTGTCCGCGCCGGTGGCAAGGGCCATCAGCTGATGTCCCAGACAGATCGCGAAGATCGGCACGCCGCTGTCATAGAGCTTTTTCACCTCGGCGATGATCTCCGTGCACTCCTTCGGATCGCCCGGGCCGTTGGAGATCATGATGCCGTCCGGATGGGCGGCAAGAATCTCCCGCGCGGGCGTGGAGGCGGGGTACACCGTGACATCGCATCCACGGGATGTCAGGGACTGAATGATGTTGTGCTTGGCGCCCACATCCAACAGGGCGATGTGAAGGCCTTTGCCGTTCAGCTCTTTCACAAGGCTCGGCTTTTTCTCCTTCTTGGAGGTGTTGCCAGCCTTGTACTCCTCCCAGTCATCCTCGGAGAAGATGGCCTTTCCGGAGAGCGGTCCGTTCTCGGCAAGGTCCTTCACGCCCTTTACGGTATAGGGCTCCTGGGCCGTCACCTTCTCCACCACCTTGCCGCAGGTGTAGGAAGAGAGCTTGTGGAGGATCTTCGGCAGATCGTAGTTCTCATCGGTCGTGATGCAGCCGTTCATCGTACCCTTCTCCCGAAGGATTCTCGTCAGGCGTCTCGTGTCGATTCCCTCGATGCCCGGCACGCCGTAGCTCTCCAGGAACCGGGACAGCGTGTCGTCGGAGCGGAAGTTGGAAGGAACGCGGCAGGCCTCCCGCACGATCAGGGCGTCCGGCCAGGGGCGTCTGGACTCCAGATCCTCCCGGCACACGCCGTAATTGCCGATCAGCGGATAGGTCATACACACCGCCTGCCCCGCATAGCTGGGGTCGGTCAGTACTTCGGGATAACCCGCCATTGAGGTGTTGAACACGATCTCGCTGATCACGTCCTTCACCGCACCGAAATGGGTTCCCTCGAACACGGTTCCGTCCTCGAGTATCAGAAATGACTTCATCTTTCCTCCATGGCCGTTCTTCGGCCCCGTGCGCCAGGCACCGCGAAGGCGGTCCTGGCGAATTGTTCTCGCTGCAGATTTCGGGAAACGGACAGCATGAGAGAGCGCACCGGTTCTGGCACGCCGGCCCGCTCTCTGCACACTGACTCAGGCAAAATACTTGACACCGGATTCGAAGATCCGAAGGTCCTGCGCTCCGCTGATGTTGATTGCGATGTGGTCCCCGATACGCTCGGCGTGGCACATCTTGCCCAGAACTCTTCCGTCCGGGCTGGTGATGCCCTCGATCGCGTCGAAGGAACCGTTGATGTTCCACTCGCCGTCCATGGTCACGTTTCCGTCGGGATCGCAGTACTGGGTCGCGACCTGGCCGTTTGCAAACAGGCGGTCCAGCCACTCCTTCGGTGCCACGAACCGGCCTTCACCGTGGGAAGCGGGGTTCACATAGACGCCGCCAAGCTTTGCCTCTTGAAGCCAGGGGCTCTTGTTGGAGACCACCTTGATGTACGCCTCCTTGGAGATGTGGCGGCCGATCGTGTTGAAGGTCAAAGTCGGGCTGTCTGCTTCCTGTCCGGTCAGCTTGCCGCTGGGCACAAGCCCCAGCTTGATCAGGGCCTGGAAGCCGTTGCAGATACCAAGGCAGAGGCCGTCGCGCTTCTCCAGAAGATCGGTCACCGCCTCCTGGATCTTTGCATTGCGGAAGCTTGCCGCAAAGAACTTGGCCGAGCCGTCGGGCTCATCACCTGCGGAGAAGCCGCCCGGGAACATGATGATCTGGGATCCCTCGATCGCCTGCTGGAACTCCTCCACGGACTCGCGGATGCCCTCCGGGGTGATGTTGCGGAAGACCCGAATGACGGTCCTTGCGCCGGCCTTCTCAAAGGCCCTTGCGGAGTCATACTCGCAGTTGGTTCCGGGGAACACCGGGATGAACACCGTGGGCTGGCCCAGCTTGTGGGTGCAGACCGCAACGCCGCCGTGGGCTGCCGCGTCGTAGAGCGGAGAAGGAACTTCTTCCTTTGCCGCCGGCGCAACAGACGGGAAGACGGACTCGAGGGGTGCCTTCCAGGCTGCCAGGGCCTTGTCCTGCGAAACAGACTCACCGTTGAAGGTAAAGGCACTGTCCTTTGTGACCGTGGCCACCACCTCGGCGTCCACGTCCATGCGAAGGACCTCGGTCACATCCTCGGGCTTTACCTCGACGAGAAGATCGCCCAGGCCGTTGTCAAAGAGGGATGCAAGATCCTTTGCCTCCGAGAAGTCGATGCCGAACCGGTTGCCGAAAGCCATCTTGGCTGCCGCCGGAGCGACGCCGTAGGAATCCAGCGCGTAGGCAGCGCGGGCGATACCGCTGCGGATCAGGCCCGTCACCTTCCGATACAGGTCAATGACATCGTCATAGACCGGGATGTCGTAGTCATCCTTGCGGATGTGGAAGCGGATCAGCTTGTCGCCCGCCTCCTTGCACTCGTTGGAGAGGATGTCCGACTGGTCTGCCACGTCGACGGCGAAGGAGACGAGGGTCGGCGGTACGTTGATCTCCGTTCCCTGGTCCTCAAAGGAGCCGGACATGGAGTCCTTGCCGCCGATGGCCGCCTTGCCGAAACCGATCTGGGCATCGTAAGCGCCAAGCAGAGCGGAGAAGGGCTGGCTCCAGCGGGCAGGCTCCTCGTTCATGCGCTTGAAGTACTCCTGGAAGGTGAAGTGGATCTTGTCAAAGTCGCCGCCTGTTGCGATGAGCTTTGCCACCGACTCGGTCACCGCATAGACCGCACCGTGGTAAGGGCTCCAGCTGGACAGGTAGGGATCAAAGCCAAAGGCCATCATGCTGACCGTTCCGGTGGTGCCGCCGGCGACCGGGAGCTTTGCCGTCATCGCCTGGGTCTTGGTCAGCTGGTAGGTTCCGCCATAGGGCATCTCCACCGTCGCTGCGCCGATGGAGGAGTCAAAGCGCTCCACGAGGCCCTTCTGGGAGCAGACATTCAGATCAGAGAGCGTATCCGTGAAAGCTGCGGCAAAGCCCTTTCCTTCCCGGAGATCCTCTGCGGTCTTCTGGGCTGCGACCTTCTGGAAGTAGTTGTCCTCTTTCTTCGGAGCCTCCACCTCGACTTTCGTCTCCTGGTGTGCGCCGTTGGTGTTGAGGAACGCGCGGGAGATGTCGACGATGGACTTGCCGCGCCAGTTGAGAACAAGGCGGGGCTCCTTCGTCACGACCGCGACCGGCGTTGCCTCAAGGTTCTCCTCTGAAGCATAGCGGAGGAACATCTCCTCATCCTTGGGATCGACCACAACGGCCATACGCTCCTGAGACTCGGAGATGGCAAGCTCTGTGCCGTCGAGGCCCTCGTACTTCTTGGGCACGAGGTCGAGGTTGACGGAGAGGCCGTCGGCGAGCTCGCCGATGGCGACGGAGACGCCGCCTGCGCCGAAGTCATTGCACTTCTTGATGAGCTTTGATACCTCAGGCCGGCGGAAAAGGCGCTGGAGTTTTCTCTCTGTGGGCGCGTTGCCCTTCTGGACCTCGGCGCCGCAGGTGGAGAGGGACTTCTCGGTGTGGGCCTTGGAGGCGCCGGTTGCGCCGCCCATGCCGTCACGGCCGGTCCGGCCGCCGAGCAGAATGATGATGTCGCCGGGCGCGGAGTTCTCACGCACCACGTTCTTGCGGGCTGCGGCGCCCATCACGGCGCCGATCTCCATGCGCTTTGCGACATACCCCGGGTGATAGAACTCGGTGACCTCGCCGGTCGCCAGGCCGATCTGGTTGCCGTAGCTGGAGTAGCCCTGGGCTGCGCCGGTCACGAGCTTCTTCTGGGGAAGCTTTCCCTCGAGGGTCTCGGAGACGGGGCGGGTGGGATCTGCCGCACCGGTAACACGCATGGCCTGGTATACATAGCCGCGGCCGGAGAGCGGATCGCGGATGGCACCGCCAAGGCAGGTGGCAGCGCCGCCGAAAGGCTCAATCTCCGTGGGGTGGTTGTGGGTCTCGTTCTTGAAGAACAGAAGCCACTCCTCCCGCACCGGTCCCTGTCCGTAGTCCGCCTCGATGGGAACAACCACAGAGCAGGCGTTGTTCTCATCGGACTGCTCCTGGTCGGTGAGCTTGCCCTCAGCCTTGAGCTTCTTTGCGCCGATCAGGGCAAGATCCATCAGACACGGGTACTTGTCCGGGCGGTTCGAGAAGAGCTCCGCTCTGGTATCCTGATAGCTCTGATAAGCGGTCTCCATCGGGACCTTGTAGTAGCCGTCGTCGAAGGTGACGTCCGTGATCTCTGTCGCGAAAGTCGTGTGGCGGCAGTGATCGGACCAGTAGGTGTCGAGCACGCGGATCTCGGTCATTGTGGGATCGCGGTGCTCCTCATTCTTGAAGTAATCCTGGATGAACTTGAAGTCCCGGAAGGTCATGGCAAGACCCAGGGAGTCATAGAGCTTTTTCAGCTCCTCCTCTCCCATCGCCGTAAAGCCGGTGAAGACTGCCACATCCGGTGCTTCCGGATAGTCGGTCAGGAGGGTGTCCGGAAGATCCATCGAGGTCTCCCGGGAGTCGACAGGGTTGATGACGTCCTTGCGGATTCTCGCGAACTCATCATCGGAGATGTCGCCCTCGAGGATATAGACCTCCGCGGTGCGGATGATGACATGAGAGTCGGGATTTAAGAGCTGAATGCACTGGACAGCGGAGTCTGCCCGCTGATCAAACTGTCCGGGAAGTGCCTCAACGGCAAAGACCCGGCTTCCTTCAGGGATGTCGATCGTATCCCGGTAGAGCACATCTACCGGAGGCTCGGAGAAGACGCACCGGCAGGCAGTCTCAAAGACGTCGTCCCGGATTCCCTCAATATCGTAGCGGATAAGAAGCCGAAGGCTCCGAATGCCCGGCACTCCGAGGAAGGTGCGGATCTCCTCGAGGCGCTGGCTCGCCTTCACCGCATAGGGGGGCTTTTTCTCAACATAGACTCTTCTGACCTTGGTTGGCATGTTGTCTCCTTCTCGTGTTGCAGAAATTTTGGTTGGCTGGTCCGGTTTTCACCGGTTTATTCGGTCCAAAGCCGGGGGCTGGATTCCCAGACCTCCGAGCAGATCGGCAAGATCACGCGCGGCTGTATCCCGCGAAAGGCGCCCGGTGCAGGAGAGGATGCGCATCCCCTCCAGGGCAAGGACAAGGGTTCTGGCTGAAGAGGCCGGGTCCTTACAGGAGAGCTCCCCGCGCCGGCTTCCCACCCGAAGCAGGTACTCCAGGGTGCGCTGCATGGAGGCAGTGCGCTCACGCAGAAAGTCTGCGTCTCCGCCGGAAAAGGCGTACTCGTACTCCGCGGCGCAGAGCGCGTCTGCGGAAAAGAGGTCCTCCACCTTCTGTCGGAGGCACCGGGTGAGAATCTCAGCGGAGGAAGTCCGCTCCCGGACCGCCTCCGACACAAGGTCGCTCTCCTGTTCTTCCTGCTCCCGAAGGAGCGTCAAAAGGATCTCCTCCGTGCTGTGAAAGTACAGGTAGAGGCCGCCCCGGGAGATGCCGCAGGCTTCCACGATATCCGCCATCGTCACCGACCGGTATCCCCGGCTGGCAAAGACGCCCCGCGCCTGCTCCAGGATATAGCGCCGCTTTTCCTCAGATTTTTGTCCCATGTCCTTTTCGCACTTCTCCCGGACGGCAGAGTTTCTCCCCTTCCGCCCGGGATGCTGAAGCGATTATAGCATACCGGGTAAATTTTGGGAGAACCCGCCGCGATATTTGCAGACGGCCGACAGATCCCTTTGATTTTTCCTTTCTCGTTGCCAAGTGGCCGTTTTCCTGCTAGGATGGGGGTCCTGACAGAAAGGGGAAACCAGATTGGCAGCAAACAACCCGCAAAAAATAAGCCATAAAAAGATCAGGGCTCTCCAGATTCTCTCCGTGATCCCTGCCTGCCTTTGGGGGAGCCTGATCTTCGGATTTTCCTCTCAGAACGCGCAGGAATCCTCCGGCCTCTCCCAGAAGGTGACCACTGCCCTCATCGAGGGGGTAAACGATGCCTTCTCGGCAGGCTGGTCCAAAGCCCAGATTCTTTACTACGAGTCGTTTTGGGAGTTCTGGGTGCGCAAGGCCGCCCACTTCACCGAGTACCTGATCTTCGGCATACTCATCGTTCTGCCGCTGTACCTCTGCGGCTTCGTGGGAAGAAAGCTTGTTCTGACAGCGCTGCTTGTCGCCGCCTGCTATGCCACCACCGACGAGCTGCACCAGTTTCTCTCTCCGGGGCGCTCCCCGGGCGTGCGGGACGTCTGCATCGACACCTGCGGCGCCCTCATCGGGATTCTCCTTGCCCGTGCCATCTACCGGCGGGGCAGGAACTCCCTCTTTCGCGGGCTTGTCCTCTTCCGAAGCCGTGCCCTGAAGGCGCGGGAGGAGAACCACAGGAGCCGTGCATGACAAAAGGAGCGGGCAGAGACCATCTTCGGTCAATCTGTCCGCTCTTTCTTATGCGTTCCCCTTACAGCCCGGCAGCCCCCAATGCCGCCGCGGCCATGTTCTTCTCAAAGCCAATGCACTGAATCGCATTGCTGCCGGCCACCGTGTAGCCGTCGATGATGTGATCCGCCACCATCCGGTCTCCGATTGCACGGATGTCCGCCACGGACGCCGCGCCGCGCACCTGCGTGGCCGGGACGAATCCGTCAAAGGACCGGCTCATCAGCGTATACAGCGTCTCGCGGTAAAGTTCCTCAAACTTTTTTTCTTCCATTATCCTTCCGCCTTTCTGCCCCGGTTTCCGGGCACCCCATATCCCCTCATGATTCCTTCCATCATTATACGGCAGAAAGCAGAGGAAGAAAATCTCTTTCTTTGTTCAGCGCCTGCCTCTTATCGCCTTACGCCTTTGCCTCCTGCTCCAGACTTTTGCGGTACTCGGTGATGCTCTTTCCGGTCCAGACGGCAAAGGCCCGGAGGAAGGAGTTGAGCTCTGCGTAGCCCAAAAGGTAAGCCATGTCATTGGTGGACATGTCGGTGTTTCTTATGTAGTGGATCGCCAGGATCTCCCGGGTGGAGTTGAGCTGTTTCTGAAAGGTTGTGTTCTCCTCGGCGAGTTTTCGTTGAAGGGTCCTGCGGGAAAGGCCGAGCTTTTCCGCCACGTCCTCAATGGTGCCGGCGCCGCCGGGAAGAAGCTCAGTCAGGGCGCTCCGGACCCTTGCGCTCGCGGAGTCGTCCACGTCCAGATCCGAGAGGCGCTTTGCCAACTCCGGCTCAAAGTAGCTCCACATGGCGTCGTTGAAGGAGACAAACGGCACGTGGAGATCTGGCAGGGAGAAGGTGATGGCATTCTCCTGGCCGGCTTCCGGTGCGGTCCCTGCAAAGTCCGCAAAGGCAGAATCCTTTGGGAGCGCTGTCATTTCAATCCGCAGCGGGCGGATCTCTTCGCGTGTGGCCCGCCGGATCATGCCAATCAGGAAGGAGAACTCCGACTCCACCAGGAAGGCGGGAAGGGTAAGTGTCTCATCGCCGGGAAGAAGGGCTGTCCGCTCCCGATCTCCGTCTTTTGTCACATCAAAGCGCATCGGTCCGATCAGCTTTTTGTACCTTGCGAGGCGCTCGATGCAGACCTCGCCGTTTCTGCTGCACCAGGAGGCAAAGATCGGCGGCGAGAAGGACTCGATCTGGTTGACTGTCGAGATCTTCACGGGGAGCGCGGGATCCTCTGACAGGTCGGAAACCGCCTGCAGAAATCGGTAGTACTCCGCTTCCTGCATCGTGATGGTCTTGTGCCGGAACGCGTCCTCCGCAAGATGCGCGCGCTTTAACACCGCCCCCATATCCATCCCGCAGTACTTCAGCAGGTCCTCATATCGTCCGTCAATCAGGAAGTGATTCATCACTCTTGCTCCTTTTCTGTTGTTTCTGTCCCCATTGTAGGATTCAGACCGCGCCAGGGGAACATCATTTCGCGCCACCCCGGCCGGCGGCAGGATAAAAGTTTTCTCCGCCGTTGTGTCAAAATCCTGCCGGGATCTGCCAAGTAGTCTGTCTTTTATTTTCCCGTTGCCCGACTCCTTCCTCTGTGCTATACTCCTTGTTGCTGACGAATGACAGCGAAATAGAGGTGTCGTCGAAGGGCTAAGACTGCGGTCTCCAAAACCGCCAATGGGAGTTCGAATCTCTCCACCTCTGCGAAAAAGCCGGGAACGGATCTTCCGCTCCCGGCTCTTTTTGTGTCTTCTCTTTGTTTCTCAGCGTGTCCCCGGATTTCGGAAGTCCCGGATGCGGATCCCCCGCGCCCGGCACTTTCGATAAAACGTGCTCACGGGAAGGTGCAGGGCATCTGCCGCCTCTTTCGCATCCCCGCTGGTTCGCCGTAGCGCCTCCGTGAAAAGGCAGTACTCCCTCGCATCAGCTGCGGCAAGGCGCCCCTGCCGCTTTTTCCCCTCTTCTTTCTCTTCTTCCCCCTCTGGCTCCTTTCCATGTTCCCGATGTTCATAGTACCAGCCAAGAAGCTCCCGGGAGAGATCGTTTTGTCCGATCTCTCCCCGCTCCCCCGCACGAAGAGCCGCCATTCTCGCTTCTTCCTCCAGCTCCCGGATGTTGCCAGGCCAGGGATAGGCCATCAAAACCTCCATGGCCTCCTTCTGCCATGCCGTTCCCGCAAAAAACTCCGCAAGAACCGGGATATCATCCGGGTGCTCCCGCAGGGGCGGGATCACGATCAGGATGCTGCTTAAGAGATAGTAGAGATCCTCCCGAAAGCACCCCTTCTGCAGTGCGCCGGCAAGGTTCGTTCCGGAGGAGGCCGCAACAAACACCTCCGGCTGGTCCTTCTCCCCCGCAAGCTTTTGGGCCAGCTTCTTCTGGACGGGGAGCGGCAGAGCCTCCACCTCATCGAGGTACAGGGTTCCGGTGCGGGCAAGGTCCCACTTTCCGGGGTGGCGAAGACCCGTCGCAGGATTGGTACTGCCAAAGAGCTCCTCCTCAAGAAGTCCCGCCGGGATCCTCGCGCAGTCCACCTCGACAAACGGGGCATTTCCCCCGCTCCTTTCGTTGTGGATTGCCTGGGCCAGCATGCTCTTTCCGGTCCCCGGCTCCCCGGCAAGAAGGACCGGCATGGAACCTGCTGCCGCGATCTTCCCCAGGGCGATCACCTGGCCCCAGCTTTTGGAGATGCCCCGGACCGCGTCAAACCGGTAGGCGGCAGAAAAGCCCGCCATCCGTGAGGCAATGCCGTGCAGGTAGTCCTGGGAGTGGAGAAGAAGGATCGTGCCGCCGGAGAGGGCCTCGTTCTTTCCCGCGGGGCGGACAAGGATCGAGAGGGGGAGCGCCCTCCCCGACCTGCTCTTTAGTGTGCAGTCCTCCCAGCCAAGGTCTGCGCCGGGATGCCGGAGCGCCTCCGGGATGCTCTTTTCTTCTATAAAATCTGTCAGCGCGCGGCCTGTCAGCTCCTCTTCCCCGCAGGCAAGGAGACTGGCCGCCTGTTTGTTGAAGTACAGGATCTTTCCGTCCGGGCTGGTCACGAGAGCCCCCTGGGGCGCAGCTGAGACGAGTGCCGTCAGCAGACTGTTTTTCATGGCAAGTTCAAACTGCTTTCCGATGCCGGCGGCCGCCGTCAGGAGAATGCTCTCCGCCATCGGATTCCAGGCGGCAAGCGGCCCCGTCAGGTTGACGCAGCCAAGGAGCACCCCGCCCGGTGAAAAAACGGGTGCCGCGCAGCAGACAAAGTCATGGTAGAGCGGGCTGTAGTGCTCTGCCCCGAAGATCCGGACCGCGCGCCCCAGGACAAGGGCAGTTCCGATGCCGTTGGTGCCAGCGGTATGCTCCGAAAAGTCTGTCCCGTTTTGCGTCAGCATGCCGGCAACGGACGAGGTCCCGATCCGGGCAAGCTGAAAGCCCCGCCGGTCCGAGAGCGTCAGGTGAAAATCAAAGTCCCGTATCGTCGCGTAGAAGTCCTTCAGATAGGGCACCGCGACCTGCAAAAGGAGCGCGTTGTCCGCAAAGAGCGCCGTCAGTTCATCTTTTGCCAGGACCGGAAGCTGTCCCGAAACGGCGGTCTTCTGGGATCTTCTCCAGGAGTCGGTGATCTCCTGCCGCACCCCCGGGATTGTCTCCGGCACCGGGCGGTGTCCTCCGATGTAGCGCGCCCAGGCGTTTTTCGTCTCTTCTTCTTGATAGGTCCGCATCTCTTCCATATCGGTTCTCCTTCGCAGTCCGGCCCAGTATAGCACGGAATTTCTCAGTTGAGAATTCTCATATTCTCATTTCATGCACTATACAATGATAATTTATGATAATTCTCACGAATTTCCTTGACGATCCGGACCCGATCCCGTATGATGGTGCCGCACCTTCGGGACGAGCGTGTTCTTCTCCCGAGGGACAGGAACCAAAAACGAGTGATCAGGCGGCTTCAGGGAGGCGGCAATGAAAGTATTGATGGTAAATGGAAGTTCGCACCCCCATGGGACAACCATGCGGGCGCTCGAGGAAATGCAGAAGGTCTTTGCCGAGGCGGGCGTCGAGACCGAGGTGATCCAACTCGGCGGAAAGCCCATCGCGGACTGCCTGCAGTGCAACCAGTGTCGCAAGACCGGCAAGTGCATCTTCAAGGACGACGGGGTAAACGACTTTGTGGAGAAGGCCCGCACCGCAGACGGCTTCGTCTTTGCAACCCCGACCTATTTTGCACATCCCAGCGGACGGCTCTTCTCCTTCCTGGACCGGGCTTTCTACAGTGATGAGCACGGTGAGGTCTATGAAGCCTTCCGCTTCAAGCCCGGCGCAGCGGTTGCGGTCGCGCGGCGCGGCGGCACCACTGCCACGCTCGATGCGGTGAACAAGTACTTCGGCATCGCACAGATGCCCGTTGCCGGCTCCACCTACTGGAACCAGGTCCACGGACTCTACGCCGATGAGGCTGCCCAGGATGAGGAGGGCATGCAGACCATGCGCAATCTCGCAAGAAACATGGTCTGGATGATGCGCTGCTTTGCAGCCGGGAAGGAGAACGGCGTTCCCTACCCTGCCACCGAGTCCACCTACACCACCAATTTTGTCCGCAGAAACGACAACCAGAAATGATCGGAAGGATTTCGATCTGACCGCACGCTGTGTGCAGACCGCACGCTGCGTGCGGTTTTTTCATGCGCGCATTTTTCCGGCCGCCAAAAAAGAGGATGGAACAAAACCGTTCCATCCTCTTTATGATTGTTTCCATATTGACTTGGAGCGTCATCTCACCGCTGGATAAGATCCGCCGCTTCCTGCATGCTCTTTACACCGATGAGCTCCATGCCCTCCGGGCGCTTGAGGCCCCGGAGGTTGCTCGCCGGCAGGATGCAGGTGGTGAAGCCGAGCTTTGCGGCCTCCGCGACACGAATGTCCGCCATGGAGACCATGCGGACCTCTCCGGAAAGACCCACCTCGCCAAAGGCGACGGTCCGGTCTCCGATCGGGCGGTTGCGGAAGCTGGACAGCACCGCCAGGCAGATCCCCAGATCCAGCGCGGGCTCCGTCTGCCGGATGCCGCCCGCCAGGTTGACGTAGGCGTCATAGGAGGAGAGCGGAATGTTCAGCCGCTTCTCCAGGACGGCAAGCAGGAGGGAAACCCGGTTGTAGTCGGTCCCCGTCGCCTGGCGCTTGGGATAGCCGAAGTTGGTGGGGCAGACAAGTCCCTGCACCTCGATCAGCATCGCCCGCGTGCCGTCCACGGTGCAGGACACCACGGACCCCGAGGCATCCTCAGGCCGGCCAGCCAGCATGAACTCAGAGGGGTTTTCCACCTCACGAAGGCCCTCGCTGCGCATCTCAAAGACGCCGATCTCGTTGGTGGAGCCGAATCGGTTCTTGACGCCGCGGATGATCCGGTAGGAAGCGTAGCGGTCGCCCTCAAAGTAGAGCACCGTATCCACCATATGTTCCAGCACCCGGGGGCCTGCGACGGTTCCCTCCTTCGTCACGTGTCCGATCAGAAAAAAGGTGATGCCCTGCTCCTTGGCAAGGCGCATCAGAACGCCCGTCGTCTCCCGCACCTGGGAGACAGAGCCCGGGGCCGAATCCACGGAGCTGTTGTACATCGTCTGGATCGAATCGATGACACAGACCTCAGGCTTCTCCTCAAGGAGAATTTCCGAGATCGTGTCCAGGTCGGTCTCACACATGAACTTCAGGTTTTCCGGCACGGCGCCGATGCGCCTTGCCCGGAGCTTGATCTGCTGCAGGGATTCCTCACCGGAGACGTAGAGCACCGTGTGCCCGGCCTCGGCAAGGTTCTTCGTCACCTGCAGCAGAAGCGTCGACTTGCCGATGCCGGGATCGCCGCCAACAAGAACCATGGCCCCACGAACGATGCCGCCCCCGAGTACCCGGTCCAGCTCGCTGTAGCCGCTGGACCAGCGAAGGGACGGCGCATCCTCCACCTCCGAGAGAGACACCGGCTTGACGCGCCGGTCGGAAATCCCGATCCCGGCCCGTGCGGTGCCGCCCCGGGCGATGGCCTTGGCGGTGCCGCCGCTCTCGCGCACCGGCGCCTCCACCATGGTATTCCAGGCGTGACAGGCGGGGCACTGGCCCACCCAGCGGGAGGACTCATAGCCGCACTCGCTGCAGTAAAACGCCGTGGTCCGCTTCTTATTCGGCATGGCTCTCCTCTTTCGGCGCGGCCTCGGCCTTCTTCTCGGGCTCTGCCTTCGAGAAGGTCACCTTGTCCCGGGAGTAGCCCACCTTGACGGTGTCGCCCGCCTGGAACTCTCCTGCCAGAACCCGGTCGGCGAAGGGATCCTCCACCTCGGTCTGCATGGCGCGCTTTAACGGACGGGCACCCATCTTCTGGTTGTAGTACTTGTCCACCAGGTGATCCCGCATGCTGGGCGTCACGCTGACGCGGATGCCAAGAGACCCCTCTGCCCGCTTGGAGAACTCATTGCACTGCAGGGCGCAGATCTTCTTCATGTCCTCCTTGGAGAGGGTGTGGAAGACCTCGATCCCATCGATCCGGTTGATGAACTCCGGGCGGAAGGTGCGGCCAAGCTCTTCCATGACTCCGCTCTTCATCTTCTCATAGCTCTCCTTCTCGGTGAGCGCCGGCGCAAAGCCAAGTGTCTTGGGCTCTGCGATCTGCCGTGCTCCCAGGTTGGAGGTCATGATCAGGATGGTGTTGCGGAAGTTCACGGTGGAACCCTTGCCGTCGGTCAGACGCCCCTCATCCATGATCTGCAGCAGCAGGTTGTAGACCTCGGGGTTTGCCTTCTCGATCTCATCGAACAGAACCACCGAGTAGGGATGGCGCCGCACCTCTTCGGTCAGCTGGCCGCCCTCCTCGTAGCCCACATATCCCGGAGCAGATCCGGTGAGCCTTGTCACCGCGATGCGCTCGGAGTACTCCGACATATCGATGCGGATGAGGCTCTTCTCGTCCCCGAACACCGCCTCGGCGAGTGCCTTGGAGAGCTCGGTCTTGCCGACACCCGTGGGTCCCAAAAACAGGAAGGTGCCGATCGGGCGCTTGGGATCCTGGAGGCCGACACGGCCCCTGCGGATTGCCTTCGCCACCGCGGTCACCGCATCCTCCTGGCCGATGACCCTCTTGTGAAGCGTGCTCTCCAGCTTTAAGAGCCTGGTGCTCTCTTTCTCCGTGAGCCGCGACACCGGCACCTGGGACCAGAGGGAGACCACCCGGGCCACGTCGCCCTCGGTCACTCGAAGGCTCTTCTCATCCTTCTTTTCCTTCTGGGAGGCAGCCTTTTTCGCCCCCGCCTCCACCATCTCATAGCGGCCGCGCAGGGTACGCGCATCCTCGATGCGGCCCTCCTTCACGGCCTTTGCCAGCTCGTTGTCGATCTCGGTGAGCTCGCCGGTCACCTGGGGGTTCTCCCCCTTCTGGGCGGCCAGAAGCCTTGCCGAGGCGCAGGCCTCGTCAATGGCATCAATGGCCTTGTCCGGCAGGGACCGGTCATTGATGTAGCGGTCCGTCAGGCTGACCGCCTCCTCCAGGGCACTCTCGGTGATCTGTACGTGGTGAAAAGCCTCATACCGGGGCGCGATGCCCTTTAAAATCGCAAGGGTCTCCTCCCTGGTGGGCTCTCCCACCTCGATGGGCTGGAACCTGCGCTCGAGCGCGGAGTCCTTGCCAACAATCCGCCGGAATTCCTTCTCGGTGGTGGCACCGATCAGCTGAAGCTCTCCCCTTGCCAGGGAGGGCTTTAAGATGTTGGAGGCGTCCAGCGCCCCCTCGGAACCGCCCGCTCCGATCAGCGTGTGCATCTCGTCGGCAAAGAGAATCACATCCCCCGCCGCAATGACCTCGCTGATGACGCCCTTGATGCGCTCCTCGAACTCGCCGCGGTACTTGGTCCCGGCGACCATGCCCGCAAGATCCAGCATCAGAACCCGCTTGCCGCGAAGGCCTGCGGGCACCGCATCCTCTGCGATCTTCTCCGCAAGGCCCTCCACAATGGCGGTCTTGCCAACACCCGGATCTCCGATGAGGCACGGGTTGTTTTTCGTTCTTCTCGAGAGGATCTCGAGAAGTCTTGTCGTCTCCTTCTCGCGCCCGATGACCGGGTCGAGCTTTCCCTCCCGCGCGTCCTCCGTCAGATCCCTGGTGAACTGCGCAAGAAGGCTGCCCTTTGCGTTTGCGCCGCCGCCCTGCTGTGGTGCCAGGTCATTGCGGTGCAGGTTCGGGTCCACGTTCATCGCAAGAAGCACGTTGTAGTAGACCTTGGAGATGTGCACCCCTGCGGTCTCGAGGACCTTGAGGGCGACATTGTTGCGCTCCAGAATCAGGCCGAGCAGCAGATGCTCTGTTCCGATCTCACTGCTTCCATACTTTGCTGCCTGTTCCCGGGCCAGCTGCAGGACTGCGGTGAGTCTGGGTGTATACCCGCTCCGATCCGCCAGCGCCGTGTCCGACGCCGGTGCCCGCAGGGTGCTGATCATTGCCAGGATCTTCTGTGCGGAGGCGCCGTCGTCCCGCAGTACCTGCGACGCGGTTCCTTCCGTCTCCTCGATCAGCGAAACCAGCAGATGTTCCGTCCCGATGTACGGAGAGCCGTTCTTTGCTGCGATCTTCTCCGCGTTCTTCAGCACGTTCTCCGCTGCCTTCGTGTAATTTCGTTTTTCCATTCTTCCTCCAATCGTCTCCGGGGGAAACGCCGCTGTCCGCAGCGCTTACGCTTTTGGGTTGCTGTCAGCTCCGTATCCCTCGTACGCGTTGTAAATTTCGTCCACCAGATCGTGTACGGTCTCCCGCGGCACGCCCCGGCTGTAACTCTCTGCCAGGATCGGCACGATCTCCTTGCGAATGACTTCCAGAGCACGGTCCCGGTTGTCATCCACCGATATCACTGCGCCGCGTCTGCGGTCCACCTTGACAAAGCCCTGTTCGCGCAAAAGCGAGTAAGCTTTGTTCACGGTGTGCATGTTGATGCCAATCTCATCCGCCAGCTCCCGCACCGAGGGCAGGGTCTGCCCCTCCTCATACTGGGATGTCGCAATGCCATAGATGATCTGGTTACAGAGCTGCTGGTAGATCGCCTCATCACTGTTAAAATCGATCTCGATATACATATCTGCTCCTTTCCATCCGCCTTGCAAAAGGCGCGTTCTGCGCCGGATTTTCCTTCGCAACATTTGTTATAGACATAATATAACAGAGAGCGGTGGCTGTCAATGGAACGGAGCCCATCAAGAGCGCAAAAACGGCGGCCCCGGGATTGCCGGTGCCGCCTGTTTCTGCCTTGTTTCGACCTGGTTTGTCTTACTTGTTGTCATCCAGGCTGATGAAATCGTAGTCGAAATCGTCATCCCCGGCATAGTCTCTGGCCTGCTGTCTTGCAGCCTGCTGTGCCTGCTGCTGCGGCTGAGGATTGGATGCGGGGTTCTGTGCGGGACGGCGCACCGGCTGCTGCTCGCGGTACGGTGCCTGCTGGCCCTGCTGCTGCACGGGGCGGCGCTGCTGAGGTGCCTGCTCACGCTGCGGAGCAGCCTCCCGGTAGGGAGCCTGCTGGCCCTGAGCCTGGGTGCCCTGCACGGGGCGGCGCACCGGCTGCTGTCCGGGCTGCACGGGACGGCGCACGCCCTGCTGGCCCTGGGGCTGGGTGCCGTTCGTCACAGGACGACGCACGCCCTCACGGGGTGCCTGCTGCACGGGACGGCCATCTGCGGTTCTGCGGACCGGCGTTCTGCCAGCCTCGCCCTGCATCGGACGCTGCTGGGGTGCAGGACGGCGTACGCCCTGCTGGGGCTCTCTTGCCTGTCCCGAAGGATAAGCACTGTTTCTGGGGTCCCGGGTTCTCGGTGCGGTTCTGCGCAGGCTGTCCAGGTTGTCGGCCTCCGGATTTGCGTTTCTCTCCTGGCGGCGCTCACTGGTCAGATCCCGCTCTTTTCTTCCGTTCGTCAGAGCGTCACGAAGGCGCACAAACATGGCGATTGCGGCGGCAACGGCTGCCACAAGAAGAACAGCCAGGACGATGATCAGCACGCGATAGCGGTTGCCCGCGCTTGCGACCTGGGACTGAAGATCCGTCACCTGGGTCTGCAGGGTCTCGATGTCATCGATCTTCATCCGCTTGCCGGCGGCGTTGTCGTACAGATAGTAGTAGTAATCACCGTTCTCATCCGGCGCGTTCTGAATCGAGTAGTCACCGGTGTCCGTGGAGGAAGTGTCCGTTGTGGCAGCTGCCTCTGTGGAGGTGTCCGCGCTGCTCTCGGTGGTGTCGGTGGAAGCGGTGTCATCCGATACGGTCACGAAATCGTTGCGGATGTATCCGACGGAGCCGTCGGAAAGGGTGATCTGATACCAGGTGTTGCCATCCGAATCCTGCTTCTCCTCGCCGATATCATAGGTCTCGCCGCTCGCGGCAGTTCCGACGATGTCAGACGTGGTGGAAGCATCCGAACGCACGTTGACGTCCGATGCGGTGACCGTGGCGGTGGCTGCGAAAACGGCCATGCCCGGCATCGCAAGGCACGCACTCAGGGCTGCGGCCGCCGTCATGATCTTAAATTTCTTTTCAAATCTGTTCATTGATCTTGTACCTCGAATCCGTATGCAATGGACATGATCGTCCGTATACATTCTACTACAATGACCGGTTTCGTCAATCTCCGGCCAGTGCTTCAGATCTCGTCCAGTGCCTTGCCGATGTCGTGGCGGTAGTACATCTTGTCAAAGTGCACGAGCTTCACCGCCTCATAGGCCCTTGCCCGGGCGCTCTTCAAATCCTTCGCCTTGGCAACGACATCCAGGACGCGGCCGCCGTTCGTGCAGACGTTCCCGTTCTCGTCAAACTTCGTGCCCGCGTGGAAGCAGAAGATGTCGTCATGGCCTTCAAAGTTCTCCAGGCCCTCGATGACCTTTCCCTTCTCGTAGTGCTCCGGATAGCCGCCGGAGGCAAGCACGACGCAGACCGCCGCGTTGTCCTCGAACTCCAGGTGAATCTGGTCAAGGGTGCCCGCCATGCAGGCCTGCATGACCTCCACAAGGTCGGTCTTCATTCTCGGCAGCACGACCTGGGTCTCGGGATCGCCAAAACGGGTGTTGTACTCCACGACCTTCGGGCCGTCCTTCGTGAGCATGAGACCAAAGTACAGAACGCCGGTGAAGGGTCTCCCCTCCGCCGCCATCGCGTCGATGGTCTTCTGGTAGATCGTCTCCCGGCAGATCCGGTCGATCTCCTTCGTATAGAACGGGCTCGGAGAAAAGGTGCCCATGCCGCCGGTGTTAAGACCCGTGTCGCCATCCCCGATCCTTTTGTGATCCTGGGAGGAGCTCATCAGCTGATAGGACTTGCCGTCGCAGAAGGCAAGGGCAGAGACCTCGCGGCCCGTCATGAACTCCTCGATGACAAGCTCCGCGCCGGCTGCGCCAAACTTCCGATCCAGCATGATCTCCTTCACACCGTCCAGCGCCTCCTGCAGGTTCTGGCAGATGAGGACGCCCTTTCCAAGGGCAAGGCCGGAGGCCTTGAGGACGATCGGGAAGGAGGCCTTCGTCTTCAGGTACTCCTCCGCCTTCTCCGCGTCCGTGAAGATCTCATATGCTGCCGTGGGGATGCCATACTTTTTCATCAGCTGCTTCGAGAAGGCCTTGGACCCCTCGATGATGGCCGCGTTCTTTTTCGTGCCGAAGATCTTCAGCCCGGCTGCCTCAAAGGCATCCACGATGCCCGCGCACAGGGGATCATCCTGGCTGCAGACCGCAAGATCGATTGCCTTCTCCTTTGCAAAGGCGATCAGTTTGTCAAACTCCATGACGCCGATCGGGACGCACTCCGCGATCTTCGCGATGCCGGCATTTCCCGGGGCACAGTAGAGCTTGTCCACGTGCTTTGATTTTTTCAGTGATGCTGCAATGGCGGCCTCACGCCCGCCGCCGCCGATCAGAAGAACCTTCATCTTTTTCCTCCTAAATTCCTGAACCTCGTGCTGCCAAAGTCACGCCTTCGGGAGAATTCTCGTCTTTCTTCCCTCGACCACAACGCGCCCCTGGGCGATCAGGGAGATCGCCTCCGGCAGCAGGATCCACTCCGCCTGCTCCATCACGCGCTTCTGCAAAACCTCGGGGGTGTCGCCCTCTTTCACCTCCACAGCCTTCTGCAGAAGGATCGGACCGGAGTCGAGCCCCGTGTCCACGAAGTGGACGGTGGCGCCCGTCACCTTCACGCCCCGCTCGAGCACCTTCTCGTGCACGTGGAGACCATAGTATCCCTTCCCGCAAAAGGACGGGATCAGGGACGGGTGGATGTTGATGATCCGGTTCGGGAAGGCGAGGATGACTTCTTCCGGGATCGCAACGAGAAAGCCCGCAAGGACCACAAGGTCCGGACTGCATGACTGCAGCGCTGCAAGGAGCGCCTTGTTGAAGTCATCCCGCGATGCATAGGACTTGGGGCTCACGCAGACAGCCTCGACCCCTGCGTTTTTCGCCCGCTCCAGGGCATAGGCCCCCGGGTTGTTGCAGATGACCCGGACGACCTGCGCGTTTTTGACCGTTCCGTCCGCGATCCGGTCCAGGATGTGCTGCAGGTTCGTCCCGCCGCCCGATACGCAGACTGCCACTCTCAGCATAACTCGACGCCCTTTCTGCTCTCCGCCTTGGTGTTGCCGCCAAAGACCGCGTCCTTTGCCGCATCGGCAGCCACCACTTCGCCGATGACATAGGCCTTGTCGCCGGTGGAAGCCGCGGCGCGGATCACCGCGTCCGCATCCTCCGGGGCAACAGCAAGGCACAGGCCGATGCCCATGTTGAAGGTGTTGTACATGATCTTCTCGTCAATGTTTCCGGTCTTCTGCAGAAGCGGGAAGATGGGCAGCATCGGATAGCTGTCCTTCTTAATCCGCGCCACAGTCCCGTCCGGAAGCATTCTCGGGATGTTCTCATAGAAGCCGCCGCCCGTCACATGGCTGCAGCCCTTGACGCGGATGCCGGCCTTGCGGATCGCCTTGAGGCAGTGGA
>JBJEYC010000265.1:0-2001 GCA_051886435.1 Lachnospiraceae bacterium
CAACAAAAGAGGCACCGGCCGCAGCGTGCGGCCGGTTTTTTCATCGGAAAGGGGAAAACATGGAGTGGGAAAAAATGCCAGGAAAATATTATCTTGTGACGGGAGACGAGATGCGGCAGGCGGACCGGGATACCAGTGAGAAGATCGGCATCCCGTCCCTGGTTCTCATGGAGCGGGCGGCGCTCGCCGCAAAAGAGGAGATCACAAAGCGCTTTTCCCCGTGTAAAGTGGCGATTCTTTGCGGGAAGGGAAACAACGGGGCGGACGGCCTTGCCCTTGCAAGGCTCCTTGCCCTGTCTGGATACGAGGCCTTCCCGTTTGCCCTCGGCAGCGCAAAGGAAGGATCCTCCCACGCCCTGCAGCAGTCCATCCTTTCGCACCTGGGAATTCAGGTTCTTCCCTATGCGGAGGGAAGCATCAAAGATGTAAAACCCGCGGTCGCAGTGGATGCGCTCTTTGGAACAGGCCTTTCCCGCGCGCCGGAGGGAATGAGCCTTGCCGGAATCCGGGACATCAACCAGGCGGGGGAAGCGGGGGCCTTTGTCGTCTCCCTGGACGTCCCCTCCGGCATCTCCTCTGACACGGGGCTCCTCCCCGGGGAGGCAGTCCGGGCAGATCTGACGGTTACCTTTGGCTTTTATAAGCTTGGGCCCATGCTGGATCCCGCAAGGTCTTATTGCGGGGAAACGATTCCTGCCGACATCGGAATCCCCAAGAGCGCTCTGGATCATCGTTCTGTCTATACGCGCTCTGACAAAGACCTCCCCCTCCTTCTTCCGTCAAGGCAGGAGGGCGGCAACAAGGGGACCTTTGGCAAGGTCGTCCTCGCCGCAGGAAGCCGGGGCATGGCGGGGGCAGCACTTCTTTGCAGTGAGGCGGCGGGCCGTACCGGCGCAGGGATGGTGAAGGTATTCACCGAGGAAGCAAACCGGGAAATCCTGCAGATCAAAAGGCCGGAGTGCCTGCTTTCCACCTATGACCCCGGGGACGATGCGGGAACCTCTGCCGCCTTCGAGGCTGCCATGACCTGGGGCGATGTCATCGCCGCGGGCCCCGGCATGGGAAAGGGCCCCCTGAAAACACACCTTGTCACCTCGCTTTTGGAGTACGCTGCCACCGGCCCCCTTCGGAGCAATGGACAAAAGAAGGCCTTCCTGCTCGACGCGGACGCTGTCCGCATCGTCGCGGAGGAGAATCTCTATCCGCTCCTTCAAAGGGCAGGGGCAGCCGCCCCGGTCCTTCTCACCCCGCACCTTGGCGAGGGGGCAGCGCTTCTTTCCTGCAGCGTGGGGGATTTGAAAAAGGACCGTTTCCGGCTGGGTGCTGCCTTTGCGAAAAAGTACCATGTGGCGCTCCTTATAAAGGACGCGCAGAGCGCCCTCTTTGCCCCGGAGGAAGGAGAGATCTATCTCAATACCTCCGGGACCTCGGCTCTGGCAACCGCGGGCTCCGGGGACGTGCTCTCCGGCATCTGCGCTTCCCTTCTTGGCCAGGGGCTCTCCGCTTTTTCGGCAGGGGAGGCCGGTTCCCTTCTCCATGCGATGGCGGGGAAAGCCCTGGAGAAAAAGCTTGGCGCCCGGGGTGTTTTGGCCGGGGATCTTCCGGCGGCCGCGGCAGAAGTTCTGGCCGAAATGGAGCAGGAAAGGAGAGAAGCGCCTGCACACTGATTTTTGGTCGGGTGTTGTCAAGACCCCGTTTTCGTTTATAATAGGATGTATTGTGCGCCCTGCGGGTTTTTGTCGGGGCGGCAGCAAGTTCAAGGTATAGTAGGAGGTGATGAAACCGTATGGACACTGGCGCAGATCCCGGCGGCATTCTGATATTTCTGCTGCTTCTTGGCATCGACATCGTGACCTACGGTTTTTCCGCCGCCGTGCGCAGCTGGCACCCGGAAGAACCGGAGGAAGAGAGCCGGGAGAACAGGGAGCGGGAAAAGAAGAAGAGCCCCCAGCGGGAGAAAGAGGAAAAGCGCCTTGCCAAAATCGACGAGGAGGGCGCCCG
>JBJEYC010000266.1:0-1998 GCA_051886435.1 Lachnospiraceae bacterium
AGAACGGATAGAACAGAAAGACCGCAAAGATCAGAAGCGAGGGCAGGATGTAGCCATAGGGGCCGAGCTTTGCCGCAAGACTTTTTTTCTTCTTCATGCCTTTTCCTCCCTGCATACATCCGTGCCGTGGAGCACCGCCATGCCGGAGGCCTCCTCAAACAGATGGATCCGGTCCGCCTGCACGTACAGCGGATAGGAATTGGATTCCGGAAGTTTTTCTCCCTCCGGGATCCTTGCGATCAGGTTCTCGCTCGTTCCCTCGTGGACGCCGTACAAAAGGCGGTGATCACCCAGGTTCTCAGAGAGCTCAAAGGCAAAGGGGAGCGCATCCTCCGGACTTCCCGAAATGGACAGGTCCTCCGGGCGGATGCCCAGCACCAGATCCTCGTCCAGGTAGCCGTTCCGGAGCATCGCCTTGGAGGCGTGGTCTGCAAGGGGAATGGCAAAGTTGCTGCCGTGCAGGCAGATTCTTCCGCCTTCCAGCACCGTGTGCACCTTCAGGAGGTTCATTCTGGGGGAACCGATAAAGCCCGCCACAAACAGGTTCCGGGGACGGTCGTAGATCTCCTCCGGGCGTCCCGCCTGCTGCAGCACGCCCTGGTTCATGACGACGATCTTCGTCGCCAGAGTCATGGCCTCCACCTGATCATGGGTGACATAGATGACCGAAGCGGACAGGGTCCGATAGAGCTTCTGGAGCTCCACGCGCATCTGCATGCGCAGCTTGGCATCCAGGTTGGAGAGGGGCTCGTCCATCAGATAGGCCTTTGCGTCGCGGACTATGGCGCTTCCGATTGCAACACGCTGCTTTTGTCCACCGGAGAGCTGAGACGGACGCCGGTCCATGAGCTCAGTCAGGCCCAGCATGTCTGCCGCCTTGTCAACCCGCTGCCGGATCTCCTCCTTGGGGAGTTTTTTCCCGTTTGCGTCCCGCTCGGACTCCAGTCCGAAGGAGATGTTCCTGCGGACCGTCATGTTGGGATAGAGGGCGTAGTTCTGAAAGACCATGGCCAGCTTCCGGTCTCCGGATGGAAGCGCGTTCATCAGTCTGTCGTCGATCCAGAGCTCTCCGTCCGTGATCTCCTCCAGACCTGCGATCATCCGCAGGAGCGTTGACTTGCCGCAGCCCGAGGGGCCAACCAGTACAACGAACTCGTGATCCCCGATATCCAGGGAAAAGTCTTCGACCGTCCGGATTCCCTTCTTATACTCTTTGCTGATATGTGACAGTGAAATGGTGGACATAAATCTCCTCTGCCGTTGCTGTTCTGAAATCGATTGCGGAGCGTATTCTAGGAAACGGGGGTAAAATTGAAATGTATCCAAAGTTAGATTTTCATGAGATTTGGTGAAATTTCGGAAAGGCAGGGTTAGGAAAAAGAAAAATTCCGGTAAAGCTCTTTTCTGTCAAGTGCCAAAAACGGCGCAGCAGACGCGAAAAATGCGAATTGCCTCAGAAACACAGAATTTTACATCTGTCATTTCTCCATGAAACGACAGCTATTGCATTTCATCGTACCGCTTTCGTGCAATTTTTTTCGGCGTGCCGGACTTTTCCGAATTTGCTTTCCGGACGCAAAAATGCCTTCCGGACAGGACCACTCCTGTCCGGAAGGCATTGCTTTGATTCCGAATCTTTTTGTAATCAGCTGTTCTCAGTGCACAGAGGCCGCAAACCTGCGGAAGGCTTCCCGCCCCTCTTTGGTATCCTTGAAGACGCCGGCATCCTCGAGCACGCCAGCAAAGACAAGGCCGATCTCCTCCTGCAGGATTGCAAGGAGTGCCTCCTTCGAGGCGGGCTGGTTCTTTACGTTCTCCGGTGCATAGGCCGGGTGTTTTTTCAGGATCTCCTTCATCCAGGCTGCATGGGAAGCGATCTCCGGCACGTCCTCGGGATTTTTGCCTGCAAGGACCGTATCTGCAAGAAGGTCCATCTCCTTTAAGAGCCGCGCCGGCAGCACCGCAAGGCCCATGACCTCGATGAGGCCGATGTTCTCC
>JBJEYC010000267.1:0-1994 GCA_051886435.1 Lachnospiraceae bacterium
CGACAAACTGCTTCGGCGTCATGCCGGCCCGCTTTGCCCGGTCCTCGATCTTCTGACCGTGCTCATCAGAGCCGGTCTGGAAGCGGACATCGTAGCCGTCCGCCCGCTTGTAACGTGCAATGGAATCTGCCAGCACGGCCTCGTAGGTGTTGCCGATGTGCGGCTTTCCCGACGTGTATGCGATGGCAGTCGTGATATAGTACTTTCCCTTATTCTGCATGGTATCCTCTCTTGCCTCTGTGTTATTTCGACAGCACTTCGCAGCCGTCCTCGGTCACAAGGACCTGGACCTCCCACTGTGCAGAGGGCTTTCCGTCCCTGGTGTAGATGCTCCAGCCGTTCCGGTCGTCCTCATAGACCTCATCCGATCCCATGTTGACCATGGGCTCGATCGTAAAGCACATCCCGGGCACCATCAGCATCTCCGTGCCGGGCAGGGAGACATAGCTGACAAACGGATCCTCGTGGAACTCAAGGCCGCAGCCATGGCCGCCGATCTCCTTGACAACAGAGTATCCGTTCTTCAGCGCGTGCTGGTGCACCGCATCGCCCATGTCGCCGAGGGTGTGCCAGGGGATGACATTCTTGATGCCGACCTCCACGCACTCCTTTGTGACCTCCACAAGTCTCCTGTTCTCCGGGGACACGTTCCCGATGCAGAACATCCGCGAGGAGTCCGAAAAATATCCGTCCAGGATCGTGGAGCAGTCCACGTTTACGATGTCCCCGTCCTTCAGGACGACCTTGTCGGAGGGGATGCCGTGGCAGACCTGGTCGTTGACCGAGGTGCACACGCTCTTGGGATAGCCCTCATAGTGGAGATCCGCGGGGATGCCGCCCATCTTCACCGTCGTGTTGTAGACGATGTCGTCAATCTCCTGCGTCGTCATGCCCGCATGGATTTTGTCGCCGACTTCGTCGAGGACGGCCATGTTGATGACTGCACTCTTCTTGATGCCCTCCACGTCCTTCGGAAGCTTTAACAGACTCCGATCCGGTACGATGAAGCCCCGCAGCTCGTATTCCTGGATTTTCTCATCGAATTCCATGTGGCAGCGCTTGTACTTCTTTCCGCTGCCGCACCAGCAGGGGTCATTCCTGTCAAGTAACTGATAACTCATTTTTCTGCACTTTCCCAGTCTTTGAAGTGATTCACAAAATATGCTGTATTTTCACCGGGGTTCCCACGGAATACCGAGGAACCGGAAACGATGACGTTAGCACCGGCTGCAAGCACCGTATCCACGTTCTCCTTCGTGATGCCGCCATCCACCTGGATGTCGATGTGCCGGCCGTTTCCGTACTTGTTGATCAGGTAACCCGCCTTGCGGATGCGCTCCGTGGAGGCAGGCAGGTACTTCTGCCCGCCAAAGCCGGGCTCCACCGTCATAACCAGTATCATATCCACCCGGTCAAGGTAGGGAATGATCACGTCCACGGAAGTGGAGGGACGCACCGCAAGACCTGCCCGGCATCCCACCTCGTGGATGATCTCCAGTGCCTGCCCCGGGTCGTGGGTTGCCTCGTAGTGTACCGTGATGCAGTCGGCGCCGCAGGATGCAAACTCCTCCATATACCGCTCCGGGTTCTGCACCATCAGGTGGACGTCAAAAAACAGATCCGTGTTCTTCCGGATGCTCTTGATAAGAGGCGGGCCGAAGGAGATCTGCGGCACAAACGTGCCGTCCATCACATCGATGTGGAGCCAGTCCGCTCCCGCATCCCTTACCTCCCGGATCTGTTCCCCCAGAATGTTGAAGTCTGCCGCCAGTATGGACGGTGAAAGTCTGATCATGGTTTTCCCCTCCTGCTGTCTGCCCCTATGCCCCTGGCTTACCCCTGTATGAACGCCCGGGTCTTTGCAGCAATGCCCGCGCCGTCGAGACCATACTTTGCAACGAGCTCCTTTGCAGTGCCGGACTCGCCGAAACGGTCCATGATGCCGACTCTCGTCATTCTCGTCGGGCAGTTCTCCGACAGGACCTCTGCCACTG
>JBJEYC010000268.1:0-1993 GCA_051886435.1 Lachnospiraceae bacterium
AGTAGTTCTGCAGCTCCTTGGACTTGAACTTTCTCCCATGGCGGGCATAGATCTCGTTCTTGGCGTAGTTGATCTCCTGCAGCGTCAGATCCTTCACATCATCCTCGGTGAGAAGCCGGCTGTCGCTGTCCGGAATGATGTAGTCCTGATCGAGCAGGCTGTCCTCGGTATCGTCCGTGTCAGCGCTTTCTTTCTTCGTGTCTGACTTCTTGGCATCGCTGCTTTTTGCCTTTGCCGCCGCATCTTCGTCCAGGTTTTTGGTGATCGTATAGTCCGCCTTCTGGGTGGCGATGCAGGAGGTGTAGAGACTGGTCAGATCCTCATATCCGTAGCAGCTGTAGGTCGTTGGCCAGTTGTCTTCTTCCTCTATACTGAGTGAAAGGTATGTGGCGGGGACGTAGTAGTTGGAGGTATCCACCAGAGTGGCGTCGCCCTCACTGATCAGGTTGTAGAACTCAACAACCGTGTAGTACTGGAAGGTCTTGGTGACGGTCTTGTCATCGCTGTCCAGGTCGATGGTCACAAGGTAGACGCCGTCAAACTTGTTCTCATAGTCATATCCGTTGCTCTTTTTGCGGGTGAGCAGGTAGTAGCCAAGATCGGTGATCTTGGTGGGCGCGGTGCCATTGCCGGCCCAGGAGGCGCTGATGACGTCCTCCGCCTGGCTGTTCATGTCCTTTAAGGCATCGTCCGAAATTTCATCGGTGGAGGTCACATAGGCGTCGAGACCAGAGACCGTGTACTCTTTGCTGAGGGTTTTGATAACCTGTCCGCCGTCCCCGAGCAGGATCTTGTCTCCCCCATCATAGGGGGTCAGGGTAACGGTGACCGTGTCGCCGTTGGAGAGACCGTCAGAAGGGTCTGCCTCCACGTAGGCAACATTGGAGAGCTCATCGTCCACATCCAGATCCACTGTTCCGTTGGGCGCTGTCCCGGAGAAGGACACACGGATCATGGAGTCGAAGGGATCGACCTCCTCGATTTCCGGAAGGTCCTTCACTGTCTGGGTCACGTCTTCTGCCTTCACGTTGCAGTTCAGGGTCTTCTCGATCTTTTTGAGATCCGCGGCGCTGATGTCGAAGTGGTAGGTCACGGTGTCGCCGTTGGAGAGATCCGACGTCTTGTCGAGGCTTCCGGGGTCCTCAAAGAGCATGAGCGGGCCGGCGCTGTCAAACAGATCGGAGAGGTACTGCTCCACGTCGTCATCGTCCCCGTTCAGGAGGTTGGAGTAGCGCGAGGCGTACCGGTCAAAGAGCTTCTGATGATCGGCGTAGAGGCTGTCATCGTCGAAGGTGGCCTCTGCGGTGCCGACGGTGTCATACCCGGAGCAGGTGATCGTCACGTAGTCCGCAAGATTGATGGTGGGTTTGTGCAGGACCACAATCAGGATGACGGCGACAGCCGCTGCCGCGATGACGGCGATCAGGCCAACTGTCTTTTTGGGAAGCGGCTTTCTGGGCGTAGGCGCAGCAGCCTGCGGGGGAACCTGCTGGCTCTGCGGTGCAGCAGTCTGCGGAGGAACCTGCTGACTCTGCGGTGCAGCAGCCTGCGGAGGAACCTGCTGACTCTGCGGGGCGGCTCCCTGCGGGGGAACCTGCTGATTCTGCGCGTCCTGGGAGCCGGAAGCCTGCGGAGCGGCATCCTGCGGCTTCTCTTCCGGAGAACTTTCCGTTGCGGCTTCCTCCTGGGAAGCAGGCGCGGCAGCAGGTGCCAGTGCCGGCGAAGGCGCAGCATCTTCCGGATTTACGGAATCTTCCGGTGTGATGGGTGTAGTGGCAGCGCCGCAGTAGGGGCAAAACTTCGATTCATCGGGAATTTTATTCCCGCAATGTTCACAGAACATAACTCTCCCTCCTATCTGAAGTCAGATCAATACCAGCCGCCATAGCCGTATCCGCCGCCCAGAACCTGGGTGAGGTCGTCAACGAAGGAATTGATCGCGCCCTTCATGATGGCGTTCAGAACAATGAGTGCAATGATCAGGAAGATGGCA
>JBJEYC010000269.1:0-9494 GCA_051886435.1 Lachnospiraceae bacterium
TCGGAGCTTGCCTCCTGGAAGAACTCCTCCCAGTTCATGTACCGGGTACTGGAAAAGAGCCGCATCCCCGCGGACGCGGGCGTTGCCCTCGAGTACAACATCCCCCAGACCGCAAAGCGCATCGACTACCTGATCACCGGGTACGGCCCGGATGAGAAGGAAAACGTCGTCATCATCGAGCTCAAGCAGTGGTCCTCCCTCTCGGCGATTCCCGGGCGGGACTGCACGGTGTGCACCTTTCTTGGCGGGAGCCTGGTGGCAACGGTCCACCCCTCCTACCAGGCCCAGTCCTACGCGGACTTTATCTACGACTACAACGAGGCGGTGCGGGACAACCGAATCGGCCTTCATCCCTGCGCCTACCTGCACAACTACGAGCGGGCGGACCACGATGATCCCTTAGACAGCCCCCAGTACCGGGCATATACCGAAAAAGCCCCTGCCTTTACCATGCACCAGGCGCCGGCCCTTCGCGCCTACATCGAAAAGTTCATTCGGACCGGGGACCGGAAAAAGGTCCTCTACGACATCGAGAACGGGCGGATCCGCCCCTCGAAGAGCCTTCAGGACGAGCTCGCCGCCATGCTCAAAGGCAAGAAGGAGTTCACCCTGATCGATGACCAGATGGTTGCCTTTGAGGCCATCCGGGATGCCTCCAGAAAGTGCCAGAAGGATGGGAAAAAGCGCACCCTCATCGTGGAGGGCGGGCCGGGCACCGGAAAGACCGTCATCGCCATGAACCTCCTCGCCGCGCTGACCGGGGAGGGTCAGTACGTGATCTACGCCTCGAAGAACGCAGCGCCCCGGAACGTCTACCTCGAGAAACTGACAGCCGGGGGCTTTCGAAAGACCAGCGTCCATAACATGTTCAAGAGCTCCGGCTCCTTTGTGGACACCCCGGAAAACGCCGTGGGCACGATCCTCTGCGATGAGGCGCACCGGCTCAATGAAAAGAGCGGCATGTACCACAACCAGGGCACGAATCAGGTGTGGGAGATCATCCGCGCGGCAAGGTGCAGCGTCTTCTTTCTCGACGAGTCCCAACGGGTAACGGTCCTTGACATCGGCTCCCGGGAGGAGATCGAGAAGTGGGCCAAGAAGGAGGGGAGCGAGGTGGAACATCTATCCCTGTCCTCCCAGTTTCGCTGCAACGGCTCGGACGGATACCTCGCCTTTCTCGACGACGTTTTGGAGATCCGGGAGACCGCCAATCCCACCCTTGCGGGGATCGACTACGACTTTCGGGTGGTGGACGATCCCAACACCCTGCGGGAGATGATCCTCCAAAAGAACGCGGAGGGCGGCCGCAACCGCTCCCGGATCATCGCGGGCTACTGCTGGGAGTGGCCGGCAAAGGAGAAGGCCAATCCCGACTACCCCGACATCGTGATCAAAAAGAACAACCGCGGGGAGGACATCGACTTTGGCATGAGCTGGAACCTGAGCTCGAGCTCCACCTACGCCATCGACCCCGACTCGGTGCACCAGGCGGGCTGCATCCACACGACCCAGGGCCTCGAATTCGACTACGTGGGCGTCATCATCGGGGATGACCTCCGGTTTGAAAACGGACATGTCATCACGGATGTCTCGAAGAGGGCAAGGTCCGACCAGTCGGTGAAGGGCCTCAAAAAGATGGCAAAGACCGATCCCGAAAGGGCCAAAAAGCTCGGGGATGCCATCGTCCGCAACACCTACCGGACGATCCTCTCCCGGGGCATGAAGGGCTGCTTTGTGTACTGCACCGATGCCGCGCTGGCACAGCACCTGAAGGAGCGCATCGGATAAGGAGAGAATGATGGACAACAACAGCACAATCCGGGAATGCATGGACCTGGTGAAGGACTTTTGCGATGCGCGGGACTGGGCGCAGTTTCACGGCCCCAAGGACCTCTCGATCGGCATCAGCACCGAGGCGGGAGAGCTTTTGGAGCACTTCCGCTTCAAGAGCGAGGACGAGTGCCGGGCGCTTTTCAAGGACCCTGCCCGGAGGGAGGAGATCGAGGAGGAGCTCTCCGACGTCTTCTACTTTGTTCTGCGCTTTGCCCAGATGAATGACATCGATCTGGGGGAAGCCCTTGACCGCAAGGTGGCAAAGGACGGGGAGAAGTACCCGGTGGAAAAGGCCCGCGGAAAAAACCTCAAATACTCGGAATTTTGACAATTCAGAAAGGAAGACATCATGGCGGAATTAAAGGAAAGAAAAGACTGCGATCCCAAATATCAGTGGGATCTTACAACACTCTATCAGGACGACAGTGCCTGGGAGAAGGACCTTGCGGCCCTGACCCCCGCCGCGGATGCGGTCGCCGCATTTCAGGGAAAGCTCAGGGATGCAGACTCGGTCCGCAGCTATTTTGACGCGGAGACCGACCTCGAGCGAAAACTCGACAACGTCTACACCTATGCGATGCTGCGGCACGATGAGGACACCGCAAAGAACGATGCCCAGGTGCTGCTCGCAAAGGCGGGAGCAGTCTATGCCCAGATCGCGGCGAGGATCAGCTTTGCAGAGCCGGAGCTCTTATCCCTCCCGGAGGCGCAGCTTTCGCAGATCGCAGAGGATCCCCTCCTTGCCCCCTACCGGTACCTGATGAAAAAGCTCGTGGAGGAGAAGACCCACGTCCTCTCCGCCGAGAGTGAGACCCTCCTTGCCTCCTTCGGCGAGGTGTTCCAGAGCCCCGCTGCCACGGCATCGAGCCTGATGGACGCGGATCTGACCTTTGACGATGCGAAAAACAGCAAGGGAGAGGCGGTCCCCGTCAACGAGTCGAACTTCATTCTCCTGGAGCAGTCGGAGGACCGGACCCTGCGGGAGAGCGCCTTCCACTCCTTCTACAAGGGCTACCGCAGCCACATCAACACCTTTGCCTCCACCTACACCGGCACCGTGAAGGCGGCGGTCACCGAGGCGAAGATCCGGCACTACGGCTCGAGCCGCGAGATGGCGATGGCTGCGGAGCGGATCCCGGTTTCCGTCTACGACAGCCTGGTGGAGACCGTGCGCCGGCACCTGCCCGCCATGTACCGGTATGTGGCCCTGCGCAAGAAGCTCCTGCACCTTCCGGAGCTCCACTACTACGACGTCTACACCCCGCTCGTGCAGAACTCGACCCACCACTGGAGCTATGACGAGGCGAAGAAGATGGTGCTGGACGCTCTGGCGCCCCTTGGAAAGCCCTACACGGACACCGTGGCAAAGGCCTTTGAGAGCGGCTGGATCGATGTCTACCCCAACCGCAACAAGCGGGGCGGCGCCTATTCCTCCGGGACCTATGACTCCAACCCCTTCATCCTGATGAGCTACACCGGGGACTACGAGTCCGTCTCCACGATTGCCCACGAGATGGGCCACTCGATGCACACGTACCTTGCAAAGAACACCCAGCCCCCGCAGTACGCGGGCTACACCCTCTTTGTCGCCGAGGTGGCCTCCACGGTGAATGAGAACCTCCTGGTGGAGAAGCTCCTCTCCGAGACCACCGACCCGAAGGAGCGGCTGTTTCTGCTGAATCAGTATCTGGAGGGCTTCAAGGGAACCGTGTTCCGCCAGACCATGTTTGCGGAGTTTGAGCAGAAGGCCCACGCCCTGGCAGAGGAAGGCGGCGCCCTGACCCCAGCTGCCCTGAACGGAATCTACCGGCAGCTTATCGCCGACTACTTCGGACCGGACCTTGTCATTGACGACGAGGTCGAGAGTGAGTGGGCGAGAATTCCTCACTTCTACCGGCCTTTCTACGTGTACAAGTACGCAACAAGCTACAGCGCCGCGGTGGCAATCGAGGAGAAGATCCGCAAGGAGAAGGACGCGGCGGCAAAGCCGTATCTCGAGTTCCTCTCCATGGGCGGCTCCGCGGATCCTCTGGACGAGCTGCGCCACGCCGGGGTCGACCTTGCCACCCCGGAGCCGGTGGAGCAGGCCCTGCAGAAGTTTGAGCGGATCCTGGACGAGGCAGAGAAACTGGCGGAGACCCTCGCATGATTCTTCTTGTCGGGGCGCTCTACCGGGAGGCGGCACCTCTGATTCAGGCCCTTTCCCTAAAGCGCGATCCCGCCTGCACGGCCTTCCAGCGGTTTGCGGGGGAGGATGCGGTGCTGTACCTCTCCGGCACCGGGGAGAGTGCTGCCGCCTGCTGCGCGGGCTTTGCCCTGGGGCGGGAGGAAAACGTATCCCACCTCGTGAATCTCGGCGCGGCAGCAGGGCCCGCCGGCACGAAGGGGAGGCTCTTTCGGATCCTCTCCCTGGAGGATCAGGGAAGCGGGAAGCGGTTTTACCCGGATCTTCTTCTTTCTGCGGATATCCCGGAAGCAGCGCTTGTCACGAGCCCCAGGCCCGTGGGAAGAGAGGAGGTGCGCTTAGCAAACCAGAATGTCCCGCACCCCGTCCTCTTTGACATGGAGGGCGCCGCCCTCTTTGCGGCGGCGGGGCGGTTTCTTGGCCCGGAGCGGATCCACCTCTTTAAGTTTGTCTCTGACGACGGGACAGAGGGCGCCCTCACCCCGGAGCTTCTTTCATCGCTTGCGGAAGAGGCGGCGCCGAAGGTCCTCTCATTTATCCGGAATCTCCCGGAAAAGAGGGAGGATGCTGCATCCCCGGTATCGGAAAAGGAGCTGGAGGAAACGGCAGCGCTTTTTTGCTGCTCTGCCGCCATGCGGCGGCGCCTCTACCAGATCCTCCTCTGGTGTCATCTCTCCGGAGAAGATCCCACGGGGGAGATTGCAAAGAGAAAGGAAGCTGGAGAACTCCCCGCCAAAGACCGCAGGGAGGGAAAGAAGGTGCTCGATGCCGTGGAACGAAGCCTTATCGGGGGATGAGCCAGGGTACCTGCCCCGCTTTTCCCACCTCTACGTGGAGGAGGCGGCGGTGGGAGATCCCGTGACAGCGCGCCTTCTTGCGGCTTTTCCAAAGGCCCAGGTGGTCCCGATTGCCCACTACAAGGACGTCTTTAACCGAAGACGGCAGAACATCCCCCTCCAGCACCGCTGTCAGAACCTGATTGTCGCGGGAAGGCGGGAAAAATCTGTCTTTCCCGGGGCTCCGGTCTGCCAGAGCTTTGGAAACGAGCACTTTTACTACTGCTCGAGCGTCATGAACTGCCTCTACGACTGCAGCTACTGCTATTTAAAGGGCATGTACCCCTCGGGGAACCTGGTGGTCTTTGCGGACCTGGACCGGATCTTTGCCGAGGTGGAGGCGCTTTTGGCAAAGTTCCCGGTGTACCTTTGCGTCTCCTATGACACGGATCTTCTTCCTCTGGAGGATCTTCTCGGGTATGTCAGCCGCTGGTGCGCCTTTACAAAAGACCACCCGGGGCTCTCCATCGAGATCCGCACCAAGTGCGGAAGGCGGGATCTTTTTGCCGGCCTTCCCAAATCCGACCGGGTGATCTTTGCCTTTACGCTCTCCCCCAAAGAGGTGATTTCCGCCTATGAGCGGGGCGCGGGGAGCCTTACCGAACGCCTGCAGGCGGCAAAAGCAGCAAAAGACGCCGGTTTTCCGATCCGGCTCTGCTTTGATCCCATGCTGGCCCTGCCGGGGTGGGAGAGGGCCTACGGGGCACTCGTCGAAGAGACCGCGGAGGCCATCGACCTTGCCGGCGTGCGGGACTTCTCCGTCGGCACCTTCCGGATCTCGGACCAGTACCTTGCCGCCCTGCGCCGGTGCGAGCCAGACTGCGCCCTGGTCCAGTACCCCTTTGTGACGGACCACGGAACCTGCAGCTATCCACCCGCCCTGGCAGGGCGGATGGAAGCGTTCCTTGCGGGCGAGCTTCGATCCCGCGACCCCGGGGCAAAGATCTTTTTCTGGGAGGAACCTGCCACATGAGAACCGTATTTCTGACCGGCGCCTCCTCCGGAATCGGGGAGGCCATCGCGGGGAGCCTCCTTGCCGTGGGGGACTGCGTCTACGGGGTCGGGCGGGATTTTTCCGGGACCGATCCTGGCATTTTATCCCACCCATCCTTCCACCGGCTCGACCTGGATCTTCGGGATACGGACAAGGTAGAGGCGTGCCTTTCGGGGCTCTTTCAGGCGGGCGTCTCCTTTGACGTTTTGATCAACTGCGCGGGGAGCGCCTGGTACGGCCTCCACGAGGGGATTGCCCAAGAGCACATCTTTGAAATGACCCAGATCGACCTTGCCGTCCCGATGGTGCTCTCCGGGATCTTCCTTCGAAGGTTCCGGCAGCAGCGCCGGGGGACGATCCTCAACATCGCCTCGGTGACCGCCATCTCCTCAGAGAATCCCCATGGCGCCGCCTACGGCGCCTGCAAGGCGGGGCTCCTCTCGTTTTCCCGCAGCATCTTTGCGGAGGCGAGAAAGTGCGGGGTGAAGGTGACCTGCATCCTGCCGGACATGACTGACACCAATCTCTACCGGAACGCGGACTTTGCTGCCTCGAAGGAGGAGGGCTGCAGCCTCACCCCGGAGGACGTTGCGGAGGCGGTGCGCCTTGTGCTCGACGCTCCGGACCATCTTTGCGTGCCGGAGGTCGTCCTGACGCCCCAGTACCACAGAATCGAAAAGAAGAAACCAAATCAGAATTGAGGTAACCATCATGAACCAGAGCGACGTATTGGAACAGGCAAAACAGCTGCGCAATGACCCGAAGGTACACTACAACTGCGCCCAGGCGGTCTTTCTGCCCTTTGCAAGAAGGCAGGGTCTTACCGATGAGGCGGCCCTTGCGATCACCGCAAACTTCGGCGCCGGCATGCGGGCGGGCCTGACCTGCGGCGCCATCACAGGGGGCCTGATGGCACTTGGCCTTTGCGGTGCGGGTGATCCCGCTGATGCCCAGGAGTTTCTCCGGAAGATGCGCGCAAACCACGAGGGGATGAGCGCATGTACCGAGCTTCTTGCCGCCAACGCGAAGACCGGACGCCCCAAAAAGGCCCACTGCGACGACATGGTCTACGAGGCCGTGGAGCTGGTGGATGCCATGCTCCGGGAGCGGAGGGAATAAGATGATTTCCCTCAATGACTACCTGTATGACGGAAACACCGTGCTGAAGATCCTGCACTGCTATTCCCGGGATCTGGAGCGGGTGTGCGAGCAGACGGGAAACGGCGTGGACGGGGTCCACGCGGACTTTCTCTCCGGCATGGCAAACCTCCTCGAGCACAACGACTTTCTGACCTCCCAGTCCCAGAGGATCCGGGAGTTCTACCGGCTGATGGCAAACAAGTACCCGTACCTCGCCTTCACCTTCCGGGGCAGGATCAAGTCCCTGATCCGGGCAGAGGAGAAGTTCAACGGATATGTGGTGGAGGACGCCTCCGAGGTCTATGAAAAGGAGCACCGCTTCCCGGACCCGGAGGAGATCCGAAGCTTCGTGGAGCGCTTCCGGGACCTCATCGCCTATCGAATCGTGATCTCCATGCCAAAGTGCCACTTAAAGCCCGGCGAGGACCCGGAGCAGGTGGAGCTGAACTATCTGTACGAGATCGCAAACATGCTGCCGCCCTTTATGCAGGAGCGGGGCTTTATGCCGGAGGCCTCGGGCCTTGCCCAGAAGAAGCACTCGCCGCTTTTGGATCCCGCCCTCTACCCCTACTACCGGGACTACATCGTCAACGGCCGGGGCACCGGCTACCGGTCTCTCCACATTTCCTTCTTCGACACCCTCTCCCAGACCTACCTGGAGCTGCAGCTGCGCACCAAGGCCATGGATGACTTTGCGGAGATCGGAGAGGCCAACCACAGCTTTTACGAGATGCAGCAGAACGAGGAGCGCGCGCGCCGGGCGCCGGTGCCGGAGGGCGCCTGCGTCTACTTCGACGAGGCCTACCAGCGGGGGCTTCTGCTCCAGGGGATCGATTTCTCCAAAGTCGATGTCAACCTGTTCCGGGCCTTCGACCGCTACCGGATTAACGACGGGTGCGGGCTGTTGCGGGGGCGGCTGATCCTGCCCTATGAGCACCTGTCCCGGTTCCAGAACGACCTGATCGACTGATGGTAAGATGTGCAGTTTCATCACATTGTGTTGATGTGTAACGCAATACCAGGCTCCGGATTGCAAAGCACTTGCGCCATCAGGTAGAATAGAATACTGACTCAGACGAAACCGGGAAGGAAAACACGAAATACGGGAGTGACATCATATGGATCAGAAGACATTTGATGAGGAGCAGAAGCACCTCACCCAGGTATATGAAAAGCTGACAGCGGCCGATGCCGACCTCACCACGCGCATTGGCGAGCTCAACGCCACCGCGGAGGCGGACAAGAAGGACATCCTCTCAAACCTGCGTCTCGACACCGCCGACGATGAGGTCCAGTACGAGACCTACGGCGAGATCGAGACCTGGAACCGCTATATCGATGACTACAACGTGCGGGCCGACGCGATGGGGGCAAGGCTCAAGTCCGTGAAGGCCCTGCTCGCCTCCCCCTACTTTGCCCGGGTCACGATCCAGTTCGATCCGGACGAGGATCCGGAGGACTACTACATCGGCCGCGCCGCCTTCTCGGAGAACGGGTACGACCAGGTGGTGCTGGACTGGCGCAGTCCCCTGGCGGAGGTCTACTACAACCAGGACAACGGCAAGACCTACTACACCGTGGACGGAAAGAAGGTCCCCTGCGACCTTCTGCTGCGGCGGCAGTTTGACCTTTCCAAGGACGTGCTCCACGGCTACTTTGACACCCAGGTCGCCATCGAGGACCCGCTCCTTCTTGCCTCCCTGCAGAAGACGAGGACCGACAAGATGCAGTCCATCACCGCGACGATCCAGAAGGAGCAGAACGCCATCATCCGCTACCCGGATGTGCCAGTGATGCTGGTGAACGGCATCGCTGGCTCCGGAAAGACCTCGGTCCTTCTGCAGCGCATCGCCTACCTGTTCTACCATCAGAGAAAGACCCTGCGCCCGGAGAACGTGTACCTGATGACCTTAAACCCGGTGTTTCGCCAGTACATTGACAACGTGCTCCCGGACCTCGGAGAGGAGAACCCGGGCACGATGACATGGCTGGAGTTTCTCCAGTACGTGCACAACCCGATCCCGGATCCCGGCCTTTCCACCGATGCGGCATCCCTCGAGAAGATCGACGAGGATCTTCCCGCCTTCCGCCTCGAGAAGGAGGACCTCATCTCGATCCGGCAGAAGGGAAAGACCATCCTCCACACGGACAAGATCCTGGAGGTGCTGCGGCGCCATCCGAACCTGGCAACCGGTGTTCGGCTGATCCAGGTGGCAGAGGATGAGCTCGAGGACGAAATCAAGGCGGTGCTCAAAAAGAGAAGAGAGCAGGCCGACAAGACCCAGGGAGAGGAGGCTGCCCCCGCAGATCCAAGGGACGAGAACCAGATCGAAAACGACTTCGGTGGTGCCTTTGGCATGGTGCGGAGCTTTGGCTGGCTCAACCTGACCCACATCGCGCAGCGGCTCCTCGGAAAGCGGCACATCACCTCCATCGAGTGGTTCTACCTCAAGATGGCGCTGACGGGAGAGTGCGACCGCAACGCCTCCTACGTCATGATCGACGA
>JBJEYC010000270.1:0-1987 GCA_051886435.1 Lachnospiraceae bacterium
ACATATCCGTCCGTAAAGAGGCTGTGCTGCAGGAGATTCTGGTGGCTGAAGGAGAGCACAAGATCCCCTGCGTCCTTTGCATCCTGAAGCTGGTCCTGAATCCACGAGAGGGTGGAATCCGGAATGCGGCAGGGCTCCTCCACACCGTTGACATCCAAAAGCAGGAAACGCATCCCGGGCCAGGGGCGGACCACGTAGCTGAAAGAGGCGGAATCCACGGATAGGGCGTCGTCAAAGCCAAAGTCGGCATAGATCTTTGTGAATTCCTCCGGGGTCACCCCATCGACCAGGTCATAGCTGTCCCCGTGGAAGCGGGCAGCATTGGTGCTGTTCAGGTCGTGATTTCCGGAGAGGACGTAGACCGGGATCCCGGCATCCCGGATCTTCTGCAGCTTTTTGGCCAGATCCTGGTGGCTCTTTTTGGCACCGTTGAAGGTGAGGTCGCCGGTCAGGACGAGGGCAGCCGGATGCTGTGCGATGACATCTTCGACAAAGGCCTCTGTCACCTCTTCTGCATACTGCGTGGTCTTGCCATCTGCCTGCTCCATCATGTTGAGAAAGAAGGTGCCGTTGTCATTCAGGGCGGGGGAGAGGTAGTGGAGATCTGACGCGACGAGAAAGGTGCGGCTGGTCGTGGACGCCGCTGCCTGCGTCGGCTCCGTGTCCCTGCGTCCCAGGCGGGCTGCGAGCAGGACGGCGGCCGCCGCTGCGCAGAGCAGAACGGGAACGATGCGCTTTGTTTTCTGTTTCATAGAACCCCCTTGCGTTTGATCGACTGCTCTCCTTTATAGCACCTGTCCAATCCGGATGCCAGCAGAACAATAGGATCGGAAAGGGCAGCAGGACGCAAAGAAGATCATGAAAGCAAAAACGCTCTGCGTAGGCAGAGCGTTTTGCGTAGGCAAATCTGGATACTATTTGTACTTGTAGAATCCCTCTCCGGCATTGACTCCGGTTTTGCCCTGGTCAATGTAGGACTTGAGCGTCGCGGCAATCTTTCCATTGGTGCTCTCAGGATCCTTTGCATCTGGCCGCATGGAGACGATGTTGTAGGCGGTGGTCAGCCCTACGATGTCCAGAATCTGGAAGGGGCCGAGCGGAGCGCCAGTGCCGAGCTTCCAGGTCAGATCGATGGTCTCCGGATCTGCCACCCCGTTGGCCAGCAGTGACTGCGCGGCTGTGAGGAACGGGACGAGGATCGAGTTCAGAATATAGCCAGGCTGCTCCTTGTGCAGAACCAGGGGAACCATGCCGATCTGCCGGGCAAACTCAGCAGATGCCTGCACGATGGCCTTGTTGGTGCCCGCATGGCCCATGATCTCGGCGGTGTTGTTGCGCCAGATCTCATTGGCAAAGTGGATGGCAAGGTATCGATCCGGGCGCCCGGTAGAAGGAGCCAGCTGACTCGGCAGCAGTGTCGAGGAGTTGGTGGCGAGAATCGTCTTTTCCGGAAGGAGCGGCGCTGCCTTCTCATAAAATGCGGCCTTCTGCGCCGGATCCTCTGCAAGGGCCTCGATCACAAGATCCGCATCCTTCAGTGCAGCGGCAAGATCCGTGGTGAGCACCAGTCCCTGATACGCCGCATCGGCCTGTGCCTTCAGGGCATCGATATCTGCCGGCGTGGTATGTGAGAAGTCATCGAAGAGTCCTCTTGCATATCTGGCACCAGGCTTGCCCAGAAGGTCTTTGGACTGCTCCAGAGTATCACGATAGATGTTGTGCAGGCGGTCAAGCTTGGGCTGGGCTCTGCCGATGGAGGCCTCGGAGCGAAGCCAGATGGTGACATGCATGCCCTTGTATGCGGACTGATATGCGATCTGGCTGCCCAGAACGCCGCCGCCGATCAAAACTACGTTGTGAATAGACATAAACAAAACCTCCCTTACTCGATATTTGCAAAATGTTCTGAAAGTCATCCCCCTGTTACGATCATATCGGAAAGAGAGCGGAAAAGCTATAAAACAACTATTAAAAATTTATTATGTTA
>JBJEYC010000271.1:0-5532 GCA_051886435.1 Lachnospiraceae bacterium
AACTACTACGTCAGGAACAATCTCGTAAAGTCCAGGCAGGATCTGGAAGAGGAGATTTCGGAGATCTCTCCCTCCGTGTGCCAGTCCACACTCGACGATTACACGACCTATCGCGATGGAACTGGAAGAGAATTCATCGACAGTGACAGTTACAAGTTCCTTGATTCGATCATCAATCAGTGCGATCACTGGGCGGCCTCGAACATCCAGCTGATTGTCCCGCAGGGGACGGTATGCGCCGATGTGCCGGAGATGGTCGCAGAGTGGGAGGCTGCAAACCTTTCCTACGATTACGCCGCATTAACGGATCTTACATTGTGCCGCAGCTATCAGAATGCGCTTCCCGGTCTGACCACGGGAAAGGGCATCTGCACCACTTACGCAACGGAATTTAACACGCTGATTCAGGCAGTCCCGATCAATTCGGATACTGACTGTGTTGATTATACGTGTACAGATCCCGATTACTACAGGACGAAGACCGTTCAGAGTACGACGCACAGCTGGTCTGCCATCTCATTTGGCGAAGATGACTGGCACTACTACGACATCACGTACTACGACAACAATGACGGTGCGGTGCAGCCGAAGTACCTCGATATGACGCCGGAAGTTCTGAACGATGGGCGTCACGACGCCAAAGAATCCTGAAATCGCACGCACTTATCAAACAGCACCGTCTTTCCAGCACACATCTGTGTATTTCCCATAACGTTCGTTATCACCATTTGCCATTTCTTTCCTGCCTTTATCAGGAATTTTCCCTGATCACAGCACATCACGGACTGCAGACAGGGAGAATCCAACATCGTCGCCGCAGGCGGCATGTTCCTTACCATCCCCTTTTATTCCGCAGTAATTACAGTCAGCTGTTTGGAAGGAGGCGGGAGCCAAAAAATATTTTAGGAAAGATACGGCTGATCATACATCACGCAGACGGAAATCTTATGTCTGACCAGACGAAATGGGATCCGCAGATTTTGCGGTACAGGACAACAAAATCCCGATGGCACTTTACATGTCTTAGGGGAACAGAGCAAACAAATCAGAAAGGAGAAAACTATGTGCAATGTAGAACAGAAGAGAACTGCGGCTAAGTCGATCCGGCTCCAGCTGGACTATGGATTCGCCTGTGGACCGTATGATTACAGCAGTGGAGAGGTGGTCTCCCACCAGCTTTTGCACAAGGGGAGCCTTGCGGAGTTCGCAGCCAGGGAACACGGTATCGACCCTTCCCACATCATTAGCTGTTCCATTTCGATCAGTAGGCAAAAGGACACGATCTATATCACGGAACATGCCATGAAGCGGATGAAGCAGAGAGCCGGATGGAACCGGAATGCCGCAGTCCGCATGACAAAGAAGGCCGTAGAAAAGGGAAAGTCAGCCGACGAAGTTACCGGGAGACTTGGCGCATGGCTCAGGCACAAGGCGCTCGAAGAGGAAGGGCCAGGCAACTGGTGGTATCGCGTATATGGGAATTTCATCTTTGTTTTCGCGGACCAGAACCTGGTAACCGTCTTTCAGCGGCCCTGCCATGGGTCCTACTTCATGCGGTGCACGATGAAAACGGAGTATCCGGAACGACCGACCGGAACGGACTGAGCAGCCGGGGCCAGAACCGCGGACAAAGAACAAGATGCAGGCAGGAATATACGGCAGCCTGCCTGCAGAGAGGAGACATGATGAACGGCAACGGGAATCAGATTGAAAAGAGTGAGCGGGAGACGATGACTGCGCGTGACCGTACGATTCTTCTGCAATATCCGGATGCAGCGAAAGCATATGCACCGCTCTTAAAACCGGAGCGGAAGATACCTGGTTGGTGCAGTCTGGGAACTTTGAAAGGAGGTGAAAGCATGGAAAGAACGGGATTTCGCCATGGCTTCATCTGGCTGATGGGTATGGAGGATTCCCTAATAAGAAAAATAGCCCCAAAAAGGGGTCACAAATAGTAAGTAAAACACATTAATATACATAAATTACAAAAAATAAAGGGGTCACAAAAATTCGAATAGATGCCAATTTTTTGTACTTCCTCTTTGCGGTAATTTATAGTCTGTCACAAATTCGGGCAGAGAAATGAAGGGAGATTTGTATGAGAAGATATGGCAGCACGGTGCACCGGGAGGGGCGATACCCAGCCGTCTTTCGGATCGCTTGGGGGAAGCAAGCAGCAAACAGAGCAAAGGTTAACGGCTTCATGCCGGAAAGGAGTTTGAGAATGAAGAACATGATCCATTTCGCAGGAGGAAGAAAGGCAATCGCAGCTGTGCTGACCGCAGCAGCGCTTTCGCTGACGCTGATGCCCGCAGGCCCTGGTTCGATCACCGTCTTTGCGGCAGAGAAGAAGACCCCCGTCGTGTACGACACGGCCGAGGAGATGATGGAGCGCTCCAACATGCTTTATCGCCTGACGATTCCGGATTGCAGCATTGATGTCGCCGTTTTCAATTGCAATACCGATACCGTCGATCCGTCAACCCGTCAGCCTGTGACCGATGCAGAGGATTCCGCCTGCGCATTCAACTGGCAGAGCGATCCGTCCTACGATCTGATTATTGCGGATCACGCGAAGCAGGGCTTCAGACGGATTGAGCAGGCTGTGCCGGGCCAGACTCTCATGTACCTGAATGGGAACGGGACGACTGCCGTCTACCGCTGCATTGATCTGCAGATCGGACTTGGCACGAATACCGGATACGATCTTTTGGACAAGGACGGCAGGTCCTTACTGGAGCGCCAGGACGCCTGCATCGTCACCTACACCTGCCATGGCTTGGGATCGACAACCCCAAGCTATGCAGTCTGGGAGCCGATCGGAACGGTCGCAAACACGGCCGACGCCGATACCAACCTGGTCAACGCGCAGAACATGATCGCACAGGAGGATGCAAAGCACCAGGCGCAGGCTGCAGCTTCTGCCTCGGATTCTTCTGTCCCGGCGGCTGCGCAGGAGCAGTAACAGGCTCCCTGGGAAGGCAGCACCCAGGCAGTGCGGTGCTGCCCTCCAAGGAGAAAACAGACTGGATGCAGCATTACAGAAGGAAACGGCAATCAACCGCTAAGGAGGAACGATATGTTTGCAGAAGTAAAATCCAGCAATGGAACAATACTCGTCGACACAGATACGCTTTTGTTTGAAAAGCGGACGCTGTTTGTAACCGGGGAGATCACGGAGCGTTCCGCTTCAGAATTCCAGAAATGCATGATGGTTCTCCAGATGCGGGACGCGAAGGCTCCTGTCGATATCATGATCACCTCCAGCGGCGGCTCCGTCGCAGCGGGACTTCTGTACATCGACTGCATCACGCATGCCCCCATGCCGGTGCGGCTCTACTGCGCCGGCTATGCCTACTCCATGGCGGCCGTGATCTTTGCCTGCGGAGTAAAGGGCTGCCGGACCATGCTCCCGGGAAGTGAGCTCATGCTCCACGCACCCTGGCTGATGAACGGCGCCGGCGGCAGGGCGGAGGATCTGGAGGAGACGGCAAAGCGCATCCGCTGCACGGAGAATCGGATCTGCAGTCTTCTCGCAGACAGCACGGGAAAGACACAGCGGACGATCAGCACCATGCTTCGGCAGGACCGCTATTTTACGCCAAAGGAAGCCGCCGCCTACGGCCTGTGTGACCAGATTGGCATGATGGAGGGGTGGAAATGAGTGATGAAATTGTCTTGGGCAGGGATTGTGTCTTACAGTCGGATGCGGAGCGGTCCGGGATCAATGAAAATGTCGTCGTGATCGGCGGAACCGGCACCGGAAAATCGCTCTCTCTTCTGGAGCCGACGCTCCTTCGGGCACAGAACAGGAGCCTGGTCTGCATTGTCAAGAAGCAGGAAATTCCGCATATCTACGGGAAATACTTCGCGGAGCAGGGCTACGAGGTGATGAATCTGAATCTTTCCAATCCCGCAGAGAGCACCAACTGCTTTGATCCGATGGATTATATCCGCATGGGGGACTATACAAGGATCAAGGCTCTTGCGGATGCCATTATGGACAGCGATCCCGACGGTACGCACAATTACCGCATGGATCCCTATTGGGAGCAGAGCGGGTCAGCACTCCTTGCGGCGCTCATGTCATATTGCATGGATGTAACCTTTGAGGCCGATTTTCCGGATGTGGTCAGGCTTGTGAACCAACTCTCTGTGATGGAGGAAAACAGCGCATACGGTAGCACTACAACGCTGGATCCCTTATTTAACGATATGCGGGAAAGAAAACCGGACAGTCAGACCATTGTCTGGTGGGATACCTTCTGCTCTTTGCCCGATCGGACCGCCCGATGCGTGCTTGGCTCGCTGCGTACGAGAATGAGCACCATTTTCACGGCAGAACTCATGGACCTGATGAAGAAAAAGCCGGGAATCAACCTCCGCAAGCTGGGACAGAAGAAGTCGGTGCTGTTCATTACGATTTCTCCGGTCAATCCGATGCTTCATCTTTTTGCAAACCTGGTTCTCGCACAGCTCATCCAGACGCTGTTTGAGCTGGGAGAGGGCTATCCGGATGGACGGCTGCAGGTTCCGGTCCGGATCATTGCGGATGATTTTGCAAACGGCGGCGCGGTTCCGCACTTTACCCAGGATATCTCAATCTTCCGGTCAAAGGGGATCTCCGCGATGATGCTTTTGCAGTCAGAGGCGCAGCTGGATGCCATATACGGACCAACCGGTACGACAACAATTCTGGATAACTGCGATACCTACGTCTACTTAGGCGGGAACGACATTCAGACCGCAAGGCAGGTTTCCGTGCGCCTGAATGCTCCGCTGGAGGATGTTATGTATCTTCCCATCGGGAAGGAGGTTGTATTTCAACGGGGAAGGCACCCGGTATGTACGGAACGCTACGATACGCTCTCTGATCCAGGGTTTCTTGGGCTGAGTCGATATGTGGACAAAGATGAGCAGCACCATCGCCTCACGCGTGTTGAGTCGGACAACCGCTACTGGGAGCGCAGGTTTGCGCATAAGGAAAACCGGCAGCACGGAGATGATTCCTGGACGATGCATAGCAGGATTACGCGATAGCCAGCGGCCCGCATAGCAGCGGCGTACTTTCTGCTGTGATTCTGCATGCCTTTTGGCCTGTGTGTAACAAAAAAAGACTGAATCTGCCATTTCCTGACGGCAGGCTCTAACCATCTCTTCTGAGTGTCCGGAATGGCCGGGAGAAACGGGCCAGGCACTCGGAGCCAGAACCGGGAACACAGAAAAGGAAACGATGCAGGCAGGAACATGCGGCAGCCTGCCTGCAGAAAGGAGACATGATGAACGGCAGTGGGAACCGGATTGAAAAGAGTGAGCGCGAGGCAATGGCCACGCTGGATCGGATGATCCTTCTGCAATATCCGGATGCAGCGAAAGCGTATGCACCGCTTGCAGAACTGGAGCGGAACATGCTTGAGCCGGATGCGCCGAAGGATCACGAGAAATGGGAGGCGCAGAAGAAGAGACGTGATCGGCTTGAACGGGAGTTCTGGCAGGTGATGAAAAAACGGTATGGGATTGACCGGCCTGCCA
>JBJEYC010000271.1:5632-9342 GCA_051886435.1 Lachnospiraceae bacterium
CGAAAATAACAGGAATATAGGGGTCGTAAATGCTCGAAAAGCTGCCAATTTTTTGCGATTTCTTCCTGCGATATGATATTAGCTGTCAAAAATTCGGGCGGAAAAATGAGGGAGACTTGTATGAGAAGAAAAAAGAATAGGATACCAAAAACAACGGTGGCACTGGCGTTATTTGGCATGGTGCTCGCATCGATACACGCCGAGGCGGCACCCAGAAGAATGGCGGATGGTGGAATTTTTGACGCGGCGTACTATGCCGCCATGTATCCCGACGTTGTGAAGGCTTTGGGGACGGATGAGACTGCGCTGTACCAGCACTACCTGACCTTCGGCCGGGCTGAGGGCAGACAGGCGTTCTCCACAGAGGCGGCGCCGATTGATCTGGAGTCCAAAATCCCGGCACTCAAAGCCAGGTATCCGGAAGGAATGAGATGGAGCAGCCAGAACACATATCAGAACGATGCCGTTGCCCCTTTTTCTGTCTTCACTGGCTGCAGTGCCTTTGCCATGATGATCTCCGATGAGATCTATGGCAAGGAAGCGCCAATGGTCGAGCTGCATCCCAGTTCCACCGCAGAACTTCGTCCCGGGGATATTGCACGCATTTTCCACGACTCGCATAGCGTCCTGGTCCTGTCGGTTGACAGCAGATTTGTCACGGTCTGTGAGGGAAACTATGGCGGCACGGTGCACTGGGAGGGACGCTACCCAAGAGCCCAGCTCGAAGGTGACATCACATATATTCACCGCAGAATTGTGCTGGAGGGTTCGTAAGCCATTTCGGCATTTGGAAACAATGAAAGGAGGTGACAGGCAGAGTACGCATTGTGCATATTCACTCGATAAACGGAAATCAGAAACCAGGGAGGAATGCAGATGAACAAGAACAGCCAAAATCAGAACACCGAAATTGCCAGTGGAAAGAGAGTGGTTCGCCGCGTCCGGGTCAGTGAAATCATGCTCTGTATGTCCGCAGTGACCTTTCTCTATGCAGATGCCCTGATCTTTCAGGTGGTTCTGCAGGAGCTTCCTGCAGTAAAACTTCTTTTTGAAGAGGCAGCGCTGCTTCTCTTGTTGAACATTCTTCCCATGGCCATTGCAAACTCAGCGGGAAGATACCTGTTTGCCGGAAGGGCAAAGAGCGGGCTCATCCTGCTTGGCATTGATGTTCTCCTGTCCACGGAGGCTTGCGCCGCTTATTCCCGCTATGTCCGACATTTCCTTGCCGGCGGCCAGTTTGCGCATGGTACGGCCATGGGAAAAGCCGCGGCGGATGCGGTGTTTCGTCTGAGCCCGATTTTTTTCTGTGGAGTATTGATCCTGCTTTCCGTGACTTCCAGGATCCCCGAGTGGAGAAGAAATCGGAATGTCGCTTCCTGAAAATGCGGCTTTTTCGAGAAAGCATCGCGCTTTCATATGAAGATTCCCTGGGAGCGTCAACGATCCCCGACCCATAAAGGGGATCGGGGCCTGCATCAGGAAGAAAAAACTGGATGCCTCCTATGCAATAATAGGATGACATCCAGCTATCGTGTCGAATGATAATCAATGTGTCCAGAATTCTGGATATTTTTCAATCGGCGGTCGTACCCAAGAGGCAGATATCTGTATTGCCTTATATTTCCTCAAAGGCATCGGCGCCCTGATGGCAGATGGGACACTCCTGCGGGGGCGTCACACCTTCACAGATATAGCCGCAGATCTTACACCTCCAGGTCTTCACTTCCTCAAAGGCATCAGCGCCCTGATGGCAGACGGGACACTCGTCCGGCGGCGTCACGCCCTCACAGGTATAGCCGCAGATCTTGCATCTCCAGGTCTTCACTTCCTCAAAGGCATCGGCACCCTGATGGCAGACGGGACACTCGTCCGGCGGCGTCACGCCCTCACAGGTATAGCCGCAGATCTTGCACCGCCAGGTCTTCACTCTGTCAAAGGCATCGGCACCCTGATGGCAGACGGGACATTCTGTCGGCGGCGTTGCCCCTTCGTAGATATATCCGCAGATCCGACACTTCCACTTGCGGGTCTTCTCCCCCGGCTTTGTGACCTCGACATAATCACTCTCCGGGTTTTCGTTTTTCTTTAACTTCCGATAGTTCTCAGCGCTCTCACCAAGGTCCTGCTCTCTGGAGTGGTAGGACGTGTGCAGGAGCTTCTCGGCAAGATCCGACAGGGGCTTTCCATAGAAGGACGCATACAGGTCGTTCAGCTCCTGATTCCGGGTGCTGACCTTCTCGTCCATCGCCGCATCCTTTGCGTAAAGGCCCTCGATGCGTTCCTTCCTGGCCTCGTCCGGCGTTTCGAGGTGCTTGGGCTGACCGCCTCCGCCGATGCAGCCGCCGGGGCAGGTCATGACCTCGATGAAATCAAAATCGTCCAGCTTCTGCTCCTCGAGGAAACGGCGCACGTTCGCTGTCCCGTAGATCACCGCCACACGGACAGAAAGAGCGTCTGTCATCTTCACGGCTGCCGTGCGGATTCCCTCATATCCCCGGACCTTGGAGAGCTGCAGCAATTCTTTGGGTGCAGGCCGGTCGTTCAGGTATTCATATGCTGCGCGCAGAGCTGCTTCCATGACGCCGCCGGTCGCGCCGAATATCACACCGCCGCCGCTTTTTTCGGACATCAGAGAGTCAAAATCCGATTCCGGGAGGTTCGCATAATCAATGCCGGCTTCTTTTGCCCAGCCGATCAGTTCCCGGGTGGTAATGCAAAGATCCATGTCCCGAAGGTCCGGATCGTTCCAGTAGGAAGCGGAATCGTTCATCTCTTCGCGGCGGATCTCAAACTTCTTGGCGGTGCAGGGGGTCAGGCACACATTCACGATCTTCTTCGGATCGATCCCCTGCTTCTTCGCATACCAGGTTTTGATGGTCGGTCCCTGCATTCCGATGGGACTCTTGGCCGACGAGATGTGCGGCAGAAGATCCGGATAATAGGTCTCAGCAAATTTCACCCACGCCGGGCAGCAGGAGGTAAACTGCGGCAGCGGCGCGCTCCCCTTCGTGATACGGGAGAGCAGCTCCGAGGCCTCTTCGACGATGGTCATATCTGCAGCGAAGTCCGTGTCGAGCACGATGTCGACGCCGAGCTTCCTAAGCAGAGCGACCATTTTCCCCTCGGAAAAGGTGCCGGGAGCATTGCCGAATCCCTCTCCAAGGGCAACACGGACCGAAGGAGAGGTGGATACAATGACGATCTTCTCCGGATCTGCAATCGCTGCCTTCAGCGCTTCGACCTCACTCTTCTCGGTAATCGAATCCACGGGACAGACATTTGCGCACTGACCGCAGTGGATGCAGATCGGGACATCCCCGGTTTTTGCAAGGTCGTAATAGGTCAGAACGGATATCTCGTCACGACATACGTCGCGACACTTTCCGCAGCGGATACAGAGATCCTCATGCCGTTCAATGGATGGATTCTCCGGATCGATGGGAACCCGGATTTCTGGCGACAAATGCATTGACATTGTAACCTCCTCTGGCTGATTGCCGATTGAACCCGCAGCAGCTGACATTCCTGCCAACCGCCAGCACCTGCATCAAGTATCCGATACGCATCCCACATAACTGGTGCCATATGGAAAGCGCCAAACAACGATTTCTTTCGATCTGCGGCCCTGCCTCCGATCGCCGAAAAGATCCTGCTTTCACCGGTCTGCAGCGCCTTGGGTAACCGTCTTATGAGATCATTTTAAGGACTTG
>JBJEYC010000272.1:0-1962 GCA_051886435.1 Lachnospiraceae bacterium
TCCGCCTGGCCACCCAGATCGGCTCCGGCCTCGTGGGCGTCTGCTACATCCTGGATGAGCCTTCCATCGGCCTGCACCAGCGGGATAACGACAAGCTCCTCGACACCCTGAAGAGCCTGCGGGACCTGCAGAACACCGTGATCGTCGTCGAGCATGACGAGGACACGATGCGGGCTGCGGACTACATCGTGGACGTGGGGCCGGGCGCCGGCTCCCACGGCGGCCGGATTGTGGCGACAGGTACGGCAGAGGAGATCATGGCAAACCCCGACTCCGTGACGGGCGCCTACCTCTCCGGCAGAAAGTTCATTCCGGTGCCCGAGAAGCGCCGCACCCCTTCGGGGTGGCTCACCGTCCGCGGGGCCGCAATGAACAACTTAAAGCACATCGACGTGAAGATCCCCCTGGGAGTCCTGTGTCTTGTCACCGGCGTCTCCGGCTCCGGCAAGAGCTCTCTGGTCAATGAGATCCTGTACAAGCAGCTCGCCCATGACTTAAACCGGGCACGGACCGTGGCGGGACCCAATGACGGCATCGAGGGCATTGACCAGCTGGACAAGGTCATCGACATCGACCAGTCTCCGATCGGCCGCACGCCCCGCTCCAACCCGGCAACCTATACCGGGGTCTTTGACCTGATCCGTGACCTGTTCGCAGGAACGCCGGACGCGAAGGCGAGAGGCTACACCAAGGGCCGGTTCTCCTTCAACGTCAAGGGCGGCCGGTGTGAGGCCTGCGGCGGTGACGGCATCATCAAGATCGAGATGCACTTTTTGCCGGACGTCTACGTCCCCTGCGAGGTCTGCCACGGCCACCGCTACAACCGGGAGACCCTGGAGGTCAAGTACAAGGGCAAGAGCATCTTTGATGTGCTGGATATGACTGTGGAGGAGGCGGTGCACTTCTTCGAGAACGTGCCTGCCATTCGTGACCGGATTCAGACCCTCTATGATGTGGGTCTGGGGTATGTGAAGCTGGGTCAGCCCAGCACCGAGCTCTCCGGCGGCGAGGCGCAGCGCATCAAGCTTGCGGCGGAGCTCTCCAAGCGAAGCACCGGCCGCACGATCTACATCCTGGATGAGCCCACGACGGGCCTGCACTTTGAGGACGTGAACAAGCTGACCCAGATCCTGCAGAAGCTCGTGGACGCGGGCAACTCGGTGGTGGTCATTGAGCACAACCTGGACGTCATCAAGACCGCGGACTACATCATCGACATGGGCCCCGAGGGCGGAGACGGCGGCGGCACCGTGGTGGCTGCCGGCACGCCTGAGGAGATCGCGCAGAACCACGCTTCCTACACCGGCTACTATGTGAACCGGATGCTGGAGAAGGACCGGGCGCGTCGCGGGATGTGAGAAGAAATTTTTTGAAATGCATGCAGTGTTAGACTATACTGATATCGCGGCTGCGCCGGCAGCTGCGGTATTTTGTGTTGACCGTATTTTTTGTGAAGAGGACGTATGCAGCATTCAGATATCGGAATTGATCTCGGTACGGCCAGCGTGCTGGTCTATATCAGGGGAAGAGGCGTGGTGCTGAAGGAGCCCTCTGTGGTCGCCTTTGACCGTGACACGAACAAGATCATGGCGATTGGTGAGGACGCAAGGCTCATGCTGGGCAGAACCCCTGGCAACATCGTGGCCGTGCGCCCCCTGCGCCAGGGTGTCATCTCGGATTACACGGTGACCGAAAAGATGATGAAGTACTTCATCCAGAAGGCAATCGGCCGCCGCACTTTCCGCAAGCCCCGCATTGCGGTCTGCGTGCCATCCCAGGTGACAGAGGTGGAGAAGAAGGCCGTAGAGGATGCCACCTTCCAGGCGGGCGCCCGGGAGGTGTTCATCATTGAGGAGCCCATCGCCGCGGCGATCGGTGCTGGCATCGATATCACCAAGCCCTGCGGAAACATGGTGGTGGACATCGGCGGCGGCACCACGGACATCGCGGTGATCTCCCTGG
>JBJEYC010000273.1:0-1962 GCA_051886435.1 Lachnospiraceae bacterium
AGCAGGTGAGCTGAGTTTCCACGAAATAGCAGTGCAGCAAAAAAGAGCACCGGTGGGTGCTCTTTTTTGTGTGCTGTGATTTTGTTTTTGTCTCTTTAGAAGGCGATGCTGGAGATATTCAGGCCGAGATCCTTGGCGGAACTGGACGACTTTGACTTCGATGCTGCCGTGTCAGCACTCTCGGTGGTGGACTCGGTAGCAGATTCCGTGGAGGATTCGGTGGACTTTGTCGTAGCCTTCTCTGTGGAATCCGTGGATGCACTCTCAGAGGAGCTCTCAGAAGAGCTCTGTGTAGTGGTATCCTCTGTGCTGCTTGTGCTGCTTCCGAAGGAGGAACCGGTGATGCTCTTTAACAGGCTCTGGAACTTCTCCTGCGCAGCCTCGGCCTCTTTCTTCTTGCTGGCCCAGTAGTCGGCATAGTTCGTGGTGCCACTGTCGGAAGAGGTGCTGCCCTCCTGCTCCTGGATCGCGGACTCAACGCTCTCAATGGTGGACTGGAGCTCCTCCATACTGTCTGTCATCTGGTCCACGGTATCCTGCAGGCTCTTATTGGTCTCCTCAGCGGTGGCCAGGGCATCCTGGGCATCCTTGAGGTTGGCGTTTGCCGTGTCGAGCTGGCTCTGGGTGTCGGTGAGCTGCTGGCTCACGGAGTCCAGGTTGGCACTCGTCTCTTCGAGCTCCTTCTGTGTGGAGTTGACCTCCTCTGTCAGGGCGGCGATGTTCTCGTTAGCTGCTTTCAGCTTCGTGCTGGACCAGTACCAGAGGCCGCCGATCCCGGCTGCTGCCAGAAGAAGCACGATCACCAGCCAGACACGGAGACTGCGGATCGTCTTCTTATTCTTTTTTACCATCCTTCCGAGCCGCTCCGCCTCGTCAAGAAGCTCTGCCCGGTTCGGGGATTCGGTCTCCTGCGCTGCTGCCTGTCCGGAGGAAGGCGTGGGCTCCGGTTCCGGCGTGGTATTTTCTGCCGCCGTCTCTTCTGCCCGGGTCTCGTGCGGTGCCTCCTCCTGCTTTGGTGTCACGGATTCCTCCGGTACCGCGGAGGTGTTTTCCTCTTCTTTGGCCGCTGCTGCGGTCTCCTCTGGCACCTGGGGGGTCGGTTTTCCGGTATCGTCGTGATCATATGGTTCGCTCATACTGCTGGTCCTCCAATCCTTTCGAAATGTTCCCCACTGTGTGCCCGGCACACAGGTCCTCTCCTGTCAGTATAGCACGGGAAATCCCCGGATTTGCCTCGAAAATAGGTAAAAATTCAGTGAACCGGCGTGGATCCAGACTTGCGCAAAAAGCGACACATATCGCGACGTTTGTTATAAGTAAAACCGATAACAAGTAATCAGAAATCGATATTTGCCCATATCCGATCCCTATGTTATCTTATGGTCATCGGCAGACAAAACCTATTAAAACGATAGGAATACAAAGAAAGGAGCGACCGGGATGAATCAAACAAGCCCCCGCCCCGTGGGAGGCGCCACAGCCCGAATGTGCTGCTGACGCAGACAACAGGCTCCCGCGAAGGCCACAACTATCAGTAAACCGAAAAAGAAAAAGTGAGTACGCCGGCGTCCCTGCAGAGCCATTTCTCTGCAGGAGGCGGACCGGTTCAGAATAAGGAGAAAATCATGAGCGAGCACAAGTTTGGTTTTGAGACACTGCAGTTACACGTAGGCCAGGAGAAGGCCGATCCCGCAACGGATGCCAGAGCGGTCCCGATCTATCAGACCACGTCCTACGTTTTCCACAATGCACAGCACGCGGCAGACCGGTTCGGCCTGCGTGATGCCGGCAACATTTACGGAAGACTGACCAACTCCACCCAGGCAGTTCTAGAGGATCGTCTGGCAGCGCTGGAAGGCGGCGTTGCAGGTCTTGCGGTTGCCTCCGGTGCCGCAGCCGTCACCTATGCGGTCACGGCTCTTGCAGGAGCAGGAGATCACGTCGTGGCACAGAAGACCATCT